>DATLLD010000128.1:0-15597 GCA_035538035.1 Gemmatimonadaceae bacterium | reverse complement strand
TCAGCTGAGGTCTTGCTGGAGCTAGGCGTATCCTTCCGCCACTTGCTCGAGCGCGCGTCCCACGCCGACCACGCGATTCAGCACGGCGGCGATCTCATCGTAGATCTCCTTCGTCCGTATGACCTCGACCGCATCGGGAGGTGCGGCGAATAGCGACTGCATCCCCGTGAAGTACGTGTCCTCGCCGTCGTCCTTGAGACTGCGCATCGCCCTCACGGCACGGAGCACATCCCCGCGTGACTTGCCGATGTTCCACACGCCGTGCGCCAACTCACGCGAGGCGTCCGTCACGATCTGGGCGAGTCGTCCGAGGTGCGGGCTGGCACCCATGCCGCTCGCGTGGAGCACCGGGGCGTTGGCGCCGATGTCGTCCATCGCTTCCACGGCCTCGTCCAGCGCGACCGCGAGTGCGTGCATGTCCATCCGGTCGATGCGCATGATGAACGACTGGAACGTTTGCCTGTTCACGTCCGCGACCAAGTCGTGCGCTTCCCGGTCGGAGGCGCGGATCGCTCCCGCGATCCTGTCCTCGTCACTGCGCTCTCCGGCGAGCAGTTCCTGCGCCAGGTTCGCGGAGCGGGTCAATCGTTCGCAGATGTCGTTCAGCTCGCGGAATACGACGGCATCGACGGATCGGAAGTGCTCCAGCATGGTGCCTCCCGCGTTTCTCTTGCGGTGACCTTGCCCGCGTGCCGCGCGGGCATAGGTTAAACTCACACGGCAAACGAGGAGGGTTCCATGGTCGACTATTGCGATTGCCCGTGCTGTGAAGGGGATTGCTGCCCCTGCTGCTGCTGCGAGTAACGACGAAGCCCGTTTCGGCAGATTGCCGAAACGGGCTAAATCGTTCAATCGCAACGGAGTGGGCCTGGGAGGAGTTGAACCTCCGACCTCACGCTTATCAGGCGTGCGCTCTAACCACCTGAGCTACAGGCCCGGTCAGAACTCTTTGCTTCAACTACAGAACGCGAAATAAAGCCGCACGGGGCGCCCGGGTCAACCGAGCGCCCCGCTTTTCGCGTCTCACTCCTCGTACTTGCCCGGGTGCTGCGGACGGGCGTCTTCCTCAGGCTCGTCGAACTCGTCGTCCAGGTCGATCAGATCGTCGTCGGAGTCCTCATCATCTTCCTCGTCGAGATCATCATCGTCCAGGTCGAGGTCGTCCTCGTCGAGGTCCTCGTCCTCCGGGTCGTCCAGCAGATCCTCGTCCTCCGGATCCGCCTCGAGCCCCGCCCACGCGCTCACGCGAGAGCGCCGCACCATCCCGAAACCCATCACTTCCCCCTCGTCAGTCGCACTCCACGGCGAAAGGGTCCCCCGCTTGCCCGGCATTGTAGCGCTCTCCTGGAATGTTGCCTGCCTCGCGCGGACTACGAGGCCGCGCGGTCCTTCTTCGCCGTCCTGCTCACCCGCTTGCGGTCGCTCTCGCTCAACAACCGCTTGCGCAGGCGGATCGCGGTGGGCGTCACCTCGATCAGCTCATCGTCCTCGATATACTCGAGCGCCGTCTCCAGCGTCAAACGGCGCGGCGGCTCCAGCACGATCGCGTCATCCGTGCTCTTGCTGCGCATGTTCGACAGCTTCTTCTCCTTCGTCGGGTTCACGTCCATGTCGCCCGGACGCGAGTTCTCGCCGATGATCATCCCCTCATACACGTCATCGCCCGGCGAGACGAACAGCGTGCTCCGCTCCTGCAGGTTGCCGAGCGCGAACGCGATGATCGTACCCGCCTCCATCGACACCAGCACCCCGCGAAGACGGCCCTGCATCCCGCCCATGAACGGCCCGTACTCGAGGAACCGATGATGGATGATCCCGAGCCCGCGCGTGTCAGTCAAAAACTCCGAACGGTATCCGAACAACCCGCGCGCCGGGATCTTGTACACCAACCGCACCAGACCCTGCCCCGGGTTCTTCATCTCGATCATGATCGCCTTCCGGGGCCCGAGCTTCTCGATCACGATGCCCATGTGCTCCTCGGGCACGTCGATCGCCAGCTCCTCGTACGGCTCCAACCGCTCGCCGTTCGGGCCCAGGTGCATGATCACGCGCGGACGCGACACCTGGAACTCGTACCCCTCGCGACGCATCGTCTCCATCAGGATGGAGAGATGCAGCTCGCCGCGGCCGGACACGGTCCAAGTATCGGTCGAATCCGTGTTCTCCACACGCAACGCGACGTTGCGCTCGAGTTCCTTCTCGAGCCGCTCCTTCAGCTGGCGCGACGTCACGTACTTGCCGTCGCGGCCGGCGAACGGCGAGTTGTTGACGAGGAAGTCCACCGAGATGGTGGGCTCCTCGACGGCGATGCCCTCGAGCCGTTCGGGGTGCTCCAGGTCGGTCATCGTGAGGCCGATCTCGACGCCCTCGAGGCCGGCCAGCGCCACGATCTCCCCGGCCACGGCCTGCTCGATCTCGATGCGCTCGAGCCCCTCGAAACCGAAGAGCTTGGTCACGCGGCCGGACGCGGCCTTCACGGCCTGGTCCACCGGCAACAGGAGGACGTTGTCGCCCACCTTCACCGTGCCGCGCTCGATGCGCCCGATGGCGAGGCGGCCGAGGTAGTTCGAGTAGTCGATCGTCGAGACCAGCATCTGGAACGGCCCCGCCGCGTCCGACGGCGGCGGCGGCACGTGCCGCACGATCGTGTCGAAGAGCGGCGTGAAGTCCACGGCCGGCTCGTCGAGGCTCATCGTCGAGATGCCCTCGCGGCCGGAGGCGTACACCACCGGCGCGTCGAGCTGGTCATCGTTGGCCTCGAGCTCGATCAGCAGGTCGAGCACTTCCTCATGCACGCGCATGGGCTCGGCGCCCGGCCGGTCGATCTTGTTGATGCAGATGATGACCGTGCGCCCGAGCGCGAGCGCCTTGCGGAGCACGAAGCGCGTCTGGGGCATGGGGCCGTCGAACGCGTCGACCACCAGCAGGACGCCGTCGACCATGCGCAGGATCCGCTCGACCTCGCCGCCGAAGTCGGAGTGCCCGGGCGTGTCCACGATGTTGAGCTTCGTGTCCCCCCAGTGCACCGACGTGTTCTTGGCAAGGATCGTGATACCACGCTCTTTCTCGAGCGGGTTGGAGTCCATCACGCGCTCGGCGACGACCTGATTTTCGCGGAACGCTCCGGCTTGGCGGAGCATCTTGTCCACGAGGGTCGTCTTGCCGTGGTCAACGTGCGCGATGATGGCGATGTTGCGGATTTGCATAGCCTTGCAATATAAGCAGACCCCTCCCTCCAAGAGGGAGGGGGGTAGCAGATATTTCTTCAGCGCCGCGCCGCGCCCGGTCGCACCGTCGCCGCGCCCATCCCCGGCGTGCCCGGCCGCTCGGGCCCGCTCGCCGCCGCCGGCGTGTTCAGCGGGTCCGACTCCTGGAAGCTCACGTCGTGACCCTTCGCCTTGAGCGCCGACACGAACGCCGCCTTGTCCACGGACTTCATATAGGCCTCCTTGGGCTCCACCAGCTTCCGCTCCACCAGGTCCATCAGCGTGTCGTTCATGGTGATCATGCCGAGCCGCTTGGAGGTCTGCATGATGCTGGGGATCTGGAAGGTCTTACCCTCGCGGATCAGGTTCGACACGGCGTTGGTGACGAGCAGGATCTCGCGCGCCGCCACGCGGCCGCCCCCGATCTTCTTGCACAGCACCTGGCTCACCACGCCCTTGAGCGACTCGGAGAGCATCGTCCGCACCTGCTCCTGCCGGTCCGCGGGGAACTGGTCGATCAGGCGGTCGATCGTGCTCGCCGCCGTCGTCGTGTGCAGCGTGCCGAACACGAGGTGGCCAGTCTCGGCCGTCTCGATGGCGATGGCGACCGTCTCCAGGTCGCGCAGCTCGCCGACGAGGATGATGTCCGGGTCCTCGCGCAGCGCCGCGCGCAGCGCGCTCTTGAACGACCCCGTGTGCACGCCCACCTGACGCTGCGTGATGATGCAGTTCTTGTTCTCGTGCACGAACTCGATCGGGTCCTCGATCGTGATCACGTGGTCCTCGCGCGACCGGTTCACGAGGTCGATCAGCCCGCAGAGCGTCGTCGACTTGCCCGAGCCGGTGGGGCCCGTCACCAGCACGAGGCCCTTGGTGAGGTAGCAGAGGTTCTGCACCTCCTTGGTCACGCCGAGCTGGTCGGCGGTGATGATCGTGCTCGGGATCACGCGGAAGACCGCCGCCATGCCCTTGCGGTCGCGCAGCGCGTTCGCGCGGAAGCGCGCCACGCCGGTGATCTCATAGGCGAAGTCGGTGTCGTTGGTCTCGGCGAACTCGTTGAGGTTGCGCTCCGGCATGATCGACTTGATCAACGCCTCGAGGGCCGGCGGGTCGAGCTTCGACTGGCCCTCCACGCGCTGCATCTCGCCGCTCTGGCGCAGGATCGGCGGCTCGCCCACGCGCAGGTGCAGGTCGCTGGCGCCCTTCTCGACGAGCATGCGGAGCAGCGCCTCCATGGCCTCGCGCGCCTGGCCCGGCTCGCTCGCGGCCGTGCCCACGTCGGGGATCGGCGCGGACGGGGCGTCGCCGTCGGTCACCACCACCTGCCGGAGGACGCCGGTGGCGCGCTGGAACTCGCCCTCGTCGTCGACGGTGATGCTGACGATCAGCGACTCGCCCTGGATCATCGCCCGCACCGCGAAGACGCCGTCGTCGCTGGTGTACCGGAACTTGGTCGGCTGCATCGCGTCGAGTGACGCCGCGGCGGCGGTGGTCGCGATCTCCCTCGTGAGCGCGACCATCTGCGGGCCGGAGAGCGCCTTGGTCACGGGGCGTTCCTGGCCGTCGATCAGGAGCACGGCGGCCTCATTCTCGCGAAGGACCAGGGACTCCGCGCGATTCGAGATCATCACGGAGAGGAGGCGGTCGAGTTGCGCCATCAGCGGTGTCGGAGCTCGGAAGCGGGGGAGGTTTCGGTGAAGCCTTCGGGAGATGCGTCGAGCGGGCAACAGGCGCCGAGCGGCACGCCCTCGAGCTGGATGGTGGCGTGCCTGATGCCGAACCGCGCGACCGCGGCGTGCAGTTCCTCGAGCACGCGCTGGTGATCCCGCAGATCCGGCACGACGGCGTGCGCACTCATCGCCACCATCCCGGAGGTCAGGCTCCAGACATGCAGGTCGTGCACCTCGCCGACACCCGGCACCCCCGACATCGCCCCGCGCACCTGCTCGGGATCGATGTGCCTGGGCGTGGCCTCGAGGAGGATGTCCACCGCTTCGTGGACAAGCCTCCATGCACCACGGACGATCAGCGCCGTCATGAGTATCGACGCAACCGCGTCCGCCCACAGCCAGCCGAACTGCCGCACCGCGAGCGCGGCCATGATCGCGGCCACCGAACCCAGCAGGTCGGAGAGCACGTGGAGGTAGGCGCCGCGCATGTTGAGGCTGTGCGACGCGGTGCCGTGCAGCATCTTGGCGCTGATGGCGTTGATGACGAGGCCGCCGGTCGCGACCAGCAGCATCAGCCCCCCTTCGACCGGCTCCGGGCTCCGCAGGCGCAGCACGGACTCCCAGAGGATCCACCCGGAGGCTATCAGCAACACCGAGCCGTTCAGGAACGCGGCGAGGATCTCCCAGCGCAGGTAGCCGTACGACTTCTCCTGCGTGGCCGGCAGCCGGCTGAACCAGGCGACGAAGAGCGAGAGCCCCAGCGCCCCCACGTCCGTGAGCATGTGTCCGGCGTCGGCGAGCAGCGCCAGCGAGTTCGCGACGAACCCGCCCACGAGCTCCGCCACGAAGAAGACGGCGGTGATGGTGAGCGCGATCGCGAGGCGGCGCGTGCCGACGCCGTGGTCGTGCGCATGGTCGTGCATCAGGACGCCCTCCCCCGCTGCGCGATCGCGATGCAGAGCCTGAGGGCCGCGATCATCGAGCCGGCGTCGGCGATGCCCTGCCCGGCGATGTCCAGCGCCGTGCCATGGTCCGGCGACGTGCGCGGGAACGGCAGGCCGAGCGTGACGTTCACCGCCTCGCCGAAGCTCGCCACCTTGATGGCGGTCATGCCCACGTCGTGGTACGGCGCGACGACGGCGTCGAACTCGCCACGCATGGCACGCACGAAGACGGTGTCCGCGCTGAACGGTCCCAGCATGCCCGCTTCCTTGGCCGCCGGCGTGAGCACCACGTCGTCCTCGTCGCCAAAGCGGCCGTGGTCGCCGGCGTGCGGATTGAGCGCGCAGAGCGCCAGCCGCGGCTCGGCGATGCCGAACCAGTCGCGCAGCCCGCGGCGGGTGATGCGGGCCGCGCGCACGAGCGCCTCGCGCGTCACGGCGCGCGGCACGTCGCGGAGCGCGATGTGTGTCGTGGCGAGCACGACGCGCAGCTTGGGCGAGGCCAGCATCATCGCCGTCGGATCGCCCGTGAGCGCCTCGAGCATCTCGGTGTGACCGGGGTAGTCGTAGCCGCCGGCGAGGAGCGCGGATTTGTCGATGGGCGCCGTCACGATGCCCTGCACCGCGCCCTCCTGCGCCAGGCGCACGGCCCGCTCGATGGCGAGGCCGGAAAGCCTGCCCGCCTCGGCCGGCGAACCGTCCGTGCGCCACGCGCCGACGGATTCATCCACCGGCACGGAGGTTCCTTCCGGCCCGATCACCACGAAACGACGAGCGCCCGCATCCTCGTCACGGGCGAGGGATGCGAGCGCGGTGCCGACGATCTCTGGCCCGATCCCCCGTGGGTCCCCGAGGGTCACGGCGATCACGGGCGCCGTGGTCACAATCGTATGGAGACGTAGTGCTCGCGCCGGAGATTGTCGAGCGTGCGGCGGATCGACTTCTCCTCACGGAGCTGGGTGCGGATGCGCTCCTGGTACTCCTCGAGCGTGTACTCGCCGGCCGGCTTGCGCAGGATCACCTGCGCGGCGGCCCACTTGTTGAGGCCCGTGCCCGGGTCCGGCAGCGCGAACACCGGCGTGAACGACTCGGGCGGCAACTGGCCCAGCGCCACGCGATACTCCGCGGGCAGCGAGTCGTAGACGAACTCCGGCACCGTGCGCTCCTCGGCCGGGTCATGGAAGCGGGCGACGAGCGAGTCGTACGCGACGCCGCGCTTCCACATGGCCATCGCCGAGTCGGCGCGCTCCCTGGCGGCGAGCACGTCCACGGAGTCGATCTCCGGGCGGATCAGGATGTGGCGCGCGCGCACTTCGGAGGTGCGCACCCGGTCCACGCGGATGATGTGGAAGCCGAAGGTCGTCTCGACCACAGGGCTGATGCGCCCCACGTTGAGCGCGAACATCATGCGGTCGAACTCGGGCACCATCTGCCCGCGGCGGTTCCAGCCGAGGTCGCCGCCCTGCGCCGCCGACCCGTCCTGCGAGACGGCGCGCGCCATCGAATCGAAGTCGGCACCGGCCTCGAGCTTGTTGCGGATGGAGTCGATGCGCGCGCGCGCATGGAGACGGCTCTCGAGCCGCGGCTGCGGCGTGACCACGATCTGGCGGAAGCCGACCGTCGCCGCGCGCCGCGGCAGCTCGTCCTTGGCGCGGTCGAACGCGGCGTTGACCTCGGCCTCGGTCACGTTCACCGGCGCCAGGCGCCCGTTGGCCTTCAGCGAGTCGCGGGCGCGGTTCTGCAACTCGCCCCGCTTGGCCTGCTCGATGGACTGCTTGCGGTATTCCTCGGGCGTGCCGAAGCCCTCGCGCACGAGCGCCGAGCGAAACTGTTCGTCGGTCTGGAACTGCGCGCGCACCTGGTCCATGCGCTGCTCCACCTGCGCCGAGACGTCGGCCTCGGTGATCTCGATCTTGTATTCCTTGCCGACCGCGATGAAGAGCTCCTCATCGACGATCTGGCCGAGCACCTGCCGCGCGAGCGCGAGCTGTCCGGCGGAATCCGGCGGCAGCGCGAGGCCCTGCGCACGCGCGAAGTTGATCCGCTCCAGCACTTCGCTGAAGAGGATCGGGTGCGTGCCCACGACCCCGACGATCCGGTCGACCTCGACCGAGCGAAGGGGAGCACCCTCCTGCGCCACCGCCGGGAAGGCGGCGGCGAGCAGCAGGAGCGGGACGGCGAGCAGGCGGTGGCGACGCATCAGGGTTGTGGCGGTGTGGTCTGTGCCGTGCCGGGGGCCGGCATCGGCACGTCAGTCGGCGGCAGCGCGGCATCCTTCACTGAGTCCGCCGCGGTGCGCAACTTGGTTGCCTCGGCGAGCGCGCGGTCGAGCCCGGCCGGCACGATGCGGCTCTCATACTTCTTGCGCAGCACGATCACCAGCTGCTCCGGCACCTCGACGAACTCGCCTTCGTTGCGCAGCAGGCTGCGCATGTAGCCTTCGATGCGCGCCGAGGCGAGCGAGTCGCGCGGCGCCTGGCCGACGACGCTGTCGAGCTGGGCCGGCGCGACGTTCAGCGCCTCCATGGTCGACTTGGCGCCGTTGAAGAACGCCTGGCGGATCTCGGTGTGCTCGGACGAGTCCGGGCCGACGCCGGCGGAATCCGCGGCGCGCAGGATGAGCTCGTTGCGCATGATGTTCTTCACGAACATCGGGATCAACGAATCGGGCGCCTGCACCACCTGCGCGCGCATGCGCGACTGCGCCGGGAACGCGGCCAGCCACTCGGCGAGGCGCGACGCCGTGAGGTTGCCCGAGCGCGCCGTGGCGACCACCGACTTGTCGTCGCGATAGGCGTCGACGTCCTCGGCGATGGCCTTCACCAGCTTGGCCGAGCCGTCCTTCACCGTCACGTTCGCCTGCTTCTCGAGGCCGTCGAAGTAGGTGCTCTCGGCCTTCTGCTGCGCGAGGCCGACGTACGCCTCGGCGAACTGGTCCTTGATCTCGGGCCAGGTGGAGCGGCGGATGATATGGTAGCCGAACTGCGTCTCGACGACCTTGGAGATCTCGCCCGGCTTGACCGAGAGGATCCCGCTGTCGAACTCGGGGACCATCTGGCCGCGCGGGAAGACGCCATAGTCACCGCCGCGATCCTTCGAGCCCGGGTCCTGCGAGCGGGCCTTGGCGACGGCGGCGAAGTTGGCGGAGGTCACGCTGGCCGCGATCTTCTCGGCTTCGCGCTTGATGGAGTCGTTGGCCGTGGCGGACAGGCCTTCCGGCTGCTTCGAGAGCAGGATGTGTGCGGCGGCGAGGAGCTCGCCGTCGTTGTACTTCTGCTCGAGCGACGCCGTGTCGACCGTGCCCCACGACTTGGCGATGGTCTCGTAGTACTTGCGCGTGCGGAGCTGCGCGATGGCGGACCACATGCCCAGGTCGGCGTCGGCGGTGGTGGCCATCGAATCGCGCTGGGCGCCGGCGTGGCCGAGCAGCTGGTAGTTCACCCAGAGCTGCGAAAGGGTGCGGGCGACATCCGGACGGAGCGGAACGTCGGAGTTCGCCATCAGCTGCGCGAGCTCGTCGACGGTCAGTTCCTGGTTGCCGGCCCGGGCGACCGTGTCCGCGTGGCCCGTGAGCGCGTCCTTGAACGCGGCGCAGGACGCGATGGTGGTCACCGCCAGCAGTGATGCGACGAGCAGTCGAGTGCGTGTCATGTCCTGATTGGGAAAGGGTGCTTCTACCGTGCGTCGGGGGAGATTGTGCGGAGCGCCCGGACGAGACCGTCCAGCAGCGTGGCGCCGCCGAGTCGCGAAAGCTTCAGCGACAGGGGCTGTACCCGTCGCACGTCCACCTGGAACTGCACGTCCCTGAAGGCGGCCGCGAGGGGCTTGAGACGCGGGACTGCTTCGGAGCGGAAGTTAACACGGGCCTCGTCGCCACGCACCAGGATGCCTTCGACACCCAGGGGGGCGCCGAGCAGGCGGAGCCGGGCGACGCCGAAATAGGCCTCAGCCTGTGGCGGAAGAGGCCCGAAGCGGTCGCGGACCTCGTTCTTGAGCTCGTCCACGTCGGCGACCCCGCGCGCCGAACCCAGCCGGCGGTACAGGTCCAGCTTGACCGCCTGTGAGGCGATGAAGTCGTCCGGCAGGTAGCTCGGCTGGTCGATGGTGACGTCGGCCGGCGGGGGCGGCGGGGCGTGCTCGCCGCGCATCATCCGGTTCACCGTCTCGTCCAACAGGCGGAGATAGAGGTCGAAGCCGACCGCGTGCACGAACCCGGACTGCTCCGGGCCGAGCAGGTTGCCGGCACCGCGCAGTTCCATGTCCTTGAGCGCCACGCGGTAGCCCGCACCGAGTTCGGTGTGGTGCTCGAGCACGCGGAGCCGGCGCTCCGCGTCCTCGTCGGTGTGCTCCGGCACTATCAGGTAGCAGTAGGCGCGCCGGTGCGACCGTCCCACGCGGCCTCGAAGCTGGTAGAGCTGCGCGAGACCGAGCCGGTCGGCGCGGTTCACGAACATGGTGTTCGCATTGGGCACGTCGATGCCGCTCTCCACGATCAGCGTCGAGACGAGCACGTCGATCTCGCCGCTGACGAACTGCTTCATGATCGTCTCGAGCTGGCGCTCCTTCATCTGGCCGTGGCCCACGCCGACGCGGGCGCGGGGCACCACCCTCTTGATGTGGTCGGCGATGGCCTCGATGGTCTCGATGCGGTTGTGCACGAAGAACACCTGCCCGCCGCGGTCGAGCTCGCGCGCGATGCCCTCCTCGATGAGCCCGTCGTCCCAGGGCTCGAGGAAGGTCAGCACCGGCGAGCGGTCGCGCGGCGGCGTCTGCATCAGCGTCATGTCGCGGAGGCCGGCCAGCGACTGGTGCAGCGTCCGCGGGATCGGCGTCGCGGTCAGCGTCAGCACGTCGGTCTCGAGCTTGAGCTGCTTGAGCCGTTCCTTGTGCTTCACGCCGAAGCGGTGCTCCTCGTCGACGATGATCAGGCCGAGCGTCTTGAACGAGACGTCGGGGCTGAGCAGCCGATGCGTGCCGATGACGACATCGACCGTGCCCGCGGCGAGCTCGACCATCGCCGCTTCCTGTTCCTTGTGCGTCTGGAAGCGGCTCATCACGGCGATGCGCATCGGGAAGTCGGCAAAGCGTTCGCCGAAGGTGCGCGCGTGCTGTTCGGCGAGCACCGTCGTCGGCACGAGGACGGCCACCTGGCGCCCGCTCTGCACCGCCTTGAAGGCGGCGCGCACCGCGATCTCCGTCTTGCCGTAGCCGACGTCGCCCACGAGCAGTCGGTCCATCGGCCGCTCGCCCTCCATGTCGCGCTTGACGTCGTCGGTGGCCTTGCGCTGGTCGGGCGTGTCCTCGAACAGGAACGAGCTCTCGAGCTGCTTCTGCCAGGCGCCGTCGGGATGGTGCGGCGGCCGGCCCGCGACCTTGCGACGCGCGTAGAGCTCCAGCAACTCGGCCGTCATCTCGCGCAGGGCCGAACGCGTCTTCTCCTTCTGGGCCGTCCAGCGCTTGCCGCCGAGCTTGTGCAGGCGGGGCGCAGGCGCGTCCTCGTCGATGTCGCCGGCGGCACGGTACTTCTCGATCTGGTCGAGCCGGTAGAGCGGCACGTTGAGGCGGTCGCCGCCCTCGTACTCGATCACGGCGACCTCGATGGTGCTCTCGCCGTGGAAGATCGTGGTCATGCCGCGATAGATGCCGACGCCGTGGTCGAGATGCACCACATAGTCGCCTTCCTTGAGCGCGGTGACGTGCTCGAGCGCCGTGCCGGTGGCGTAGCGCCGCGTGCGGCGGATGCGACGCTCGCGCCGGAAGATCTCGTGGTCGGTGAGGACGCGGAGCCCGTCCGGCGTGCCGCGCGGCGGCAGCAGGAACCCGCCGCCGAGCACGCCGATCACGAGCGCGGCGGGCGAGCGCCCGGCGCCGCCCGCATCGAGCAGTTCCTCGAGACGTTCCGCCTGCCCCTTGTTGTCGCAGAGGATCACCGTCGGCGTGCCGTCGCGCACGAGGGCCGAGAGGCGCGCCATGTCGCGTTCCACGGGTTCCGGCTTGCGCAGCGGGAAGTGGACGGTGCGCTCGTCGTGCTCGGACCCTTCCGGCACGAGGTCCATCGTCGGGAACATGCCCAGCGCGCGGAGCGCGACGTCCGGCGACTGGAGCAGGTCCTCGCGCTTGACGACATCCTCACCCCGCCGGCGCGCCAGTTCTATATGATGCGCGGCCTCCGTCCAGGTGCGCTCCATCTCAGGGCGGAGCGCGACGCCGAGCGGGATCGTGATGAGGGTGCCGGCGGGGAAGAGCTCGGGGAGCGAGGAGCGGAGGGTGTCGCCCACATCCTCCTCGTCCTCGTCCGTCCCCCGCACCTCCACCGGCAGGATCAGCGCGCTGTTCGCCGGCGAAGTGGTGCGCTGCGTCGAGACGTCGAAGCGCCGCAGCTCGACCAGCTCGTCGCCCCAGAACTCGAGCCGCATCGGCTCGTTCATGCCGAAGCCGTAGACGTCGACGATGCCGCCGCGCACGCTGAACTGCGCCACGTCCTCCACCAGCGTCACGCGCTCGAAGCCGACGCGCTCCAGATGCGCGACGAGGTCCTCGAGCCGGTGGACGGCGCCCTTCACGAGTTCGAGTCGCGCGCTGGCGAGCGCGCGCGGCAGCCGCGTGCGTTCCTGGATGGCGCGCGCCGTCGTCAGCAGCACGCGCACCTTGCCGCGCGAGAGCTTCTCCAGCGTCTCCACGCGCTCGCCCGCCACCTCGGCGTGCGGCTCGACCTCGCCGAACCCTTCTCGCGGCGGGTAGAGGACCACGACTTCCTCGCCGAGCACGGACTGCAGGTCGGCGAGCCAGCGTTCGGCCTCGGGCAACTGGTCGGCGACGACGACGAACAGCCGGTTGGGGTCGGCAGCGACCAGCGACGCGAGCAGCACGGCATCGGCTGAACCGGCGAGCCCACTCACCGCCTGGTGGCCTCGGTCGCGCGGGAGCGTCGCGCGGAGCCGCGTGAACGCGGCCAGCGCAGAGAGTCGCTCGACCAGGATCGGCAGTGCCATCAGGCGGATTTTCCGTGGCGCCGCGCGACGAGCGACTCGGCGCCCATCAACACGAGCGCGAGCATGAGGAACGAACCGGCGAGCGCGCGCTGGCCACCGGCGCCGAACGCTTGATGGCCGAGCGAGCCGGCATCTGCCACCACGCTTTCATTCGCCGCGCCGAGCCGCGCGGCGAGTTCGTCGGCCGCGAGGCGCGTGAGGTCGGACTCGGCGACCTCGCCGTTGACCACCAGCGCGCCGGCCCGCTCCGTGCCGCGACGCCAGAAGTGCACGCCCGCCGTCCACGGTGCTTCGACGGCGGCGCCGGCGACGACGGGACGCGTGCTCGCGTCGGGAGCCTCCAGCAGGTCGATGCCGGTGGGGACGCGCACCATCGCGCCCGGCGCGACTTCCACTGCGGCGCCGGTGCCCTGCGCGAGGCGCTGCGAGAGGAGTTCGTCGAGCCAGGGCACGAACGCGGCGCGCACGGTGAGGTCGGTGGCGTCGGGGTCGGCGGCGCTGGCGACGAGCACGTAGCCGTCACCCGCGACGGCCCACGGCTGGCCGCCCACGCGCGCGATCGTGTCGACGTCGCTGACGCTCGCGCCGCCGCTCGGCGCGCTACGATCTCCGCGCGCCGCGACCAACGGATACCAGGTTCGCGCCACCGCGCCATCAACGCCCTCACCGCGCAGCGGCGCCGGCCCCGTGCGACGCGCGCCGAACTGCCAGGGCACGCCAGCCGCCGCGAGCGAGCGGTTGGCGTCGGCGACCTTCAATGGATCGGCGGGCGCAAAGAGCAACGCCGGCCGCCGCGAACGTTCAGCGCTCGCGAGGAGGATGCCGTCGCCACGCACGGCGCGCCCGCCCTGCACCAGCGCGTCGACGGCGCCGCGCAGGAACGCGCCCGAGGCTGGGTCCGCGCTCACGACCGGCGGTTCGCCCAGGTGCACGGCGAAGTGGCGGATGTCGTCGCCGCGGAGTTCGTCGGGCGCGAGCTCGATGGCACCGGCGACCCACCCGCGAGACGTGGGCTGGAGTCGCGCGAGGATCGCCGCGCCCGGCTGCACGCTGCCGCGCGCGACGGTGCGCCCGTCGAGGATCACGCGCCAGGTGGTGGAGTCGGTGCCGATGACCGTCGCGCGGACGGCGCCGCGTGGATTCCAGTGCGCCGGCTCAGTCGCCACCGAAGCGACGGCACGATTGGCAGGTGGGTCCCCATGCGGACGATGCAGCGTGACCGGCACGCCATCCACGGCGCTCGCCGTCACGCCCTGCCATGTGCTGGCCTGCGCGTCGGTGAGCACGATGATGCGCCCGGCCGGGATGCCGCTGCTCTTGACGAGCGCGGCGGCGCGGCGGATCGCGGCGTCGGCGTTCCCTGCCCCGTCGAGCGCGAGCACGCGGCCGAGGCCGGCGCGCAACTGGTCCGCGGCGCCGCCCACGACGGCGCCGTCCATCGTCACTATCCACACGCGATCACTCGCGGCGCTGGCGTCGATCACCTCACGCGCCGCGGCGGCGAGGAGTCCCGAGACGGGTCCCTCGGCGCCGGCCACCGAGGTCGAGCGCGAGTTGTCGAGCACGATCGCCACCGCGGCCGGCGCATGCCCGATGCCGGGAAGCGGACCCACTGGACGCGACGCCGCGAAGGCGATCGCCACCACGATGGCGACGCGGAGCAGCATCAGCAGCAGGTTGCGCAGCCGAACCTCGCGCGCGTGCTCCTTCTGCGCGCGCAGCAGGTAGCGCACGGCGGGAAAGTCGAACCGTGTGCCCGTGCGGCGCCGGAGGAGGTGCAGCACGAGCGGCACGCCGGCGGCCGCCGCGAGGAAGAGCGCCCAGGGCGCGAGGAAACTCATGGGAGGCGCGCGACGGTTCTCAGTTCAGCCGCTGACGCGCGGCGAAGGCGCGCCGGAGTGGCAAGCCGAAGGGCTGGGCGGTGCTGACGGTCTCGTAGAACGCGCCGGCGGCCGAGAAGCGCGCGCGCCACTCGTCGATGGCCTCGCGCACCGTCTCCTGATAGGCGTCGCGCACATCCGCAGGCGTCACGGCGAGCGAGGCGCCGCCCTCGGGGTCCACGAACAGCGCCTCGCCTGTTCCCACCTCGAACGACGCCTCGGCGGGGTCGAGGATGTGAAGCACCGTGACGTCGTGCCCCTGCGCGCGGAGCGCATGCACTGTGGTCTCGGTCTCCTCGGGGTCGAGCAGCAGGTCGGAGACGAGCACCACCATGCCGCGCCTAGTGATCAGCTTGCCGGCCTGCTTCAGTGCCCCCACGGCGTCGGATCCGAGCCCTGAGCCGGGGTCCGCAAGGGCAGTCAGGATCCGCTTCCACTGCACCGAGCGAGAGCGTGGCGGCACCACCGAACGGAGTTCGTCGTCGAAGCGGATCAGGCCGACGGCGTCACGCTGGCGGATCAGCAACAGCGTGAGCGCGGCGACGAGTCGCTCGGCATAGCCGAGCTTGGTGAGGAGCTGCGGCGAGCTGCGCCAATCCATGGACTTGCTGACGTCCAGCACCACGGTGGCGCGGAGATTGGTCTCTTCCTCATACTGCTTGATCAGCCACTTGTCCGCCCGCGCCGCGACCTTCCAGTCCATGAACCGGAGGTCGTCTCCTGGCTGATAGGCGCGATGCTCGGCGAACTCGACGGAGAAACCTTTCTTCGGCGAGCGATGTAGGCCGGCAAGCAGGCCATCCACGACCCAACGCGACACCACCTCGAGGCGCCCGAGGGCCGCGAGGGTGGCAGGGTCCATGAGATCGGCCCGGATTCGTTCTGGAACAGGCGCAGCCATCAGCAAG
>DATLLD010000127.1:0-27208 GCA_035538035.1 Gemmatimonadaceae bacterium | reverse complement strand
ACATCAAGGCGATCGGGACGGGGCTCGGGCACGCGCTCGACCGGTTCGCGGTATCGCTGGACGCGACTGATGCGCGCATCCTCCACCTGGACGGCGACCGGGCGGCCGCGGCACGATGGACGATGGTGCACCTCGAGCCGCAGTTCGACGCACGGTTCGTGGCGGCGGTGGCGATAGCGCGCGCGGGCGAGACGGTGGACGCGAGGCGCTGGACGCCGCGCGCGTTCCTTTAGGGGACGAGAGCGCAACGTCCGTGGCGCGCGCGCGATGAGCATCGCCGCACCAAGACGGGCCACTGCACCGTCCCCTCGCATGAGGCCAAAGGTGTTGTGGGCACGGCCTCGATTGTGCTTCGAGTCTGCACATGACGCGTCCATTCAGTTGCCATCTCATCGGGACCGAGTCGTTGCTGCTGAGCTGCGCCGAGTCGTTGCTCGAGCGCGGGCACGACATACTCGGCGTGATCAGCGACGCGCCGGCGGTGACGGACTGGTGTGGCGTCCATGGGGTGCGGTCGATCCCCCCGGGTGCCGACTACGTGGCGGTGCTCGCGGAGTCGCCGTTCGACTACCTGCTGAGCATCACGAACCTCAGGATCCTGCCGCGCGAGGTGCTCGCGCTGCCGCTGCGCGGCGCAGTGAACTTCCATGATGGGCCGCTGCCACGGTACGGGGGCCTGAACGCGCCCGCGTGGGCGCTGATGACGGGAGAGCGGGAGTTCGGCATCACCTGGCACCTGATGACCGATGGCGTCGACGCGGGCGACATCGTGCTGCAGCGCCGCTTCAGTGTGGGGCCGCGGGACAGTTCGCTCGACCTGAACACGCGCTGCCTGCAGGCGGGGGTGGAATCGTTCCCCGATTTGCTCGAGCTGCTGGAGCGCGAACAGCTCCCGCGCAGGGCGCAGGAACTCGACCGGTCGACGTTCCATGGGCGCGCGCACCGCCCGCAGGGGCTCGGCTGGCTGGACTGGCGCCGGCCGGCGGAAGAACTGGCGGCGCTCGGTCGCGCACTGGACTTCGGGCCGTATCGCAATCCGCTCGCGATCCCGAAGATCGTGTCCGAGCGGGGGCTGGTGCTCGCGGCTTCGCTCGTGAGGGAGGATCTCGCGGCTTCGCTCGTGAGGGAGAATCTCGCGGCCTCGCTCGTGAAGGCGGATCTCGCGAACGGACGCGTGGCCGACGGCGCAGACGTGCCTGACCACGATGCGATGCGTCCCGGCACGATCCTCTCCGCCGCCGGAGACGTGCTGCGCGTGGCGACGGCGGACGGCGTGCTCGGGGCGTCGAAGCTGTCGACGGCGGATGGCGCGCCGCTCACCGCGTCCGAGGTGCTCCAGGCCCTCGGCGCCGCGGTTGGCGACGTGCTGCCGCCGCTCGACGGCGCCAAGGTAGGAGAGCTCGGCGCATTCATGGCACGCGCGGCCGCCGCGGAGAACCGCTGGGCGTCGAGACTCGGCGACCTGCAGCCGTTGGAGCTGCCGTACGCCGAGCGTCGCATGCAGGGGCACCGTCACGAGACCGTGCCGCTCGACGCTCGCGGAGACCGGGACGTGATCGCGCGCGCGTTCGCGCTGTACATGGCGCGGCTTGCCGGTGTGCCCCGGTTCGACCTTTGGTTCCGCGAGGCGGGCAAAGTCGGTGCGCCTGCGGGGCTCGGGGCGTTCATCGCGGAGCGCGTGCCGATGCGCGTGGAGCTGGAGACGACGGCGACGGTGGAGGAAGCGGACGCGGAGATCGCGCGGGAGATCGCGGCGCTGCGCGCGGGGGCGGGGTTCACGAGAGACCTGATGGCGCGGCATCCCTCGATCTCGCCGCTTCCATTGGCGGGGCGCGAGTTCTCGTTGCCGGTCGGGATCGAGATCGTGGAACGTCTCGAGGACCGCCTGCCGCCGACGGGCGACCTCACGCTCGTGCTGAGCGCGAGCGGGGACGGGCTCTGGTGCCACGATGCGAACGTGATCACCGCGCGACAGGTGGTGACGATGGCGCGGCAGTTCGCGGGGATACTCATCGCGATGGGTATGAGTGGCGGCGAGAATTGCAGCATGGCGTGCGAGGGCGCCGACCGGACTCGACCATGGACGACGTTGCCGCTGATCGACGCCGCCGAGCGGCTGCAGGTGCTCGAGAGCTGGAACGCGACGGCGCGCGAGGTGGATATGAATCGCTGCGTCCACCACCTCGTGGAGGAGCAGGTGGCGCGAACGCCGGACGCGACGGCAGTGGTGTTCGAGACCAGTCACCTCACGTACCGCGAGCTCAACGCCCGGGCGAACCAGCTTGCGCGTCACTTGCGGACGCTCGGCGCGGGGCCGGACATGCTCGTGGCCGTGTCGTGCGAGCGATCGCTCGAGATGATGGTGGCAGTGCTGGCCATCCATAAAGCGGGTGCGGCGTATGTGCCGCTCGACCCGTCGTATCCGGCTGAACGGTTGCGGATGATGCTGGAGGATTCGCAGGCGTCGATCATCCTGACGCAGGGGCCGCTGCTGGGAGAGATCCCCGAGACGAACGCGCGGACCATCTGCCTCGACCTGGACTGGCCGGAGATCGCGCGGCAGGACGCGGGGAACCTTTCCGGCGGCGCAAAGCCAGCCGACCTGGCCTACTGCATCTTCACTTCCGGCTCGACGGGGCGGCCGAAGGGTGTGATGGTCGAGCATCGCAACGTGATCAACTTCTTCGCGGCGATGGACCAGCGGCTCGGCACGGAGCCGGGCGTGTGGCTGGCGGTGACGAGCCTCTCGTTCGACATCTCGGTGCTCGAACTGCTCTGGACCCTGACGCGCGGCTACAAGGTCGTGATCCACGAGGACGAGAATCGTGCCGCGGGCGCGATCGCCGGTCTGGTGAACTCGCACAAGCGGATGGACTTCAGCCTCTTCTACTTCTCGGCCGACGGCACCGAGCACGCGGGCGACCGGTATCGCATGCTGCTTGAGGGCGCGAAGTTCGGCGACAAACACGGCTTTAGCGCAGTGTGGACGCCGGAGCGGCACTTCCACGCGTTCGGTGGGCTCTACCCGAACCCTTCGGTGACCGGCGCGGCGATAGCGGCGATAACGACGCGGATCGGGGTGCGCGCGGGGAGCTGCGTGCTGCCGCTGCACCACCCGGTGCGCGTGGCGGAGGAGTGGGCGGTGGTGGACAACATCTCCAACGGCCGTGTGGGGATCTCGTTCGCGGCCGGATGGCAGCCCGACGATTTCCTGTTCCAGCCGCAGAACTACGCGAACGCGAAGGAGACGACGGTCGCGCTGATGGACACGGTGCGCCGCCTCTGGCGCGGCGAGACGGTGAGCTTTCCGGGCCCGCGCGGCGACGTCGCGGTGCGGACGCTGCCGCGCCCGGTGCAGCCGGAGCTGCCGACCTGGTTCACGACGGCGGGGAACCCCGAGTCGTACGCGCTCGCCGGCCGGCTCGGCGTGAACGTCCTGACGCACCTGCTCGGGCAATCGGTCGCCGAGCTCGGCGACAAGATCACGCTCTATCGCAAGGCGTGGAAGGCGACGGGGCATCGCGGCGAGGGCCAGGTGTCGCTGATGTTGCACACCTTCGTGGGCGAGCGCGAGGACGAGGTGAAGGAGACGGTGCGCGCGCCGATGAAGGCGTACCTCGCGACGTCGATCAGCCTGATCAAGGGCTACGCGGCGGCGTTCCCGACGTTCCGCAAGAAAGCGGACGGCACGTCGCCGGACGTCGACTTCGCGAAGTTGTCGGCCGAGGAGATGGACGCGCTGCTCGACTACTCGTTCGAGCGGTACTTCGAGTCGAGCGGATTGTTCGGCACGGTGGAGAGCTGCTCGCAGGTGGTCGACCGGCTGAAGGGGATCGGCGTGGACGACGTGGCGTGCCTCGTCGACTTCGGGGTCGAGTCGGAACTGGCGCTCAAGCACCTGCGGTTCCTCAACCAGCTGCGAGCTCGCACGAGCCGCCCGCGAGCGGCGTTCGAGGACTTCTCGGTGGCGGCGCAGATCGCACGGCACGGCGTCACGCACCTGCAATGCACGCCGTCGATGGCGGGGATGCTGGTGGCGACGGACCGGAGCCGTGATGCGCTGCGCGGGTTGAAGGCGCTCTGCATAGGAGGTGAGGCGTTCCCGCCGGCGTTGGCGCAGGAGCTGCGGCGGATCGCGCACGGCGACGTCCATAACATGTATGGACCGACGGAGACGACGATCTGGTCCACGATGCACACGCTCGACGAGCGCGAGGGCGCGGTGCCGCTCGGCCGGCCGATCGCGAACACGGAGGTGTATGTGCTCGACGTGTTCGGCCAGCCGCTGCCGCCGGGCGTGCCAGGTGAGCTTTTCATCGGCGGCGCCGGCGTGACGCGCGGCTACTGGCGTCGGCCGGAGCTGACGGCCGAGCGGTTCGTGCCGGACCCCTTCCGGCGCGACGATCATGCGCGGCTCTACCGCACCGGCGACCTCGTGCGATGGCGCGACGACGGCACGCTCGAGTTCCTCGGCCGGCTGGACCTGCAGGTGAAGATCCGCGGCTATCGAATTGAGCTCGGCGAGGTGGAGGCGGCGATCGCGGCGAACCCGTTGGTTCGCGAATGCGTGGTCGTGGCGCGGGAGGACGCGGAGCTTCCCGGCGACAAGCGACTCGTCGCGTACATCGTGTGGCGCACGCCGACTGAAGCGAACGTCGAACCGCTGCGCGAGCGATTGCGCGACACGCTCCCCGACTTCATGGTGCCGACGCACTTCGTCGAGCTCGAGACGATGCCGCGCACGCCGAACGGGAAGACTGACCGACAGCGACTGCCCACGCCAGGCGTCGGCAACGCGCCGACGGTGGCGGTGGCGCCGCCGGCGGAACCCTCGAGCCAGCTCGAGACGGTGATCGCGACGATCTGGAAGGACGTGCTCAAGCTGCGGGCCGTGGGCGTGCACGACAACTTCTTCGCGATCGGCGGCAGGTCACTGCTGGCGGTGCAGGTGCACTCGCGGCTCAAGCAGCACCTCGCGCGCGACCTCTCGATCACCGACCTCTTCCGCTTTCCGACGATCCGAAAGCTCGCTGCGTTCCTCGACGGCGAAGCAGCGAGCGCGGCGTCAAGGAGTAGCGTCGAACGGTCGCTGGCGCGTCGCGACCTGATGGTTCGCCGGAAGCGGGAAACGCGGTCTCGCTGACCCAAGCGACGACCTCGCGGGTGAGCCGTTCCTGCAGGGTGGAACCCGTAAAGACGTGGTCGGAGTCGGCGAAGTAGCGGAGCCGGAGGCGGTCGCCGAAGGGGACGTCGGGAAAGAGGTGGAGGAACTGCCGCCGATAGTTGTACTGCGCCTCGAGACCGGCGGTGAAGATGCAGAGCAGCCGGGCATCGCGCGCCATGAGATGGTGCAGGTGTGCGCGCATCTCGTCATAGGGCACGACGGCGTCGTGCGGGAGAGCGGGGTCGTCGTGGGCGCTCCCGTCCACGGCGCGACGGAGCCCGGCGCGCGCGAGCATCGCGCGCACGAGCGGATGCCGCCCCGTGAACACGTTGCGCCATGTGCCACCGTCGAAGAGCCGGCGCGCGACGTGGCGCACGTAGTAGCCGGAGGTGCGGCAGACATTGAGGTCGAGCAGGAAGAGGCCCGCAACGTCGCTCGAGCGTGCGGCGGTGCGGAGGGCGTTGTCGGCTCCCGAGCAGAGCCCGCCCATGACGAATGTCTCCGCGCCCCAGTGCGCGCGCGCGAACGCCATCGCGTCGTCGATGTCGATGCTGACGCGCTCCTGGATGGACATCGCGGCGGCGCTCGGGGGAACGATGGAGTCGCCGATGCCCGAGAGGTCGAAGCGCAGGCTGGGGACGCCGACGCGCGCGAGTGCGCGCGCGAGGCGCACGGTCATGCGGTTCGGGCCGGAGCGGTGAATGATGCCGGCGTTGAGGAAGATCACGAACGGCCGCGGCGCGGGCGGCGGCGCGACGGGCCGGCAGGTGACGCCGACGAGCGAATGATCGCGCCCGAAGACGACGGGCTCCTCGGCATACGGCCTCAGCGCACTCATGCGTCCCACCCGGCGATGCGCGCGAGCGCGGCCACCGGCGCCACGCCGACGCCATCCTCGCCGACCGGCTCCCAGGGCGCGGAGCACTGCAGGTCCTCGAATGTCACGCGTGCGCCGAGTGCCGCGATTCGCGAGCGCAGCCGCTCATGCTCCGGCGTGTCTGCGGAGACGAGCATCAGTACGTCCATCGCCAATGGTGCGTCCGGCAACTCGTCGACGACCGGATCCCAGAGCACGAGGCGGTCGACGCTGCGGTGCTGCGACGCAGCCCGAAGCGCGACGAGCGCGCCATGACGCATGCCGACGAGGGTGACGTGACGGACCTTCCCGAGGTCCCGCGCCTCATCGATGGCGGCGAGGGCATCCTGCACCGCGCCGTCGGGGCTGAACTCCTCGTCCTCGCCGGCCGAGTCGCCGGTGCCGAAGTAGTCGAAGCGCAGCGCGTCGAGGCCGGCGGCGGCGAGGCGCTGCGCGAGGAGCCGGCCGGCGCGATGGGTGCGCGCGTACTCCTCGGCGAATGGCGGGCAGAACACGACCGCACGCCGCTGGCGCTTTCCCGATGCTGCGGTCAGGACCGCATGGAGCGGCCGTTCCTCGGTGCCGATGGTCATGGGGATCATGGCTGCGCGACCTTTCGCTGTTCACCCGGACCCGCGGCAGCCGCCGAGAGCGAGGCCGCCACCTGCTCGAGGGTCTGGAAGAACATGGCGCGCGGGTCGGGGCGCACGCCGACGCGGTCGCCGAGTCGGGCGGTGGCGCGGATGGCGAGGAGTGAGTGCCCGCCGATCTCGAAGAAGTTGTCGAGCACGCCCACGCGCTCGACGCCGAGCAGCTCGCGCCAGACGCCGGCGACGGCGCGCTCATGCTCGGTGCGCGGCTCGACGAACTCGGCGTCGCTGCGGCCGGCGAGCGGGTCGGGGAGCGCCTTCCGGTCGATCTTGCCATTGGGCGTGCGCGGCAGGGCGTCGATGGGCAGGACGATGCTCGGCACCATGTAGTCCGGGAGTCGGTCGCGCAGCGTCCGCCGGACGTCGCTGCCGTGGATCGTCACGCCGGGTTGGGCGACGACGTAGGCGACGAGGCGCGCGTCGCCATCTTCGCCGGCGCTCACACGCACGGCCGCCTGGCTCACGTGCGGGTGCTCCTCGAGCACCGACTCGACCTCGCCGAGTTCGACGCGATGTCCGTTGACCTTCACCTGGTCGTCGAGCCGGCCGAGGCAGGCGAGGCGGCCGTCGGCGAGGCGAGTGGCGAGGTCGCCGGTGCGGTAGAGCCGTCCCGGACCGAACGGATCGTCGATGAAACGCTCGGCGGTGAGCTCGGGGCGATGGAGGTAGCCGTCGGTCACCCCAGCGCCGCCGATGAAGAGCTCGCCCGCGATGCCGCTCGGCAGTTGCTGCAACGCGGGGGAGAGCACGTGACAGGTGGTATTGGCGATGGGGCGGCCGACGGCGATCGGCTGTTTCTCGTTGGCGCGCACGCGTTCGCAGGTCGACCAGACCGTGGTCTCGGTGGGGCCGTACATGTTCCAGAGTTCGCCGACGCGCGGACCGAGCATCTGCGCGAGCGAGGCTGGCAGCGGCTCGCCGCCACAGAGCGCGACGAAGCGGCCGTCGCCGTCGTGCTGCCAGCCGGCTTCCATCAACAGACGCCAGGTGCCGGGCGTCGCCTGCATGACGGTGACGCCGTGCTCGGCGATGAGCGCGCGGAGGTCGTCGCCGTCGTGCGCCTGGTCCGCGTCGGCGATGACGACCGTACCGCCGCGCGTCAGCGGGAGGAAGAGCTCGAGCACGGCGATGTCGAACGAGAGCGTGGTGACGGCGAGGAGCCGGTCGCCCGAGGAGAAGCCCGGAGACACGGCCGTCGAGCGCAGGAAGTTCACCACGCAGCGCTGCGGTACGGCGACTCCCTTGGGCCGACCGGTGGAGCCGGAGGTGAAGATCACGTACATGAGGTCGTCCGGCGCGGGCGCGCGAAGAGAGGCGGCCGCCTCGCCAGGCTCGAGCTCGCCAGCCTCACCGAGCGCGATGACGGCGATCTCCTCGCCGAGCCCGAATCGCGCCCGGGCACGTCGCTCCTCTCCCACGTCGGTGACGAGCGCCCGTATGCGCGACTCGCGCGCGATGTAGGCGAGCCGGTCATCGGGATACTCGGGGTCGAGCGGCACGTATGCGGCGCCGGCGGCCATGATGCCGAGCACGCCGACCACCATGCCGATGTCGCGCGAGACGCTGATGCCCACGAGGTCGCCGGGCGCGACACCGTGCGCCACGAGCGTTCTGGCGAGATGGTCGGCGAGCGCGAGCAACTCGGCGTACGCGCAGGAACCCGACGCGGCGATGACGGCGGTGGAGTCGGGAGTGAGCGCCGCCTGCGCGCGGACCATCGCGAGCACGGACTCAGTCGGTTCCCACGCGCGCGCGGTGTCGTTCCACGCGGCGAGCAGGGCGAGTTCGCTGGGCGTTGCCACCGGCACATCGGCAATGGCTGCGTCCGGCCGCGCGACCAGCGCCGCGAGGAGGTGCTCGTAGCGTTCGGCCAGCGTGGCGATCATCTCCTCGGAGAAACGCGCCGTGTCGTACCAGGCGGTGCCAGTGATCGGCTCGCCGGGTGCGGCGTCGCAGAGCCAGAGATGCAGGTCGTACATGACGCCGCCGCCGTGCGTGCGAAGGTCGGTGCAGTGCAGGCCGTCGAGGTTCAGTCGCACCGGAGGATCCTGCACGACGAACCCCACCTGATAGAGCGGGTTGAGTCCCTGCTCGCGATGCGGGTTGATGCGCTCGACGATCGCGTCGAACGGCACGTTCTGGTACGACTGCGCGTGAAGCAGCCCTCGCCGGCTCTCCTTGAGCAGCGCGCTGAAGCCCTGTGAGGGATCGATGCGCACGGGGATCGGCAGCGTGTTGATGAAACAGCCGAGCACCTGCTCGAGCCGCTCGTCGCCGCCGCGATTCGCGAACGGCGTCCCGACGATGATCTCGCGCTGGCCGGTGTGCTGGTGCAGCAGCACCTGCAGGGCGCCGAGCAACACGTTGAACGATGAGAGTCCGCGCTGCCGCGCGAATGCGCGGGCGGCGTCGGAGACCTCGGGCGAGAGGGAGAAGTCGTGCACCGCGCCGCGGCTGCCCGATTGCGCGCGCGTGGCGCCGGGCAGCGCCGGCAGGTTGAGCACGCCGGCGTGACCCGAGAGCTCACGCTCCCAGGCCGCGAGGCCGTCCTCGAGCGTCCGCGGCAGGTCCTGATCGCGCGTCCAGACGGCGTAGTCGGCGAACTGGAGCGGGAGCGGCGGCAGTGGTGAGGGACGGCCGTCGCGATGCGCGGCGTAGAGCGCCTCCAGTTCGCGCGCGAAGAGTCCGACCGAGGAATGGTCGACGGCGATGTGATGAAGGACGACGACGAGGAGATGATGCGCGCTCCCCCAGGACCAGATGCGCGCGCGCAGCGGACCGCCGCGCGCGAGGTCGAAGGGTCGCGTGACGGCGCCGAGCGCGAGTACATCGAGGTCGCGCACGGCCTCCGCGGACCGGCGCTCATGCACGAAGTCGAGCGGCAGCGAGGGCACGACGCGCTGCACCAGCCGCTCCGTGCGCTCCACATAGAGCGTGCGCAGGATCTCGTGGCGCGCGACGAGCGACTCGAGTGCGGCGCGCAGCGCACCGGCGTCGAGGGCTCCCTCGAGCTCGAAGGCGAGCGGGATGTTGTAGGCGACGGCGGCAGGATCCATCTGGTGCATGAACCAGAGGGCTTCCTGCGTCGGCGTGGCGGGAAACTCGAAGACGCGATCGTCGGCGTGGGTATCGATCATTGGGCAGGGTCCGGAGCGACGTATGCGGCGCGGGGAACGGGCGTGAGCGGCAACCTTCCCGTCGGACGCGCGACGGCGGAATCGGAGGACTCGGCAAGCCAGCCCGAGATCGTCGGCTTGTCGAAGAGGCGCAGGAGCGGCAGGGTGATGCCGAGCTGCTTGCGAGCGCGCGTGGCGACCTTCGTGAGCAGGAGCGAGTGGCCGCCGAGCTCGAAGAAATCGTCGTCGGCACCGATCTCATGGATGCCAAGCGCCTCCTGCCAGAGGGCGGCGAGCTGTTGCTCACGGTTGCTGCGCGCCGGCCTTTCTTTCGCGGACGCACTGGGCGCGCGGTGCCGCGGCCCAGGACCATCGCTTCCGGCGGCACGAGCCGTCGGCACCAGCGGCTCCCGGCCACGGCGCACCTCGTCGATGGTGACCGGCGACGCAGTGACGACGCCCGAGCGCACCTGTTCGACGAGCCGAACCAGGAGCGCCGCGCCATCAGCCGGTGCGATGCCGCGTTCGAGGCGCTCGACGAGCGTGGCCATCGGCGCGCGCGCGCCAGGGCGGCCGCTTGCGCGCAGGTCGTCGAAGGCGGCTGCCGGCATGCGGCGCAGGCGAAAGCCATCGATCGAGATCAGCAGCCGCCCTTCTTCGTCCGCGACGCTGACGTCGAACTCGCAGCGGTCGGCCCCGGAGGCCACGCGGCGCACGTGACTGATGACGATGGGAGCGAGCGGCGACATCACGCGCACCTCGCGGTACGACTGTGGCACGAAGAAGTCGCGGTCACTGTCAGGCAACAGCTCCTGGGCGGCGCCCGTAGCCATGTCGAGCAGCGCCGGATGGATGGGCCACGTCGTGAGGTCGTGCCAGACGGAGGGGTCGAGCGAGAGCGCGATGATGGCCTCGCCCTCGCCGTAGCGGATGGAGTCCACGCACGACCAGCGAGGACCGAACGCCATCTGCGCGTGGTCGATGCCGCGCCCGGGGAAGGTGCGTGCCGAGCGGCATCGCGCCTCGAGGGCGGATCGGCGCAGCTGGCGCGGTCCGCCTGAGAGCGGGACCACGCGCGCCTCGGCGTGCTCGGCGATCCACTCGTCGCGTTCCGCCGCATCCGCGTCGAGCGCGCTGCGGAGCACCAGGCGGTCGCCTTCGCGCGATACCTGCACGACCCGACGTGCGTCCGGCGGGAGGACGAGCGGCTGCATCAGCGAGACGTCACCGAGCGCGGCGTGCTCGGTGCCGAGCGACTCGACGAGGAGCGCGAGCAGCGCGGTGCCGGGCAGGAGGGCCGTGCCGGCTCGCGTGCGATGTTCCGCGACGACCCAGTCCGAGCCGGCGATCACGCGCTCGTAGCAGTTGTTGCGCCGGCGGCGGATGGTCGCGCCCAGCGAGAGTGGGTGCGGGCGCGAAGGCGCCGGGGACGGCGCGTACGAGGGTGCCTGCGAGGGCGATGCCAGGCGCGCGAGCATGCCGACATCGCGCCACGCGCCCCATTCGACGGCGAGCACCGGCCGGCCATCGGCCCGCGCATTCTCGGCGAGCCCATCCATGTACGCGTTGGCGGCGGCGTAGTCGAACTGGCCGGGAATGCCGGCGTGGACGCTGGTGGACGAGAAGAGCACGAGCGGCGTGTCGCCGCAGAGCGAGACGAGCGTGGCGGCGGCAGCCTTGGGTGCGATGAGTGCGGAGAGGTCGTGGTCCGCGCGCGCGCCCATGAGCGCGTCGTCGAGCACGCCGGCGGTGTGCAGTGCGAGGCGCACGGGTCCCATGGTGGCGTCCACCTCGTGCCAGGTGCGCCGGAGCGCGGCCTCGTCCGTGACGTCCACTTGAAATGTGCGGACGTCGACGCCGAGTTCGCGAAGCGCGGCGACGGCCGCCACGCGCTGCGCCGTGCCGCTGAGCGAACTCTCGTGGAACTCGCGGTCGGCCTCGTCGAGCGCCGGCAGTGCGTGGCGCGCGAGCAGCGCGATGCGCTTCCATCCCGACCGCGCGAGATGACCGGCGATGGCGAGCCCGAGGCCGCCGAGTCCGCCGGTGATGACGCAGCAACCGTCAGGCGCGAAAGGCGACCGGGTGAAGGGTGGCAATGCGAGCGCCCGGTGCCGCGGCACGAAGCGGCGGTTGCCGCGCACCGCGACGACTTCCTCCCTGCCGCCGACGATCTCGGCGAGCATGCGCTCCGTGCCTTCGGGGATCGCGAGCCAGTCGATGACGCGCACATCGCAGTCGAGCTCGGTGCGGAGCACGCGCGCGGCGGCGACGATTGCCTTGGCGACGGGCGAGACGCGCGTCGTGCCGTCACCGAGCGGGAGGACGGCGGCGCCGCGCACGAGGATCCGCCAGCCGGCGACCGCCGGCGCGACCTCGATCATCGCCTCGGCCTCGTGCTTGAGGCGGAGCAGCGCGCGCTCGAGCGCGCGCGGACCGTCATCGCCGCTGTCGACGACGCTGACGACATGCCACGAGAGCCCGGCGCGCAAGGATCGCAGCGCGTCACGCAGTGCGCCGGGATCGATCCCGTCGAGACGCCGGCTCTCGACGTCGGCGGGCAGCGCCGCGAAGATGTCGTCGACATCGTCGCCGAGCACGCACAGTCCGTGGAGCACGTCGGACGCGGCACGCGGCTCGAACGGTTGTGGCTCCCAGACCTCGTGTTCGCACCACTCGTGCGCGGGCGGCGGCGCCGAGCCGGACGCGCCGAGCGCCCGCGGCGGCTCGAACCAGTGACGCTGGTGCTCGAACGGATACGTGGGCAGCGGCACGCGGCGTCGCGCACCGACGTCGTGCACGTGGGTCCAGTCGACCTGGACGCCGGCTTGCCAGAGCGCGCCGAAGGCTTCATGGAAGCGGGTCCGGTCGTCGACCGCCTCTCGCGCATGGCGCATGGAGCTGATGGCGCGGTGCCGCGCATCGAAGCCCGGCTGCTGGCGCACGAGCGAGGCGAGCACCTTGCCGGGGCCGACCTCGAGATGCACGTGCGAGTCGCGCGCGAGGAGCGCGAAGCCGTCGGCGAACCGCACGGGCTCGCGAAGCTGTCGCAGCCAATAGCCGGGGTCGGTGGCCTGCGCGGCGCTGAGCCAGCCGCCGGTGATGTTCGACGCCATGCGCAGGCGCGGCGGGCGGAAGCGCAGGCGCGAGAGCGCGTCGGCGAACTCGAAGAGGATCGGGTCGAGCATGGGCGAGTGCGCGGCCACGTCGATCGGCACGCGCTGATACTCGATGCCGCGCGCGGCGAGCATGTTCTCGAGCTCGATCACGTCGGCGAGCGGCCCCGAGGCGACGGTGATCTCCGGCGCGTTGACCGCGGCGACGGAGAGCGCGGGCGGCAGCAGCGCGCGCAGCACCGACTCGGGCGCCATCACGCTCAGCATCGCGCCCGCGAGCATCTCCTCGAAGAGCTCGCCGCGGCGCACGACGATGCGCAGCGAATCCTCGAGCGAGAGCACGCCGGCGACGCAGGCCGCCGCGTACTCGCCGACGCTGTGGCCGATGACCGCGGTCGGCACGACGCCCATCGACTCCCAGAGCTGCGCGCAGGCGTACTGCGTGACGAAGAGTGCGGGCAGGCCACGCGTCGGGCGCTCGAGGCCTGCGCCACCGTCGGCGTCGACGAGGAGGCGACGGAGGTCATAGTCGACGAGTCGCTGTTCGCGGGCGATGGCGCACGCGCGGTCCACCGCCTTCCTGTACGCGCTCTCCGTCTCGTAGAGGCCGCGGCCCATGCCGGCGTAGCCCGAGCCGCCGCCGGCGAAGAGCATCGTGAGGCCGGTGGCGTCGGGAAGGACGGGCGCACCGATGGCGCGATCGCCACCGTCGAGCAGGGCACCGAGCCGCGCTCGCGCCTCGTTCACGGAAGTGGCAGGCACGACGACGCGGTGGTCGAAGCGATGACGGCCCTGCTGCAGGGTCCACGCGATGTCGGGGAGCGGATGCGCGTCGCTCGCAGTCACCGCGTTGCCGAGCGTCGCGTTGCCGAGCGTCGCGTTGCCGAGCGCCGCGTTGCCGAGCGCCGCATGCAGGTCGGCCACGCGATGGCGGAGCGCCGTGGCCGAACGGGCCGAGAGCGGCAGCAGCTGGATGTCGCGATCGTCCGCGCTCCGCGCACGCGCGGGCGGCGACTCGAGGAGCACGTGTGCATTGGTGCCGCCGACTCCGAGCGAGTTGATGCCGGCGCGCATGCGTTCAGGCGCGTTCCACGGACGCGCCTCTGGCCGAACGACGAAGGGGGGCGAATTCCCCACGAGGTGATCGCCCGGTGACGCGAAGTGGAGCGTGCCCGGGAGCAATCGATGCTTCATCGCGAGGATCGTCTTGATGAGGCCGGCCGCGCCGGCGGCGGTGTCGAGGTGGCCGATGTTGCCCTTCACCGAGCCGAGCACGCATTCGCCGCCACCCACGTTGCTGCCGTAGGCCTCGCGCAACGCGGCGACCTCGATGGCGTCGCCGATGGCGGTGCCGGTGCCGTGGCACTCGATGAAGCTCACCGTCGCGGGATCGATGTCCGCGACGAGGAGCGCCTCGCGCGCAGCGGCGGCCTGCCCGTCGACGCTGGGCGCGAGGTAACTGGACTTGGCGCCGCCGTCGTTGTTCACCGCGGAGCCGAGGATCACCGCGTGGATGGTGTCGCCGGCGGCGAGCGCGTCGTCGAGCCGCCGCAGGACGACGAGCCCGACGCCGCTGCCGAACACGGTGCCGCTGGCAGACTGGTCGAACGGCCGGCAGTGCCCGTCGGGTGAGAGGATCTCCCCCTCGCGGAAGTGGTAGCCGTGGCCCGCCGGCATCACGATGGTGACGCCGCCGGCGAGCGCGATGTCGCACTCGAGTGACATCAGGCTGCTGGCCGCGAGGTGCACGGCGACGAGCGACGTGGAGCACGCCGTCTGCACGTTCACGCTCGGCCCGCGCAGGTTCAGCGCGTGTGAGACGCGGGTGGTGAGGAAGTCCTTGTCGTTGCCGGTATGACGGAGAAGGAACAGTCCCACCTGCTCCTCGAGCGTCTTGTTGCCGAGCAGGTTGAGGTGGAGGTAGGCGTTGTGTCCGCTGCCGCCGAAGACGCCGATGGAGCCGTCGAAACGCTCGGGGTCGTAGCCGGCGTGCTCGAGCGCTTCCCAGCTGCACTCGAGGAAGTGCCGGTGCTGCGGGTCGAGGATGGCGGCGTCGCGTGGGCTGAAGCCGAAGAAGCCGGCATCGAACCGGTCGTAGTCCTGCAGCCGCATCGACGCCCTCACGTACGACGGATCGCGCAGCGCCTTCTCCGCGACGCCGGCGGCGCGCAGCTCGTCATCGGTGGGCGTCACGAGCGACTCGTGGCCACGCGCGAGGTTCTGCCAGAACTCCTCGGGAGTGTTGGCACCCGGGAAGCGGCAGGCCATGCCGATGACGGCGATCCCGCATCCGGTCGATTCCGGGGTAGTGGCAACGGACAATTGAGAGGGGGCGGAGATGGACGGAGGGCGTTCGTCCACTGAGTAGGCAGGAGTCGGGCCATTGCCTTGCCTGTCGCGCCGTCGCATCGCCGAATGTCGAACGGGCAGGCCCGCGCGTGCACGCGAACCTGCCCGCCCATCGACATCAACAGACTCAGCGCATGGGCATGTCTTGCGAACCGCCGGCGCCGGCGCGGTCTCGCGCGCTCGTGCGGGTGCGATCACGCACGCGGCGGTCGGGGCCAACGCGCGTGGCGCGCGTGCCTGTCGTGCCGCCGTCGTCATCCATGCGGGCGTTGTCCGTGTCGAGCCGGTTCCACGCATCCTGCGTCGCTTGCTTCGCCTGCTCCCACGACAGCGTCGAGGCGCCTCGCGCCTTGTCCCAGCCGGAACGAAGGTCGTTCTCGACGGCGTGCCATTCCTTGTCCTGGTAACGCGAGCGGGATTCCCATCCGTAGCGATACGCCGGCTGGATGCTCTCGTACTCGGTCTCGGGGGTCACGTACGGGCGATTCCGATAGTTCGCGCGCCAGTACTCGTCCTCGGCGGCGGCCGTCGGGTTGATCGCTTCGGCGACGCCCTTGCCGGCGAGTCCGCCCACGACTGCGCCAGCCACGCCACCGACGGCGAATCCCACGGGTCCGCCGACCGCCGTCCCGATCGCGGCGCCAGTCGCCGCACCGCCAGCTGCCCCAGCGCCCGTGCCGATCGGATGTGCGCCCGGAGTGCCGGTGAGCGGATCACGGTTCTTGTCTGCTTCTCCGCGCCTGGCATCCTTTTTCTTCTTGTCCATTTGCACCTCGTGTGGATGAGAGTTGAAGGCCGGGGAGGAAACCCCGGTCCAGGGTGCGGACATGCTTCTGCAACGTGTGATGGCCGCTGACGGTTCCCGTCGTGAAGGGCCAGGAGCGCTCAACCTCGCGGCATTACCGGCGGACGCTCGTTGTCCTAACTTCGACGCACCTTCCAGCAAGAAGAACCGCTCATGACAACACACTCGTCAGCATCTCGCCGAGCTCGCGTTCGCGCCGCCGCAGTCGCCCTCAGCACCGTGGTCGCGGTATTCGCCGCAGGCTGCGCCACGGATCGGGGCGCGGGTCGCGCCGCCAATGCCGCGCCGCTCGACACGATCGCGCGCTCGTACGTGGTGCTCGGGCTGTCGATGGGCGCGCATGACCCGAATTACGTCGACGCGTACTACGGTCCGGATTCGCTCAAGGCGGCCGCTGCGGCCGAGTCGCTCGGGCTCGACGCCATCCGCGCGCGCGCGGAGTCGCTGGCGGCGCGGCTGGGCGCGACCACTCCGGCCTATGCGGACACCGTCGTGCGCCTGCGGCACGACTACCTTCGCCTGCAGGTCGCGGCGATGATCGCACGGGCGCGCATGCTCTCCGGCGAGAAGATGACGTTCGACGAGGAGGCCGAGGCGCTGTTCGGCGCGAAGCCGCCGCATCACGCGGACGCGCACTTCGATTCACTGCTCGCGCAGCTCGACACGCTGATCCCGGGCCCCGGGCCGCTCGCCGAGCGCTATCAGGCGTTCCATGCGCGGCTCACGATCCCGCCGGCAAAGGTGGACACCGTCTTTCGCCGCGCCATCGCGGCGTGCCGCGCGCGCACGCTCGAGCACATGAGCCTGCCCGCCGGCGAGCGATTCGACCTCGAATACGTGCAAGGCACGTCGTGGAACGCCTACAACTGGTACAAGGGCGGGTTCGTCAGCCTCATCCAGGTCAACACCGACCTGCCGATCGCCATCGACCGCGCGATCGATCTTGCATGTCACGAGGGGTATCCGGGACACCACGTGTACAACGCGCTGATCGAGGAGACGCTCGTGCGCGGGCGCGGCTGGGTGGAGTTCTCGCTGTATCCGCTCTTCAGCCCGCAATCGCTGATCGCGGAGGGCAGTGCGAACCTCGGCATCGACATGGCGTTCCCCGAGCCGGCGCGCACCGCGTTCGAACGTGATTCGCTCTTTCCGCTCGCCGGCCTCGACCCGACGCTGGCCGCGCGCAACGCCGCCGTGCGGCGCGTGAACGAGCAGTTGAACTTCGCGCGGAACGAGGTGGCGCGTCGGTATCTCGATGGCGAGATGAGCCGGCGCGAGGCCGAGGCGGCGATGGCGCGCTACTGGCTGAGTTCGCCCGACGCCGCCGCCAAGACGGTGCGCTTCATCGACACGTACCGTAGCTACGTGATCAACTACAACCTCGGCCGGGCGCTCGCGCAGGAGTGGGTGGACCGGCATGGCTCCGACGCAACGTCGAAAGGACGGTGGTCCGCCTACGAGGCACTGTTGCGCGCGCCCGCATTCCGGCTGCAGTAGCGGCGGCGCGCTCCCTTAAGATGCGGCGCGCGGCGAGCCACTCGCTGCGACTGCGCAGCAGCCCTACCGCACCACCAGCACTGCGAGTGCCTCGGTGAACCGTACGGGGCGCGTCTCCGCCTTTCCCCGGATCTCCCAGGAGATCTCGACGTCGCGATCGACCGGCAGGTCGCAGAGCACCCAGGCGCCGTCGTCGCCGGTGATGGTCTCGCGCACCTGCTCGCGTTCCGCCATCTCCGTGCGGTCGACGACCACGAGCACCTTCCAGGTGGCGCGCACGGCGATCTGTCCGGCCGCGAGACTGTCGGACGGCACGATGGTGCCACGCGCCGCGGCGGCGGCGGCCGTCACGAGGCGCTCGGGGCAAAGTCCTCCATAGGGCGTGCGCAGCGCGGCAGCCGGCAGTGCATCATGCTGGAACAAGGGCTTTCCGTCATGCGTGACGGCGGTGATGCGTCCGCCCAGCGTGCGGTGCCCGATGACGTCGATGAGCGTCATCTGCGACTGGATCAGCGTCGTCGCGCCGGCGGACTGGCGATACCCGAGCAGCGGGAAGCGCTGGTGCCAATGCTCGGCGAGCCAGCTGCCGTTCGACATGCGCGCGAACTCGATGAGCCCACCGGCGCCCGACTTCCGCTCCTCCGCAGGCAGCCCGACGTAAGTGAACGACACGGCGCGCAGTCCGCCCGAGGCGCGGTCGAAGCGATACTCACCGCTGACGTCGACCATGCCCTTCCGCTCGCGAGCGGGCTCGAACGTGAGCACGAGCTCGTCGGGCGTCGCCTTGCGGAGCGTGAAGCAGTGCGTGCGCGTGAACCAGTCGGAGGCGAGCACGGGCAGCGCGGGCGCGTGGAAGGTGCGCTCGCCGGCGATCGTCACGAAGAACCCGCGTGACTCGAGCTCGTCGGTGGTCACGGCCGCGAAGGTCTCGGGCGCGACGCCGGCCGCGCGACGCACGAGGGTGTAGAGAGTGTCCTCCCCGTTCTTCGCGGTGCGATGCTGGAAGGCGGCCGAGCGCGTGGGAGAGTCGGCGCGTCCGGCGCGAGACTGCGCGACGAGGAAGACCTTGCGTGCCTCCTCGAGCAGCGACTCGACGGCGGCGCGTCCATCTCCGCGGCCGCCGCAGGTGGTGGCCCCGCGCGGGACCGAACGGGGGAACGCGACCGGCTCGCCTCCGAGCACGATGCGCGTGGAGTCCACCTCGCCGTCGCGAAAGCGCCGCGTGAGGACATCGGTGGGGCCGAAGCCGATGCGCAGCGCCCGCACCGAGACCGTTGCGGTGGAGTCGACGAAGAGCTCGAAGCGGCCGTCGTCGCGCGAGACGGCATGAGCGAGCTCGCGCCCGGCCGAGTCGGTCGCCACGACGATGGCGCCGGCGGCCGGCGCCGTGCCGCCCGGCAGGAAGACCGTCGCGGCCAGCCGCTGCGCGAGGGCATCGTGCGGAAGCGCGAGGAGCACTGGCGCCAGGACTAAGAGGGCTCGCATTCTCATGAACCTCATGACGACACCCAAGAAGGGCAAGCCGTTCGACCGATCGATCGTGGACGGGCCGATCCTCAAGGCCGTCTGGAAGATCGGTTGGCCCACCATGCTGCAGAACGTCATCGGTGGCATGCAAGGGGTGATCGACCATGCGATGGTGGGTCGCTACGTCGGCTTCACGGGCAACGCCGCCGTGGGCGTGTCGTTCCAGATCTTCCTCGTGGTGATCGTCTTCATCATGTCGCTGTACATGGGCATGGCGGTGCTCGTGGCGCGCTTTGCGGGCGCGAACGACCCGGACAACGTGAACCGCACGGTCTACCAGGCGTTCCTCGCCACGGCCGTCGTTGGCCTTGGCGTGATCGCGCCGCTCGGCTGGCTGCTCTCGCCATGGCTGCTCACCCTCGTGAACGCCGCGCCGGCGGTGCAGGCGGAGGCGTTGCCCTACCTGCGCACGATGTTCCTCGGCAGCATCGGCATGCTGATGTTCTTCCTCTTGGGTGGCGCACTGCGCTCGGCCGGCGACGCGAGGACGCCCATGCACCTGGGGATCGCGATGACGGTGCTGAACGTGGTGTTGAACGTGATCCTCATTCGTGGCCTCGGGCCGATCCCGGCGATGGGCACCGCCGGCGCCGCGCTGGGCACCGTGATCGCGGCCTGCACCGTCAGCGCCGTCGGCATCTGGATGCTTCTCGGCGGGCGCCTCGTGGTGCAGTGGCCGCGCGGGATGAGCCGCAAGCCGGATTGGACCATCATCCGCCAGCTGTTCCGGTTCGGGATCCCGGCCGGACTGCAGGGCGTGGCGATGAACGTGGCGGGCGTGATGCTGCTGCGCTTCGTGGGCTCGGTGCGGCAGAGCGCCGAGGCGCAGGCGGCGTACGCGGTGGGCTACTCGGAGCTGTTCTCGTTCATCACCTGGACGTCGGTGGGCCTGATGGGCGCCGTGGCCGCCGTGGCTGGGCAGAATCTCGGGGCGGGCAAGCCGGAGCGCGCCGAGGAGTCGGTGCAGATAGCGGCGCGCCTGGGAATCGGCATCGCGGTCACTGTCGGACTCTTGTTCCTGACTGTGCCGGGGTTCCTGCTCGGGCTCTTCGGCATGAACGACCCGGTGGTGCTGGAGCTGGGCACGCAGTTGCTCGGGTGGCTCAGCATCTCCGGGCTCTTCGTCACCGTGGCGCTGGCATTCACGGGCGGGCTGCAGGGCACGGGCGACACGAAGGGTCCGCTCTACATCTCGATCATCTCGCAGATCATCATGCCGCTCGGGTACTGCCTGCTGGTGCAGCGCGCGCGGCCGTTGGTGCCGGCGGACATCTGGCTGGCGATCGTGATCGGGCACGCGACGCGGGCGACGCTGAGCGTGGCGCGGTTCAAGCAGGGGAAGTGGAGGAGCATCGAACTTCGGGTATGATGTGCTCACGCCACATCGCCGCCCTGCAGCTCGCGGGCGGGGTAGAACCCACCGTGAGACTTCACCCCGACGGCACGATCCACGAGACCATACTCTTGGTCGACGATGACCAGGCGGTCCGCCGGGTCGCGAAGCGCGTCCTCGAACTGCACGGGTATGACGTCGTCGCCGTCGCGACGGGCGACGAAGCGCTCAACGTGCTCGCGTCGACGGACGAGGAAATGCCCGTGGACCTCCTGCTCACCGACCTGAACATGCCGGGCATGGGCGGCGTGGAGCTCGCGCGGCGCATCGGCGAGGAGCAACCGGCGTTGCGCGTGCTGTTCACGTCGGGGGCTCCGCCGGCGATCGATGCCGACGCGCCGTCGTTGGACGTCGCCTCGCATTTCATCGAGAAGCCCTACGCGATCTCCGAACTGGCGCGCCGCGTGCGCGAGGTCTTGGCTGCCGATCCGCCCGCGCACTGACGTACGTGGGTAGAATGCATGGACGTCGGGCCGCTGCAGCGAGGGCGGGATATCGGCCCACAGACCGACCACCGGGTGACTTCCACTGACGGCTCCATTCTTCCGCTGGCGAAGATCCCTCCGACGACAGCCCTCCGGACCCGATGAACTGATCACCGGTCCGCTGCGCGGCGAGTTGCTCGGCACGGAGCATCTCGCCGAGCGCGCGCGCGAGGTGGCGCGGGCACAGCGGCTGGCACCGGCGGGGGAACGCGCGCGCGAGGCAAGGTTGCTGCGGCGTCTCGACGAGACGCGGGACATCCTCGCGCGAGCGAACGCGCGGCTGAGCGCCGCCGCCGCGGAGGGCACGGACATCGGCCCGGCGGGCGACTGGCTGCTCGACAACTATCACGTGGTGCAGGAGCACGTGAGCGAGGTGCGCGAGAGCCTGCCGCGCGACTACTACCGTGAGCTGCCGGAGCTGGCGAGGGGGACGCTGCGCGGGTTCCCGCGCGTCTACGAGCTCGCGACGACACTGATCTCGCACAGCGAGGGTCGCATCTCGCTCGAGAACGTGGACCTGTTCGTGTCGGCGTTCCAGGAGGAGCGGACGCTGTCGATCGGCGAGCTCTGGGCGATCCCGGCGATGATCCGGCTCGGCTTGATCGAGAGCGTGCGACGGATGGCGCTGCGCACCGTGCAGCGGCTCGACGAGGTGGAGGAGGCGGACCGCTGGGCGGCACGCATCCAGGCGCAGTACGAGAAGGACCCCGAGATGCTGAAGGACGTGCTCGACGAGTTCGTGCATGAGCGGCGCACGCTCTCCCCGGACTTCATCACGCGCTTCCTGCACCAGCTGCGCCTCTCCTCGGGCGCGTTCCCGGCGCTGCTGTGGCTCGAGTGGTGGATCGCCGACGAAGGACTGACGCCGGACGACGCCGCGCAGAGAGCGACGGAGCGCCTGGCGCTGACGACGCTGATGATGGCGAACAGCATCACCAGCCTGCGCGCCGTGGGGCAGCGCGACTGGAAGCTGTTCGTGGAGCACCAGAGCGCGATGGACCGCGTGCTGCGCGAGGACCCCTCGGGCTTCTACTCGCGCATGAGCTTCGTGACGCGCGACAGTTACCGCCACGTGGTGGAACGGATCGCCAAGGGCACCGGGCTCAACGAGACGGAGGTCGCGGGCGCGGCGCTGGCGCGGTCCCGCGGCGCGACGGGCGGCGCGGCGAGCGGCACGGACGCACGCAAGGCGCACATCGGCTACTACCTCGTCGACAAGGGCCTCCCGGAGATCGAGTCGGCGCTCGGCTACCGCAGCACGTGGCAAGAGCGCACGCACCGCTTCGTGGTCGGGCACCCGAACCTGATGTTCGTGGGTGGCATCATCGGCGGCACGGTGGCCGCGCTGGCGACGCTGCTCTGGCTCGCGGCGCTGCTGCCCAGCGCGGTCGCCATATGGCTGCCGGTGGTGCTGGTGGCGTTCCTGCCGGCGGCGGACATCGCGGTGAACGTCATCAACCAGCTGGTGACGGCGTTCCTGCCGCCCCGCACGCTGCCCAAGCTCGACCTGCCGGTGCACGGCGTGCCGCCGGAGTATCGCACGGCCGTCGTGATCCCGACGCTGTTCGCGAACATCGACGGCGTGCACGAGGCGCTCTCCAACCTCGAATCGCAGTTCCTCGCCAACCGCGAGGCACACCTGCACTTCGCGGTGCTCAGCGACTACACGGACGCGGAGACGGAGACGACGCCGCACGACGCGGCGGTGATCGCGGCGGCGGAGCAGGGCGTGCGCGCCCTCAACGCGCGCTACGCGCCGCGCGACCAGGACGCGTTCTACCTATTCCACCGGCCACGCCGCTGGAACCAGAAGCAGGGCGTGTGGATGGGATGGGAGCGCAAGCGCGGCAAGCTCGCCGAGTTCAACCGCTTCCTGCGTGGCGGCGCGGATGGCGCGTTCTCGCTCGTCATCGGCGACGTGCCGACCATCCGCCAGGTGCGTTACGTCATCACGCTCGACTCGGACACGGTGCTGCCGCCCGAGGCGGCGCCGGCGCTGATCGGCGCGCTGGCGCATCCGTTGAACCGCGCCGTCTACGACGAGGAACGGCGCAAGGTGGTGGCCGGCTACGGCATCATCCAGCCTCGCGTCGGCATCTCGCTGGCCAGCGCACACCGCTCGCGATTCGCGGCGCTGCACTCGGGGCACCCGGGCGTCGACCCATACACGACGGCCGTCTCGGATGTGTACCAGGACCTCTATGGAGAAGGGAGCTTCACCGGAAAGGGCATCTACGACGTGGACGCCTTCGAGCGCGCCACGCATGGGCGGTTCCCCGAGAACACGCTCCTCTCGCACGACCTGATCGAGGGCAACTACGCGCGCGCCGGGCTCGCCACCGAGATCAGCGTCCACGACGACTATCCGACTCGCTACCTCACCTGGTCGCGTCGCAAGCATCGCTGGATCCGCGGCGACTGGCAGCTGCTGCCGTGGATCACGTCGCGCGTGCCGGGCCCGGACGGGCCGGAGCGGAACCGCCTCGGGATCCTCTCGCGCTGGAAGATCCTCGACAACCTGCGGCGCAGCCTGACGGAGATCTCGCAGCTCCTGCTGATCGTGGCGGGATGGACGTTCCTGCCGGGATCGCCGTTCCGGTGGACGCTCCTTGGACTCGGCGCGATCGCCGCGCCGTGGATCGTGTCGCTGCTGCTGGCGGTGGTGCGGCCGCCGCGCGAGAAGTCGTGGCGCGCCTACTACGACGCGGTGGGCCAGGACGCCATCGTGAGCCTCAGGCAGTTCGCGGTGGCGGTCATCTTCCTGCCGCACCAGGCGACGCTCTCGGTGGACGCGATAGTCCGCACGCTCTGGCGCATGGGCGTGACGAAGCGGAACCTGCTCGAGTGGCAGACGGCGTCGCTCACGGAGAAGGCCACGGCGGGCTCCGCGCAGCAGGTATGGAAGGCGATGTGGCCGGCGGTCGCGCTCACGCTCGTGCTGGCGGCGGTCGCGCTTCGCGAGTCGCCGGCCGTGCTTCCGTTGGTGCTGCTCTGGCTGGCGGCGCCGGCCATCGCGCACGCGCTGGGCGCGCCGCCGACGCGGCGTCGCGAGGTGCTGAGCGAGGAGTCGCGCGAGGAGGCGCTGCGGTACGCCAAGGTGCACTGGGCGTTCTTCGAGCGCTTCGTGAACGCCGACACGCACTGGCTGGCGCCGGACAACTTCCAGTCCGACCCCGCCCCCGTCGTCGCCATGCGCACCTCGCCGACGAACATCGGCCTGCAGCTGCTCGCGACCGTGAGCGCGCACGATCTCGAGTTGATCTCGCTCGAGGAACTGGCCGAGCGGCTCGACCAGACGCTGACGACGCTGGAGGGGATGCCGCGCTACCGCGGCCACTTCTTCAACTGGTACGACCTCAACGACCTGCGCGTGATGGAGCCGGCGTATGTGTCGACGGTGGACAGCGGCAACCTCGCCGGCCACCTGATCGCGGTGCGGCAGGCGTGCATCGCGCTCGGGCTCAAGGAACTGGCCGAGCGCGCCGTGCTGCTGGCGATGCAGATGGACTTCCGGTTCCTGTACGACCCCACGCGCAACCTGTTCGCGATCGGCTACCACACCGGTTCGCACACGCTCGATGCGTCGTCGTACGACCTGCTGGCGTCCGAGGCGCGGCTGGCGAGCTTCGTGGCGATTGCCAAGCACGACGTGCCGTTCGACCACTGGTTCCGGCTCGGCCGCACGCTGACGCACGCCTCCGGCTCGACGGCGCTCGTGAGTTGGAGCGGCAGCATGTTCGAGTACCTGATGCCGCTGCTGGTGATGCACTCGTACCCGGCGACGCTGCTGGCCGACACCTACGAGGGCTCGCTCGCGCGGCAGATCGCGTACGGCACCGAGCGTGACGTGCCGTGGGGCGTGAGCGAGAGCGCATACAACGTCCGTGACCGCCACATGACCTACCAGTACCGCGCGTTCGGCGTGCCGGACCTCGCGCTCAAGCGCGGGCTCGGCCGCGACCTCGTGGTGGCGCCGTACGCGACGGCGCTGGCGCTGCTCGTGGCGCCGGAACGGGCGCTCGACAACCTGCGCCACCTCGAGGCCAAGGGCGCGCTGGGCGAGTACGGCTTCTATGACGCGCTCGACTACACGCGGCCGGACGCCGACCGCCGGTATTCGATCGTGCGCAACTACATGGCGCACCACATCGGCATGACGATCGTGGCGCTGACCAACGCGCTGCTCGCCAACCGCTGGCAGCGGCGCTTCCACACCGATCCCATAGTGCGCGCGACGGCGCTGCTGCTGGACGAGCGCGTGCCGCGCCGCCTCGCGCTGCAGGAGCCGCAGGCCACGCACCCGGACGAGGCCGCACCCGACGTGGGCGCGGCGCGGCCGGTGGTGCGCGAGATCGACGAGCCCGATACCGCGCAGCCGCACGTGGCGCTGCTCGGCCACGCCCCGCTCACGGTGATGGTGAGCCACGCCGGCAGCGGCTACGCCCACTATGACGACCTCGCGGTCACGCGCTGGCGCGCCGACGGCACGAGCGACGACAGCGGCCAGTTCTGCTACGTGCGCGACGTCGGCCGCGACCGCGCCTGGTCGGCGGGCCACCAGCCGATGTGCGCGCCGGCCGATCACTATCGCGCGCTGCTCGCGACCGACCGCGTGACGCTGCACCGCAGCGACGGCGACATCGACACGCGCATCGAGATCGTCGTCGTGCCCGAGGACTCCGCCGAGGTGCGGCGCGTGACGGTCAGCAACAACGGCGCCGAGACCAGGGAGATAGAGCTCACGAGCTACGGCGAGATCGTGCTCGCGCCGCGCACCGCCGACCGCGCCCACCCGGCGTTCGGCAACCTGTTCGTGGAGACCGAGTTCCACCCGTGGTGCACGGCCATCACGGCGACGCGCCGCAAGCGGTCGGCCACCGAGCGCGAGCTCTGGTGCGTGCACGTGGCGGACACCGGCAAGGAGCGGGTGGGCGAGACGACCTGCGAGACCGACCGCGCGCGCTTCATCGGGCGCGGGCGCAGCACGCGGAATCCGGTGTCAGTGGAGATGGAGGGACCGCTCTCCGGCACCACGGGCGCGGTGCTCGACCCCGTGTTCGCGCTGCGCACGCGCGTGCGGCTGCCACCCGGCCAGGCGGCGAGCGTCGCGTTCACCACCATCGTCACGACCACCAAGGACCGCGCGCTCGAGCTCGCCGGCCGCTACCACGAGCCGCATGCGGCGCAGCGCGCGCTCGACCTCGCATGGACGTCCACGCAGATCGAGCTGCAGGAGCTCGACATCACGCCCGGCGAGGCGGCGATCTTCCAGGACCTCGCCGGCTACCTGCTCTACGCGTCGCCGGGCATGCGCTCGCTGAGCGACGAGCTGAGCGGCGGCGCAGGGTGGCAACAGCGGCTCTGGGAGCACGGCATCTCGGGCGATCATCCCATAGTCCTCGCGATGATCGACACCATGGAAGGGCTGCCGACGCTGCAGCGGCTCTTCGCGGCACACCGTTACTGGCGCCGCCGCGGCATGACGGTGGACCTCGTCGTCCTGGACGGGCATCCGCATAGCTACATCCAGGCGATGCAGGACAAGATCACGCAGATCATGCTGGCATCGGGCGGGTCGGGCATCGTCGACGGCCCCGGCGGCGTGTTCGTGCGCCGGCGAGACGCACTCGACGTGGACGCCATCGCCACGCTGCGCGCGACGGCGCGGGTGGAGATCCGTTGCGACGGACGCACGCTCGGGCGGATGGTCGCGGAGGCAGCGGCCGAGGAGACCGACAACTTCGTGAACGAAGTGCCGGTGCCGGTGAGACTCGCGATGGCGCCGGTGGGGCGCGACCGCCAGCCGCTCAGCGGGGACAACGGCATCGGCGGGCTCACCGAGTACGGCGACTACCGCATGCGCATTCGCGCCGATCACCTGCCGCCGGCGCCGTGGGCCAACGTCGTCGCCAACGAGAAGGGCGGCTTCGTCGTGAGCGAGCGCGGCGCCGGGTTCACCTGGGCGTCGAGCAGTTATTTCTTCCGCCTCACGCCCTGGCACAACGACCCCGTCAGCGACCTGGTGAGCGAGGTGCTCTACCTGCAGGACGCCGACACGGGCGAGCTCTGGGCGGCGACGCCGGCGCCGGTGCCGCCCGTCAACGCCTCGCCATACGTCGTCGAGCACCTCGCCGGCACGACGACGTTCGAGCACGCGCACGACCGCATCCGCACGCACCTGACGCTCGGCATGGCCGGCGACGACGCGGTGAAGGTCGCGCTGCTGCGCGTCACCAACGAGGACGTGCTCACG
>DATLLD010000126.1:0-12551 GCA_035538035.1 Gemmatimonadaceae bacterium | reverse complement strand
TCGGAAGGGTGGGGTTCGGGCCCATCCCTTCCGCCACGCGCAGGTGCGCGGATTCTCCGCAGGCGGCGCTGAGTGACGACAAGAGCGTCGCTGCCAGGACGGCGAAGGAGAACTTACTGCCGAATCGCGAAGAACAACCCGTCATGACGACTCCGGTCGTGGGATGTGCTCCTACACCGCCGGCGGGACATAAGCGCGCCGTTGAGCAGGCGCTCCGCACACAAGTGATGCCCGCGCGTCAGGCAGGGTAGGTCCCATTGGTGTCCACTTCGCCCTCACCGGAAACGATCTTGAAAACAACTTTCCCGCGTGCCCGACGCTGTGTCCTCACTGGTGCCATGCTCGTGCTCGCGGGGTGCAGCGAGCCCTTCGGTCCGGCTGATGTGGCCGGAACCTACGTCATGAAGATTGCGGGCTCAGCCTCGCTTTCTCTTGCCGTGACTCTCCCTGACGGAGCGGTGACGGTGCTGGAGGCTGACACGGTGGTGCTGCGGCCGGACGGCACTGGTCGCCGGCATATCGTGGGGCGATATACGGAGCCAAACGGAACGGAGCATCCAGGTAACGGCCCCGTTGAGTTCACCTACCGCATGGTTGGCAGCACGCTGCGTGCTGTGATCGACAACGGTCCCGACCTCCTTCTGGAAACCTTCGAGCTCCGCAGGATCGGCGACGGGTTCGTCGAGTTGAGCAACGGGGGATGGGGAGTCACACTCCGATTCGATCCGATTGCCGCTGGCGGCACCTGAGCGCACTGTGCATGCTTCGGCATGCAACGCAGGCGCTTCATACGGCTCGGCGCGACCGTCGTGGGCACGGCGGCGTTGCCACACGATCTCTTTCGTGAACAATCGCGGCCGGCCGCGCACGACCTCGTGCTGCGCGGCGGCGTCATCGTCGACGGCAGCGGTCGCCCTCGCTTCAGCGCCGACGTCGCCATCACCGGCGCGCGCATCGCGCGCATCGCGCCGCGTATAGCTGAGCGCGGCACCCGCGAGATCGACTGCAGGGGGATGGTGGTCGCGCCGGGCTTCGTCGACATTCATTCGCATGCCGACGGCTCGATGTTCGCCGACCCGCTCATGGAGTCGGTCGTTCGGCAGGGAGTCACCACGGTCGTCATCGGCGCAGACGGTTCGTCGCGCGGCACGGACATCGGCGCGCTGCACACGTCCATCGACAAGCTGCGCCCTGCCGCCAACGTCGCGAGCTGCATCGGGCTCGGCAGCGTGCGCGCCGCGGTCGTCGGCGCAGATGACCGGCCGGCGACGGCTGCCGAGCTTGCGCGGATGGTGCGCCTCGTCGAGGCGGCAGTGTCCGCAGGCGCGGTGGGAGTGTCGAGCGGCCTAGAGTACACGCCGGGCGCCTTCGCCTCGCTCGACGAACTCATTGCGCTCTGCAAGCCGCTCGCCGCGCGCGGGCTCGCGTACAGCACGCACATGCGCAACGAGGACGACCGCCTGCTCGACGCCATCGACGAGTCCATCGCCGTGGCGCGCGGGGCAGGGTGCGCGCTGCAGATCTCGCACCTGAAGACGCAGGGGCCGCGCAACTGGGGCAAGCTCGATGATGTCTTCGCGCGCATCGAGGCGGCGCGCGCAGAAGGCGTAGACGTGGCGTTCGACCGGTATCCGTACCTCGCGTACCAGACCGGCCTCACGAGCCTCTTCCCGGTCTGGAGTCGCGACGGCGGTACGGAGCGGTTCTTCGCGCGGCTCGCGGACCCTGCCGTCGAACCGCGGATCCGCGCCGAGACGCTCGCGAAGATCGAGCTCATCGGCGGCTGGGAGAACGTCCAGGTGGCAAGCGTGACGGCGGCCGAGGACAAGGCGGCCGAGGGACGGCGACTCGGCAGCTGGGCGGCGGAGCGGGGGATCGAGCCGTACGAACTCGCGGTCGCGATGCTGCGTCGCAATGGCGGCACGGTCGGCATGGTCGGCTTCGCGATGAGCGAGGAGAATCTCGAGCGCATCCTCGCTCACCCGCTCGGCATGGTCGCGTCGGACGGCAACGCGCTCGCGGTGAGCGGGCCGGCGCGCCGTGGCGTGCCGCATCCGCGCGGCGCCGGGTCGTTCGCGCGCCTGCTGGGCCGCTACGTGCGGGAGCGCGGCACGCTCACGCTCGAGGAGGCGGTGCACAAGATGACTGCGCTGCCGGCATCACGCATGAAGCTCTCTTTTGGCGGCCGCGGCACGCTCGTGGAAGGCAACGTCGCGGACGTCGTCGTGTTCGACCCGCGCACCGTCGGCGATCGCGCGACCTTCACGGATCCCTTCCAGTACGCGGAGGGCATCAAGGCCACCATCGTCAACGGCGGCATGGCGTATGTTGATGGTGTTCGCGGCGAGCGGACGGGGCGCGCGGTTCGCGCCGGCTGAGCCCTAACTTCAATCGGACCATCAAGGAAAATGCGACTTCGATCCTTCGCACCCGCCGCCATCATCGCGCTCGCCGTCACGGGTTGCGCCGCTTTCGGCGGCCGTCAGCAGTCCACGCCCGAGAGCCGGCCGAGCGCCGAGCAGTTGGCGCATGCGGATGACCTGCTCCGCGAGACGATGCTCGTTGACGGGCACAACGACCTGCCGTGGGAGATCCGCACGGACTCGGCCAAGCCATTCGATGTCGTCGCGTACGACCTGCGCGGACGCACGCAGGGGCACACCGACATCGCGCGGCTCAGGCAGGGACGCGTCGGCGGCCAGTTCTGGTCCGTCTACATCCCGGGCGATACCGCGACGCAGCGGCTCGGCTTCGCCAAGGTGCAGCTCGAGCAGATCGACATCGCGCGGCGCATGATCGCGATGTATCCGGAGGCGCTCGAGCCCGCGCGCACTGCGGCGGAACTGCGCATGGCGTTCGCACGAGCGCGCATCGGCTCGGTGCTAGGCATGGAAGGCGGTCACGCGATCGAGAACTCGCTCGGCGCGCTGCGCGCGTTCAATGCGCTCGGGGCGAAGTACATGACGCTGACGCACAACCAGAACATCGACTGGGCCGATGCGAACGCCGGCACGCCGCGGCTCGGCGGCCTCAGCCCGTTCGGGCGCGAGGTCGTGCGCGAGATGAACCGGCTCGGCATGCTGGTGGACCTCTCGCACACCTCCGACGGCACGATGAGCGACGCGCTCGACGTGACGGCGGCGCCGGTGATCTTCTCGCACTCCAACGCGCGCGCGCTGGCGAACCACAATCGCAACGTGCCGGACTCGATCCTCGCGCGGATGCCGCGCAACGGCGGCGTGGTCATGGTGACGTTCGTGCCGGGCTTCACCTCGCAGCGGGTGATCGACTTCAATCGCCTCCCGGCCGAGCAGCGCCGCGGCACGGCGCCGCGCGCCACGCTCTCGCAGATCGCCGACCACATCGAGCACATCCGCAAGGTGGCCGGCATCGACCATGTCGGGATCGGCGGCGACTTCGATGGCATCGACGAGCTGGTGGAAGGGCTCGAGGACGTGACGAGCTACCCGCGGCTGTTCGCCGAGCTGCTCCGTCGCGGGTGGAGCGATGCGGACCTCAGGAAGCTCGCGAGCGAGAACATCCTGCGCGTGCTCGAGCAGTCGGAGCAGGTCGCGGCGCGGTTGCAGCGCGAGCGGCCGGCGAGCACGGCGACGATCGAGGCGCTGGATCGCGGGTCGCGCTGACCATCGTGCGCTGAGCGAACCGCGCTGAGCGCCTTGCTCAGTGCGCTCGCTTGGCCTCGAACAACGCCTCGCGCAGCGCGGCGAGGCAACCGACGAGTCCATCCACCGTGTGGTCGCCCATGTGCCCGACGCGCACGGCGGTCTCGCGCATGACGCCGAAGCCGGTGGCGATGGTGTAGCCGAGCTCCTCGACGCGCCGCACGATGACGCCTGACTTCACCCCCTCCGGCAGCCGGAACGCGCTGACCGTCGCCGAGCGCTCGCCGGGGCGAGCCAATATCGGCACCTCGATGCCGTCGGCGATGCATCCCTCGCTCCAGCGCTCGGCGGCGTCCAGCATCGCGGCGTGCCGGGCCCAACGGCGCTCGATGCCCTCCTCGGCGATCGCCGCGAGTTGCTCCTCTGCGGCGAAGAGGATCGGCAGCGCCGGCGTCTGCGGCACCTGCGACCGGCGTGAGTACTCCTCGAACTCGACGAGGTCGAAGTAGCGTCCGCGTCCCGGCGTCGCGCCCGCCTGCAGGATGTACGGCTCGCTGGCGACGCCGAACGCCATGCCCGGTGGCAGCGCGAGCGCCTTCTGCGAGCCGGTGAAGACGAAGTCGAGGCCCCACGCATCGGTCTCGAGGGGATTGCCCCCGACGCCGCTGACGGAGTCCACGAGGCACATCGTGCCGTAGCGATGCGCGAGCTCGGTGAGCGCCCTGACGTCGCTGAGCGCTCCCGTGCTCGTCTCGGAGTGCACCACGGTCATCGCGGCGAACGTCTCGTCCGCGAGCGCCTGCTCCACGAGGTCGAGCGGATGCGTCTCGCCCCACGGCACGGCGAGCACGCGCGTGCGCCGGTCGCATGCCTGGGCTATTCGCGCGAAACGCTCGGAGAAGGCGCCGTTCACGAGCGAGAGCACGGGACCTTCCGGCGCGCAGCGCACGGCGGCCTCCATCAGGCCGGTGCCGGACGCGGTCATCAAGTACACCGGGCGCGCGGTGCGAAAGACGTGCTGGAGGCCGGCGACGACGTTGCGGTGCAGCGCCTCGTACACCGCGCCGCGGTGCCCGATCATCGGGCGCGACATGGCGCGGAGGACTTCCGGGCGCACCTCGGTCGGCCCCGGATTGAAGAACGTGCCGAACGCTGCGGTCATGCCGGAAAGATACGCCGGTCTTGCCGCCGGCGCGTGCGCTTGGCGAACGTACGAAATGACCGAGCTGACGCTCCGCCTCGTCGCGCCCGCGGATGCCGCCACCTACGCGCGCGTGGCCCGCGACACCTTCCGCGACGCGTATGCCGCGCTGAGCGACCCCGCGATGATGGCGCAGCACCTGCGCATGAACTTCGGCGAGGAGCAGCAGCGCGCCGAGCTGCTCGACCCGGCGAACACCGTCTACACGGCGCTGGCGCCGGACGGCGAGTGGGCGGGATTCGCGGCGCTGCGCACGGGTGAGGCGCCGGCGTGCGTCCTGGGCATCGCGCCACTACAGCTCGCCAGGCTCTATTCGCAGCGCGCCTGGTACGGGCGCGGGGTGGGGGACTTCCTGCTCGACGCGGTGCTCGACCACGCGCGCCGCGGTGGGCACGGCCTCGTCTGGCTGCAGGTCTGGGAGCTGAACGCACGCGCGCGGCGATTCTATGCGAGGCGCGGGTTCACGCAGGTGGGCACGCACCCATACCGCTTTGCGGACCAGTGGGAGGACGACCTCGTGCTCGTCCTCCGAACCTGATGAACCGGTGGGAGGACGACTTCGTGCTCGCCCTCCCACGGTTCCAAGGCAGGCTACTTCTTCGCTTCCATCACCTTCTTCTGGCGCTCGGCGAAGATAGCGTAGATGCGCTTGCCGGCCTCCGTCTCGGTCGCCACCCACTCGGCGTTCGCGAACGACCGCGGATTGGCCGCGGCGCGGATCTCGGCGAGGAACGGCTGCGCCTTGGCGAACAGCAGCATCCCCTCGCCGTTGCTCTCGAGCGCGAGGTCGGCATGCAGCACGCCGTGCTTGATCAGGCCGTACGCCATCTCCCAGTAGGTGCTGACCTGCCGGTAGTGTGCGTTCAGCGGGTGGTCGTGCTTGAGGATCGCGAGGAAGTCCTCGGCGGTGCGCGGTGCGAACTTGGTCGTGACGGAGGTGCGGGCTTCGCGCATGAGCGGCTCGCGGCGCAGTTCGTAGAGCTTGAGGACGAGTTCCGCATCATGATGGTCGGGCGAATCCTTGAGCATTGGCAGTCCGTTGTTGTTCGGGACGTGTGAGGTATCGGAAGGTGGGACTCTCGGAAGTCTATCCTCGTCCCTATCTTATCGCACACAACATCCACCCAAGCACGGTGACCACGATGCGCCTGACCCTTGCCTTCGCCGCCCTCTCGCTCGCGGCCGCCCCGCTCGCTGCCCAGCAGCCGGCTCCCGCTTCCACCGCGCGCATGATGGCCGCGCCGAGCACGCGAGCGACGTTCACGCTCTCGCTCTCCTTCCCGCGCGTCGCCGGCCAGCCGGCCGCCGCGCCGCTCACGGTGAAGATCGACTACGGCCAGCCGCACGCCCGCGGCCGCAACGTGCCGGACGAGCTGACGAAGGACACGACCATCTGGCGCACCGGCGCGAACTCGTCGACGACGCTGACGACCGAGGCGAACCTCACGATCGGCGGCAGCCCGGTGCCCGTGGGCTCGTACTCGCTCTACACGATCCGCCAGGGCCAGCAGTACTTCCTGATCGTGAACAAGAACACGGGCCAGTGGGGCACGGAGTACGACGCCACGAAGGATCTCGTCCGCATCCCGCTGCGCGCCAAGACCAACGCCGAGGTGCGCGAGTCGCTCCAGATCGCGATGGTGCCGGCCTCCGAGCCGCCGGCCCACGGCGTGCTGACGATCGCGTGGGGCAAGCTCGAACTCTCCGCCGACTGGTCGCTGCGCTGATCGCGCCGCGCGGGGCGGGAGGCTCAGCGCCTTCCGCCCCGTTCCAGCGCGGCCAGCAGTTCGCCCGCGATCGTGAGCGGGTCGAACGGCTTGGTGAGGCAGGCAACGGCGCCCAGCTCCAGCGCCGTGTCCCGCTCGCCGCTCTGCGCGCGGGCGGTGAGGAAGACCACCGGCAGGTGCGCGGTCGCCGGGTCGGCCTTCAACCGGCGGCAGGTCTCGTAGCCATCGACTTCCGGCATCATCGCATCGAGCAGCACCGCGTCGGCGCCGCCGGCGCGCGCGCGCTCGAGCAGCGCGATGCCCGATTCGAAGAACTCCGTCTGGATCGCCGGCTCGAGGCCGAGCGAGAGTTCAAGGATGGTGCGGATGTCGGGTTCGTCGTCGGCGCAGAGGATCAGCATCGAGCGAACATGCCGGTCTCTGGCCCCCGCCGCAACGGCGCGCGATCATTCCTTGCGTGACGACTCCCGCAAAACCCGACCTGACGGCGGTGCTCGCCGCGCTGCGGGAGCGTTTTCTCGGCTCGAGCGGCGCGATCGTCGAGTCCTTCGCCGGGCTCGCCGCGCGGCTCGCCGCCGACCCGGGCGACCTGGAGACGCTCACCGCCGTGCGCGGCGAGTCGCATCGCGTGCACGGGACCGCCGGCAGCTATGGCTTCCATGAGGCGAGCCGGCTCGCGGCGGAGCTCGAACTGCTCGCGGAACGCTGGCTCGCGGACCCCGCGTGCGACCTCGGCCGGCGCGCCGAGATCGTCGAGCGCTTCAGCGACCGCCTGCGCGCAAGCTTTCGGGAGTAGGCTCAACGCTTGCTTCGCAGCGTCGCCCGGAGACGGTCGAACAGCAGCTCCTCCGAGTCGCGCGTCTTGACGAACGCATCGGTGGCGCGGATGCCCGACTTGCGCAGCAGCTCGGGGTCGTGCTCGCTGGCCGTGTAGAGGAACACCGGCATCGTGCGCAGCTTGGGGTCCGACCTCAGCCCACGCGCGAAGTCGAGCCCGTTCATGCCGGGGAGCCCCGGGTCGAGGATGATGGCCGCGACCTCCTCCGACGCGAGCACTTTGAGCGCCGCTTCCGCGCTCGCCACGGCGATCGGCCGCGCGATGCCGTCGAGCTGAGCCACGAGCACGTCGCGCATCGAGGCATCGTCCTCGACCACCAGCACGGCGTACCGCGCATCCATCTCGGCCGTGACCTCCTCGACCCGCGGCAGCGTCACCCAGAAGCAGGTGCCACCGTCAACGGCCGGCTCGAACCCAATGGTCCCCCCGTGCAGCTCGACGATCGACTTCGCGATGTTGAGGCCGAGACCCGTGCCGCCGCTCTTGCGCGACTCGGCGCCGCCCGCCTGCTGGAACCGGCCGAAGATTCGCTCGGCGAACTCCGGCGAGATGCCGGGGCCGCGATCGCGAACGCGCACGGTCACGCTCCCCGCGCTTGGCTCGATCGACAGGTCCACGCAGGCGTCGCGCGGCGAGAACTTGATGGCGTTGGACGCGAGGTTGGTGAACACCTGGATCATGCGGTCGGAGTCGCCGATGATCGCGCCGTCGTCACGGCCGCGGAGTCGCAGCGTGACGCCGGCGTCGCGCGCCAGCCCCTCGAGCCCGGCAAGCGTCGTCTCCACCAGCGTCCGCACCTTGAGCCGGTCGTGGCGCACGCTCACGTGGCCGGCGTCCATCTTCTCGATGTCGAGGATGTCGTTGATCAGCCGAATGAGCCGCTCGGTGTTGCTCGTCGCGATCTGCAGCAGGTCGCGCCCGCGCCCGGAGATCTCGCCGACCTTGCCGCCGAGCATGAGGCCGAGCGCGCCGCGCATCGAGGTGAGCGGGGTCCGCAGCTCGTGGCTCACGGTGGAGACGAAGTCCGTCTTGAGCCGCTCGAGTTCGGTGAGCTTCACGATGTCCCTCTGTAGCTGCCGCTCCCGCGCCTCGATGCCGTCCGCGAGCTGCTCGAAGCTGCGCGCGAGCAGCGCCATCTCGCGGTTGGGCGAGGCGTGGGCGGCTGGCAGTCGCGCCTCGGCGTAGCGGCCGGCCTCCAGCGCCGCGGCGGAACGGATGCCCTGCTGGAGCGCGCGATTGACCACGCGGAGCATCAGCGTGCCCAGCAGGAGGAAGATCAGCACCGCGCCGATGAAGATCACGAACAGCTCGAGGTCGTCATAGGCTGACGCGCGCTCCATCTCCGCCTCGAGCGTCACGACCTGGTCGCGCAGGTCGCGCCGCACGAGGATGTGCGCGGCGCGAGCCGTGTCGAGCATCGCCATGCCGTTCACCATCCGCTGGACGGCGTCGGCGGCGGGCGCGCCGCCGCGGGCGCGGCGCGACTCGATGTTCGGCCCGACGACCGTCGACTGCCAGTCCTCCACGAGCCTCCGCAACTCGCCCAGGTGCGACTCGAGTCGCCCGGCGGCATCGGACCGCCGGGCGAGGACCTGGATGTCGGAGCGGAACGCGCGGTCGGCGGCGAAGTACGGCACCAGCAGGTCCTCGCGTCCGCTCGCGAGAAAGCCGTGCGTGGCGGCGACCATCGACTCGACCCACGTACCGATGCGCGCCGCGGTAAGCTCGGCCTCGTGCAGCGCCACGAGTTCGCCCATGCGCTGCCGCTCGCGCTCCGTCTGCCGGTCCACGGCGGCGTTGGTCGCCACGAACCAGAGCGCCGCGACGATCATCCCGGTGACCGCCAGCTGCGCCGTGAGGGGGAGCGACCGCCAGAGCCCGAGAAGGCTGCGGCGAGGTGCGGCGGCGGAGCGGAAGGCGTTCTCTGGGGGGACGATCGCGGGATCCTGGCGGAAGGTCGGCGAAAAGTGGATGAACGGACGGGTGATCGCCAGCCGCGCCGATGCGGCGGCGCGTCACGACCGTGCGACGGCGGCCACAGACGGGCGTGACCGAGGTTAAATTCACTTCGTACGTCCGTCCTCTCCAGACCCGCCGAAATGTCCGCGCACAAGACTCCCCTGCACGAGCTGCACGCCGCCGGCCAGTCCATCTGGCTCGACTACATCGATCGCACGATGCTGCTGGACGGCGACCTCGCTCGCCGCATCCGCGACGACGCCCTCACGGGCATGACGTCGAACCCCACGATCTTCGAGAAGGCGCTCGCCTCCGGCAGCGCCTACGACGACCAGCTGCGCGAGGCGGCCGGCACGCCCACCGCGTGGGAACTGTTCGAGCTCGTCGAGACCGACGACGTCCGCAATGCCTGCGACGCGTTCCTCGCCCTCTACCGCGAGTCCAAGGGGACGGATGGGTTCGTGTCGATCGAGGTCTCGCCGGCCTCCGCGCACGACGCCGAGGCGACGATCGCCGAGGCCCGACGCCTCTGGGCGACGGTCGCGCGACCGAACGTGATGATCAAGGTGCCGGGTACGCCCGACGGATGCATCGCGCTGCGACGCCTGATCGCCGACGGCATCAACGTCAACGTCACGCTGCTCTTCGCGGTGCAGGCGCACGACAAGGTGATCGACGCCTACCTCGGCGGGCTCGAGGATCGCGCCGCGCGCGGCAACGACCTGCGCCATGTCGCGTCGGTGGCGTCGTTCTTCGTGAGCCGCGTGGACACCGCGGTGGACGCCGCGCTCGACGCGCGGGTGGCGAGCGGCGCCATCACGCTCGACCGCGCCAACGCGCTCAAGGGGCTCGCCGCCATCGCCAACGCCCGCCGTGCCTACCGCCTCTTCCGCGAGCGTTTCAGTGGCGCGCGCTGGGCGGCGCTGCTGGCCAAGGGTGCGCAGGTGCAGCGCCCGCTCTGGGCCAGCACGAGCATGAAGAACCCGGCCTACCGCGACGTCCTCTACGTGGAGCAGCTGATCGGGCCGCACACGGTGAACACGATGCCGCCCGTGACGATCGACGCGTTCCGCGACCACGGCGTCGTCGAGCGCACGGTCGAAGCGGGCCTCGATGAGGCCGACCGCCTCTTCTCCGACTTGCACGGCGCCGGCGTGGACATGGACGCCATCACCGACAAGCTGCTGGCCGACGGTCTCGCCTCGTTCCAGAAGTCGTTCGACACGCTCATCGCCGGCCTCGAGCACAAGGCGGCGTCGCTGGGTCGCAGCATTCCCGCGGCCCGCTGACGCCGATGCCCATAGCCGTCACCAAGATCGTCTGCACGATCGGCCCGTCGTCGTCGAGTCCGGATGTGATCCGCCGCCTGATGATCAGCGGCATGAACGTCGCGCGGCTCAACTTCTCGCACGGCACGCACGAGGCGCACGCACGCACGGTCGCCAACATCCGGGGCATCGCCCAGGAGCTGGGGTTGCCGATCGCGATCCTCGGCGACCTGCAGGGGCCGCGCATCCGCATCGGCGTGCTGCCGGAGGCGCTGACGCTCGCCGAGAACGACCGCCTCGTGCTCGTGCCCGAGAATCACGCGGAGCCGGGCGAGGTGCCCGTCACCTACGACCAGCTTGCGCACGACGTCCTGCCCGGCGGCGTCATCCTCGTCGACGACGGGCTGATCTCGCTGCGCGTCGAGTCGATCGACGGCCACCGCGTGCACGCGGTCGTCAAGTACGGTGGGCTGCTCAAGAGCAACAAGGGCATCAACCTGCCGGGCATCGACGTCTCGGCGCCCTCGCTCACGGAGAAGGACCGCGAGGACATCCCGTTCGCGATCGAGCACGACCTCGAGTACCTCGCGCTGAGCTTCGTGCGCCGGCCGGAGGACATCCAGGAACTGCGCGCGCTGCTGCCCAAGGGCATGCTGGTGGTCGCCAAGATCGAGAAGGACTCGGCGTTGCACCGCATCGAGGACATCCTCAAGGTGACCGACGCGGTGATGGTGGCGCGCGGCGACCTCGGCGTGGAGCTGCCGTTCGAGGAGGTGCCGCTCCAGCAGAAGCGCATCATCGGGCTGGCGGCGCGCTATGGCCGGCCGGTCATCACGGCGACGCAGATGCTCGAGTCGATGGTGCAGCACCCCCGGCCGACGCGCGCCGAGGCGAGCGATGTCGCCAACGCGATCCTCGACGGCACGGACGCGGTGATGCTCTCGGCCGAGACGGCCGCCGGGCTCCATCCCGTGCTCGCCGTCGAGGCCATGCGCCGCATCGCCAACGCCGCTGAACAGGCGCCGGTGGCGCGCGGGCAGGGCATCGACCGCGTCGCGCCGGGCAGCGCGACGGTGGAGGAGACGATCGCCTCCGCGTCGGTCACTGCGGTGCGCATGCTCGGTGCGGCGACGATCGTCGTCTTCACCAAGAGCGGCTTCTCGGCGCGGATCGTCTCGGCGCGACGTCCCAACGTGCGCATCGTCGTGCTCACCGACAACGCCCGCACCTACCGCCAGCTCGCGATGGTCTGGGGCGTGATCCCGTTCCTCGTGCCGCACTGCGAGACCTACGAGCAGATGGCGGCGATGGCCCGCGAACTGCTGCGCCAGCATGGCTACGCGCGCCCCGGCGACCGCATCGTCGTCACCGCCGGCGTGCCGTTCGACACGCCCGGCTCGACGAACCAGCTCAAGGTCGAGACGGTGTGACGGTGACGGCGTGAGACTCCGCTTCCTCGGCACCGGGACGAGCTTCGGCGTGCCGCAGGTCGGCTGCTCCTGCGCCGTCTGCCGGTCCGAGGACCCGCGCGACAAGCGCACGCGGGTCGGCGCCGTCGTCGAGTCGGGCCAGCTGCGGCTGTTGATCGACACTCCGCCCGAACTGCGGCTGCAGCTGATCGCGGCCGGCATCGACCGCGTGGACGCGGTGCTGTACACGCACGACCACGCCGACCACACGCACGGCATCGACGACATCCGCGCCATCTCCGTCCGCCGGGACGGCGCGCTGCCCATCTACGGGTCCGCCGAGACGCTCGACGCGCTGGCGCGGAAGTTCCCGTACATCTTCGACGCATCGATGAAGCCGCTGCCGGGCACCACGAAGCCCGAGGGTTTCGCGCAGGTGCTCGAGAACGGCGTCACCACGCGCATCGGGCATCTCGACGTGACGCCGGTGGCGGTGCCGCACGGGCGGCTCAGCGTGTTCGGCTAC
>DATLLD010000125.1:0-17273 GCA_035538035.1 Gemmatimonadaceae bacterium | reverse complement strand
CTCTAGCGCGCACTTTTCCGGCGCGCTAGAGAGCTGCGTTGCGACGGCCCAGCCCGTGGCGGCGTGAGCGATCGGCCGTGAGCGTGCATCCTCGTCGCGGCCGCGGGGCGCGGGTTGGTGCGCTGTCGAGAGCGACACGGCCAAATCTTGCTCACATGCACGTCGGCGTTCACCACTCCGCCGGCAACCCTGCACCACGTATAGATCGATCACGGAATGTCACCGCCGCCGAGCTCACGCCCGGGGCGGTGGATCTCTCCGAGGTGAAGCCGCAGACCTCAGCCGAACGGCTTCTCCAGGCTCGGCGACTGCGGAGTGAACAGCTCCGCCCCCGACTCCGTGATGACCATGTCGTCCTCGAGCCGCACGCCGAATTCGCCGGGAATGTAGATCCCGGGTTCGTCGCTGAAGACCATGCCCCGTTCGAGCGGGAGCGTGTTGCCGCGCACGAGGTACGGCCACTCGTGCCCGTCCATCCCCATGCCGTGGCCAACGCGATGCGAGAAGTACTTGTAGTCGGGGCCGTAGCCGGCGTCGACGATCACCTTTCGCGCAGCGGCGTCGACCGCCTCGCACGCGAGTCCCGGACGCGCGGCGGCGAGTGCCGCGCCCTGCGCCCGGAGTTCGATCTCGAACACGTCCTTCATCTTCTGCGTCGGCGTGCCGAGGACGAAGGTGCGCGAGATGTCGGAGCTGTAGCCCTCGACCTTGCAGCCGCCATCGATCAAGAGGATGCTCCCGTCGCGCACCACCTGCGGCGTCGCCGAGCCGTGCGGCAGCGCCGAGTACTTGCCGACCTGCACGCCCGCCGAACCTGACCAGCCGAGCTGCGTGTGCGCGAGTGAGACGAGGCGCGCGAACTCGGACTGCGTCATTCCTTCCTTGAGCGACTTCCACGCAGCCTCGTACGCCTTGAGCGTCACCGCGCTCGCGTGACGCATGAGCGCGAGTTCATGCGCGTCCTTCACCATGCGGCAGCCGGCGGTGACGGGAGTGCCGTCGGTGAGGCGCACCGCGGCGATTCTCGATACGCCATTGCTGAACTGCCAGCGCACCGTCTCCTCGACGGCGATGGTCGCCGTCGAGAGACTGCGCGCGCGGAGCCCGGTTGCGACGAGGGCGTACGGATCCTCGCTCTCCTCCCACGCATAGACATCGGCGTCGCCGGCCATCGGACCGCGCGCGACCTGCTCCATCGCGCGCTCCTCCTCGAACTTGGGCGTCACGAGGAAGGGCCGGCCGCTCACGGGAATGAAGGCCGCGAGGAGTCGTTCGCTGAGTCCCCACGAGATGCCGGTGAAGTAGTTCATCGACGTGCCGCCGGTGAGCATCAGTGCATCGATGCCCTGCGCGCGCATCAGTCGCCGCGCCTTCTCGAGTCGTGCCTGCCGCTCGGCCACGCTGATGGGCACGACGCCGTCCTTCATGGGACGCAGTGCGGCGATGGCGGGCGGCATGTCGTTCACGGACTGCACCGGCGCATCGTGCGCGTCCTGCGCGAGGCTCGGACGCGCTCCGAGCGCGACGGCGGCGGTAATCGTGCCGGCGGTGGAGAGAAAGCGGCGGCGGTCGGTCATGGGAACTCCGGTGAGGGTGGTCGCCGCTACCGTCCGGCGCCGTGACGAGTGAGTCGAGATTCAGTTTAATGACCCAGCCGGATCCTGCGGCTGGCTGTCCTCCCAGAGGTCCCTCTGGCGTTCGGGACAAGCTCGAACAATGATTGTAACCCCCTTTTTATGCGCTATCTCACGTGAACCAGAGGTGCGTCATGCGTCGACCATGGGCGGTTACCGGACTCGCAGTGTTGTTCCCTGCATTGATCATGGGCTGCTCCGATCAGCCCGCGCTGACTGAAGCTCCGCTCGAGACTTCCACGGGGTCGGCCCTTCTCCGTCAGGGCTCCGATCATGCCGGCTCCATCGTCGCACATGACAGTTGCGACCCGACGAGTTTCAACGCCGTGCTGGGACCTGACGCCTGCGTGAAGCCCGGACGGACGACCTTCCAGGAGTTGATCGCCGAACTAACGGCGACACAGACGGTTCGCTCATGGCGCTTCAATCCACTTCAGGCAACCGCCCATGCGGGCGATGACCTGCTCGCCCACAACGTGGGAGGCGAGGTGCATACGTTCACTCCCGTCCAACAGTTCGGCGGCGGATTCATTGCGGATCTGAATGTCCTCAGCGGCAACCCGGTCCCGGCACCGGAGTGCCTGAATGTTCCCGGTCTCGACTTCGTTGCCAGCGGCGCGAAATCGCTGATCTCGGGCGTCGAACTGGCTGCGGTCGCTGATGCCGACGGAATCGCGCGGGTTGAGTGCTGCCTCCACCCGTGGATGCGCGCGGTGGTCCGGATCAAGTGATTTCCGCGGGGCTGCCGCACATGGTTGGCCGTCGGTGACGTGGGGGAAAGAACCACCCGCCTACGGTCAACCACCTGCGCTATGGCTTCCTCGGTTCGGTCTCGGTGGCTTTGACTGCCGCCTCCGCCTCGCGCCGCTCCCGCTCCTTCCGCTCTCGCAGCGCCCTCACGGCATCGCGGAACTCATCCTCACGCGCCATCCGCGCGGCCTGGTACTGGATCTCGCCCCGCATCGCATTGATCCGCGACGCCCGCTCCTGCGCGATAGGATTCGCCTGCGCGTTGAGCGGCAGTGCCGCGAGCAGCGCCGTGGGAATCGAGAAGTCGCCGAGCCGGATGAACTTCTGGTCGATCCCGTACTTCTTGCCGTTGCGATCGAACGTCCAGTCGCCGGGCGCGCGGCCGGCGGGATTCGCCTCGGCCATCGAGTCATTGAACGTGGCGATGCGGCCGGACAGCATCGCCTTGAGCGAATCGGCGCGCGTGCGCGGGCCGGTGGGTGCGAGGATGATCTCCGACTCAGGTACCCAGAGACGGCGGTCGGTGAACGATGGCCGCACGCCGCGCGTCGGACCGCCGCCGCCGACGAGCGGGCCCGTGCCTCCCGCCTCGGGTCGCGCAGCACCCGGCGGCATCACCGCAGTCGGCACCTCACTCGGCGCGACGATCGGCGCCAGGGGCGCGGACTCCGTGACGGTCTCGACTCTCGCACGGCCGTCGCCGCCGGCACGCGGCAGTTCGGCCGATGGTTCCCCGCCCTGCGGCAGCGCCGTGATGAAGCTGATCCGCTCCGGCGTCACCTCGCGGCCGTGGTCGTCGAGAAGCACCTCGAACGCGAACGGCACCACGAGCGTCGGCACTACGATCGCGGTCACGACGGCCCACACGACGAAGGCCACCACCGACGCTCGCTTGTCGGTGGCTTGCTTCGGCAGGAGCAGCCGCAGGCCGGCGCGTCGCTGCGTCACGCCTCGGCCACCACCGGGTTGCGCACCGCGCTCCAGCCGGGCACCTCGACCTCGACGACGTCACCGGGCTTGAGCGCCGCGACACCGGCGGGCGTGCCCATGGCCACCACGTCACCGGGTTCGAGCGTGACGAAGCGCGACACGAACACGAGAACGTCCAGGATCGGGAAGGCCATCTCCCCCGTATGTCCCCGCTGACGCTCCTGACCGTTTACTCGCGTGATCACGGTGAGGTCGTCGAAGTCGGGTGTGCCGGTGCGCTCGGGACCGATCGGGCAGAAGGTGTCGGAGCCCTTGGCGCGCCACCACTGCTTGTCGGAGAGCTGCAGGTCGCGCGCACTCACGTCATTCAGCGCGACGATGCCGCGCACGGACGCCTTGGCCGTGGCGGCAGTCGCATGGCGCAGCGCCTTGCCGATCACGATGCCGATCTCGCCCTCGTAGTCCACTCGCCCGGCATCGCGCGGCAGGACGATCGACTCGCCCCCCGCGATCACCGACGAGGACGGCTTGTAGAACACCATCGGCTCGGTGGGAACCTCGTTGCCGAGTTCCTTCGCATGGGCCTGATAGTTGCGGCCGATGCAGATGATCTTGCCTGGACGTGTCATCCCTGAATCTACCCCCTCGACGCTGGTTCGCCCTGCTTATAGAACTCCGATAGCTCCCCGCGCAACATCTTCCAGGGGCCTTGGATGCGCGAAGCCGGCGGAAGCCCCTCGATGAGGCGACGCCCATATCCCTTCGTGACGACACGAGGGTCGCAAATGACGACGGCCCCGCGATCGGTCGCGGTGCGGATCAGCCGGCCGAAGCCCTGCTTCAGGCGCAGCGCCGCGTGCGGGATCATGTACGAGGAGAACGAGTCGCCACCCTCCGACTCGATGGCCTCGCACTGCGCCGCGGTCATCGGCTCGCTCGGCACGCGGAACGGGATGCGGCCGATCAACAGGCCGCGCAGCGCGCGGCCCGGCACGTCGACGCCCTCCCAGAAGCTCGCGGTGCCAACGAGCACCGCGTCGCCATGGTCGCGGAAGCGTCGCAGCAGGTCGTCACGCGGTGATTCGCCGTGCACGAGCAGCGGATGCCTCGATTCCACCCCGCGCTCACGCAGCGCCCGCGCCGCCTCCTTCACGTCGCGGTGGCTCGTGAAGAGGCAAAACACGCCGCCGCCCGAGAAGTCGATCAGGTCGCCGGCCGCCTCGAGCGTGCGGCGGAAGTGGCCCGCCGCGTCTGCATTGGGCGCCGGGAAGTCGCTCGGGATCGCGAGCATCGCCTGGCGCGGATAGTCGAACGGCGATGGCAACGACGCGGTCAGCGGCTCGAGCGATTCGTCGTCGAGGCCGAGTCGCTTGGTCATGAACTCGAAGCCATCGCCCACCGCGAGCGTGGCGCTCGTGATGATGGCGGTCTCGACGCGCCGGAAGAGGTCCTCGCGCAGCATCGGCGCGAGGTCGAGCGGCACCGCCGTCGCCCCCACGTTGCGTTCGCTGCCGCGCATCTCGAGCCAGCGCACGCGCGGGATGCCTTCGCGTTCCGGCCGCAGCGCGGCGCGAAGTGCGTCGCCCGCGGCCTGCAGGCGGCGCGTCACGCCGCGCACCTCGTTGAGCAGCGGCGCGAGTTCGTCGGCGCGCTGCTCGTCGCTCTCGAGTCGCTCGCGCACCATCCGCAGGCCGTCGCCCAGCATCTCCGTCTCGCGCAGCAGGTCGTCGAGCGCAGCACCCAAGCCGGCGCGCCAGATCGGGTCCTCGTCGAACGCGTCGGTGAGACGGATGGTCGCGTCGTTCTGGGCGCGCACCCAGTCGGAGAGCATGTCGCAGACGACGATGCTCTTCTCGCGCGCGGCGTTCACCGCGGGCACGAGGCGCGCGCGCACGAGGTCGAGACTCGCCACGCTGAGCAGGTCCTTGCCTGCCGCGAGCTTGCGGTCGAGCGCCGGCAGCAGGCCCTTGCCGCGCCGCTCGAGCCGTGCGAACAATCGCTCGAGCCCCCGCCGCGAGACGGATTGCCCAAGGTGCGCGGCCGCCGCGTCCTCGAGGTGATGGCCTTCGTCGATCACCAGCCGCTTGTAGGCCGGCAGCACGGCGGCCTCGTCCCAGCGTCCGGACGCGCGTCGCACGGCGACATCGGCCATCAGCAGGTGATGATTCACGACGACGACATCCGCCTGTGCCGCCTCACGCCGCGCCTGGAACACGAAGCACTTCTCGAAGTGCGGGCACCGCAGCCGCGTGCAGAGGTCGCTTTCCGCCGCCACCTCGTCCCACACCTCGGCGCGTGGCTGCACCGGCAGGTCCGCGAGCGAACCGTCGGTCGTCTGCTCGGCCCACTGCTCGATCATCGCGAGGTCGCTTCCGACACCCTCGTCAAAGAGCGTGGAACCTTGCAGACGCGCCTGCTCGAGTCGCATCAGGCAGAGATAGTTCTTCCATCCCTTGAGCATCGCGAACCGCACCTTCTGGTCCGTGAGCGCCTTCGCAAGGAACGGCAGGTCCTTGCCGATCAGCTGCTCCTGCAGCGTGATGGTGTTGGTGGAGACCACGGTGCGCTCACCGCTCTCGGCCGCCCAGCGCAGCGCCGGCACGAGGTAGCCGAGCGACTTGCCGACGCCCGTGCCCGCCTCGATCATGCCGACGCCGCCGTGCGAGTAGAGCTGCGCTATCAATCGCGCCATCTCGCGCTGGCTCGGCCGGTCTTCATACCGCCCGAGCTTGGCGGCCACGGGGCCGTCGGGTCCGAGGATGCCCGCGACATCTCCCGGCGCGAGCTCGACGTGCTTCTTCGGCCGCGGGATCTCGACGACGACGTAGAGGCGCGCCGCGTCGTTGTCGATGATCGCGAAGCCGATGCCGTCGTCGTGCAGTCGCGCCGCCACCTGCAGGTCCGCGTCCGACGGCTCGAGCCACCCGCTCGGATGATTGTGCACGAGCAACTCGCCGCGGTTGGCGAAGCCGGGCAGCGCCAGCACGCTGCGCACGTCGCCGCGCGCCGCCACGCGCGCCGTCTGCACCACGCCCTCCTCGTCCTGCGTGCAGACGAAGCACACCTCGCGCCCGCCCGAGAGGCGAATGGCGCTGCGCATGGCCGAGGCCGCCCCGGCCGCGACGCGCGCCGTCTCGCCGTGGGGTGACTGCTTGCGTTCCGTCGCCGGGGCGGATGCCTCGGGAGCGGTCACGTCTTCAGCGGCTTCTTCTTCGCTGCCGGAAAGAGCACGTTGTTGAGGATCAACCGGTACCCCGGGGAGTTGGGATGAAGCGCGAGGTCCGTGGGCGGCGCACCGATGTTGTGTTGCGGGTCCTCGGGATCGTGCCCGCCGAGGAAGGTGAACGACCCGCGGCCATAGCTGCCGTGGACGTACTTCACCCAGGGCGAACCCTCTTCGTGGGCCAGCACCGTCACGCTCGGCTTGAGCACCCGACGGACGAACGAGGTGGTCACCCCATAATAATCGTTGATCACCGTGCGATGGTCCTGCACCAGCATCGTCGCCACGGGGTCGAATTTGGCCGAGAAGCCGAAGAGCGTGAAGGTGCCGAGTTGCTGGCGGCGCGACGGCACGTTGACCTGGTGACCGTCGATGTCGCTCATGGCGTTGACGCCGGCGCCCTGCTCGAGTCGCGCGTCCTTGATGGCGAAGGTGCGCCCCCAGTCCATCTTCGAGTCGGCATCGGGGTCCATGGGCGAGCCGTCGGAGAACGGGCCGGCGATGTCGACGCCGAGCCCACCGATCGCCAGCTCCAGCGTCTCCGTCGCACCGCACATCGCGAACAGGAACCCGCCGCGCTCGACGAAGGCGCGCAGCCGGTCGGCGACGGTCTTCTTGAGTGCCGGCACGTCGGCGAGCCCGTGACGGCGCGCCGTCGCGAGGTCGCGGTCGCGCGCCTGCACGAACCATGGCGCGTCACGGAAGCCGAGGTAGAGCTTGTTCTGCTGCCCCGTGAAGTCCTCGTGGTGCAGGTGGATCCAGTCGTATTGCGAGAGATCCGTCGTCATGACGGAGTCGTCCCAGATGCTCGTGTACGCGATGCCCGCGTAGGTGAGCGCGAGCGTCACGGCGTCGTCCCAGGGTGGCGCGTCGGGAGGCGTGTAGACGGCGATGCGCGGCGCCTTCTCGAGCGGCACGGCATCCATGTTCCCTTCCGCGACTTCCTGGCGGATGGCGCCGAGCATGGCGCCGTCGAGCGCGTCGAAGCTCACGCCCGCGAGCGCCGCGGCGCGCCGGAGGCCAGGCGTGTCGGGCAGCAGGAAACTCCCGCCGCGGTAGTTGAGCAGCCACTCGCTCCGCACGCCATCGACCAACGCGCCGAAGGTGACGCCGTAGGCCTTGAGATGATTGGTCTGCGAGTCGTCCATCGGGACGAGCAGGTGCTGTGCGTGGAGCGGCTGCGCGCCACCGGTCAGCGCCAGTGCGAAGGCAATGAGGATGGTGCTCGCGGGTCGAGTTCCTGCGCGTGCGGTCAAGCTGTCACTCCGAGGTCGTGGCGCGCGGCAGCGCGTCGAGTTCGCGACGCGCCTGGGGGACGAGGGCGCTGCGCGGATAGGTCAGGATCAGGTGCTCGAGCCGCTCCCGCGCCCCCGGAATATCACCAGCGCGCCGGAGCCCGCGCGACCATTCCAGGTAGGCTTCCGGCGCCTCGGGTGCCTCGGCATGCTCGGCGGCGACCCGCTGCCACAATGCGAGCGCCCGCTTGTCGTCATGGCGCGCGGTCTCGATGCGCGCGGCGATGGCCAGCAGGAGCGGCGCCGCATCGGGCAGGTCGCGCGCGACAGCCTCGAACCGCTGCGCCGCCTGCGACGAGTCGGCGCGGGCCAGTGCGAGGAACGCGGAACCGATCGCCGGCGCGCGATCCTCACGGGTGCGGTTGAGCAGCGCCATCGCCGAGACGGCGTCCTGCCCCGGCGCGTCGGAATGACGCAACGCAGCGCGCGCCGTCTTGAGGTCGCCCTCGAACAGCGCCAGCCAGCCACTCACGGCATCGTCGGCGGCGATCGGTGCGTCCTTGAGCGCCGCGCGCGCGCGGTCGATGTCGCCGGCACGGATCCATGCCCACGCGATCGACCGCGCATAGCCGCGCACTCCCTCCTCGCCGATCACCGGCGTGGCGCGGGCGAGCACCTGCTCGGCCTCGCTCGCGCGGCCGAGCCGTGCCAACGCATCCATCTCCAGCGGCATCGCCTCGGAGATGGCGCGCGTGGAGTCGAGCCTCGTTGCCGCGTCTCGTGCCAGCCGCAGCGCGGACGCGGCGTCGTCGGCGAGCAGCGCAGACTGGGCGGCGCGCAGCGCCACGGCGGCGTCCGGTCGCGCGGCATGGATGGCCGTGAGCGCATCGCGCGCCGTCGCGTGCGCGCGCACGCGCTCCGCCTCGTTGGCGAACTCGCGCCAGATGGCGACGGTCGTGTCGGACGGCGGCAGCGCCGAGAGCACCTGCCACCCGCTCCGCGCCGAACCCCAGGCGAGTTCGAGCAGCGCCAGCGCCTGGGTGGCACCTAGCGGCGTGCCTTTCATGGCGAGTTCGGCGCGAACCGCATCGCGCAGCGCCGGTGGCGTCGGCGTCAGGGCGAACACCGTCGCGGATTCGAAGTACGGCTGGTCGCGCATGGCCTCGCGCCAGGCAACGGCCGATTCCTTCCAGAGCCCGAGCGCGGAGCGCATCTGGGCGATCTCGAGCGTCAGCGCGCGCGTGCTGCCGAGCGCGGACTCGGCTTCGCGCAGCACCGTGTCCGCCGCGGCGGCGCGATTGTTGAACAGCAACACCCGCGCGAACTCGCGGTACGGCGTGACATCGCGCGGTGCGAGGTCGCGCCATGCGACGAACGCGGCGCGCGCCTCCGCGTCGCGACCGAGCGTGGCGAGGGTGCGCAGCTGCGCGGAGCGGAGCGCGAGCTCGCGCGGGAAGCGCGGGAGCAGCGTGTCGAGGGGGACGAGCAGCGAGTCCTCCTGGCCGAGCATCGAGAAGACGCGCTCGAGCCCGAGCACGCCCGGCTGCACGGCGCCGGCGGCGATGACCTCGCGCCATGCGATCACGGCGTCGCGATGCTTGCCCGTGCCCTCGAGCTCGAGCGCCTTCGACACCAGCGCGCCGGCAGCGGTGGTGTCCTGCGCGACGGAGTTGCGCGGCAGCAACACGAACGCGGCGAGCGTGGCAACGGCGGCGCCGCGCGCGGCGCGCGCGCGGCGCGACGTCACGGCTTGGCCTCGGCGTTCAGCCGCCGGAAGTACTCGATCACCAGCCGTCGCTCGTCGGCGCTGAGGCCGCGCAACTCCTCCCACGTCGGCACGGTGTACCGCGCGGCGTCACGACCGCGCGCCGGACCGTCGGGCGGCGTGAAGCGCGCGGTGCCGCGCGCCGCGCGCGACTCGCGACGCTGGGTCTCGTCCTTCTGTTCCTGCTCGAGCGTGCGCCCGGCGTCGAGCATGCGGCGGAAGAGCCGCTCCTGCCGCGCCTGCGTCGCCGGGTCGACCGCGCCCTGGTCGAGCGCCTGCGCGAGCATCCGCGCCTCGCGCGCCATCTCCTGCGCGCGGCCGGTCGGGTCGGCATCGGCAATGTCGTCGAGCTGCCGCGCGACCTCGCGCTGCGACTTCGCCATCTCGCGGGCCTGCGCGCGCCCCGCCGCGTCGAGTCCCTGCGGCGCGCGGCCCGGCTGCTGTCCCGGGAAGATGCTCTGCATCTGCCCGTTGAGCGTGCCCTGCTGCTGCGCGAGCTGCTGCAGCTGCTGCATCATCTCCGGCAGGCCCGACGCCGACTGCGCCTCGGTGGCTCGCTCGCGGTCGCGGGTGAGCTGAGCGGCAGCCTGCCGCAGCGAGTTCGCCGCCTCCTGCATCGCCTGCGACTGCTGTCCGCCGCCCTGCTGGCCCTCGGCCGACTCGCGCGTCGCCTGCGACACGCGCTGGCGCGCCTGCTCCATCATCTGCTGGGTGCGCGGCGAGACGAGCGACGACTTCTGCCCCTCCTGCTGCAGCCGCTGCTGCGCCGTCTGCACGCCCTGTTGCAGCGCGGATTGCTGGCCGCGGAGCGACGGGTCATTCGGATTGGCGCGCGCCTTCTCCGCCAGTTGATCCTGCTCGCGGGCCAGCTGCATCATCTCCTGCACCGACTGGTCGAGGGCGTTGGTGAGCTCGCCCTTCCACTCGGCCACCTGGCCCGCGCGCGCCTTCTCCATCGACTCGGCCGCTTGCTGCATGTCGCGCGCCGCCTGCTCGGCGGCGTCGGCGGCGCCCTGCTGCGCCTGCTGACGCTGGCCGTCCGTCTGCGCGGAGGCCGCCTGCTTGGCGCGCTGCTCCGCGTCGCGGAGCGCCTGCTCCGAGCGCTCCGCCGACTGTTCCGCGCGTTCGGCCTCGCTCGCGCCCGTCTGTGCGCGCTCCTCGGCCAGGCGCTGGCGCAACTTCTCCATCGACTTGGCAAGGTCCGAGGTCCGCTTGGAGAGGTCGGCCGCGCGCGACGTGTCCGGCACCTCGCGCACGGCGCTGTCGGCGAACTGCTGCTGTTGCTGCGCAAGGTCCTTCGCCGCGTCGCTCATCGTCTGCATCGCGCCCTCGAGCGCGGCGCGCTTCAGCATCTGCGCCGACTTGTCGAGCGCCTCGCGGAGCTGTTGCTGCTGCTTGGCCAGGTCGGAGAGCGACTGGCGCGTGCGGTCGCCATCGAGCTGCTGGGTGGAGCTCTCGAGCTTGGAGAGCGCTTCCATCATCTCCGGCGTCATCGCCTCGCGGAGGAGCTTCTGCGCGTCCTGCAGCTGGCGCGCGAGCGTGGTATCCAGCGCGCCGGCGCGGCGGAGGCGGTCCTCCATGTCGCGCGCGGCCTCCTCGAGCCCCGCGACGCGCTCCTGCAGCGCCTTCTGCTGCTCGGCGATCTCCCGCGCCTGCTCGGCGTTCTCGAAGCCCATCGACTTCTTCTCCGCCGCACCCTGCGCGCCGGACTTCTGCTCGGCCGGGCGATCCGTGCGCGAGCGCGCGGCCGTCGCCGTGCGTTCGGCGAGTTGTGCCTGCGCTCTCGCGGCGGCATCGGCCGCCGCGACGGCCGCATCACCGACGTCGCGCGCGGCTTGCCGTTCCTCGTCCACCGTCGGCACGCGCAGCACGAGCGTCATGCTCACGCCTTCGCGGGCACCCGGTGCGGCGTCGCGCGCCACGGCCTGCAACCGCACGCGCATGCCGGGCTCGAGCCCGAGCGGCGCGAGGTCGACCGTCGTGCCACCCACCCACTCCGCGTCCCTTGCCTCGCTCAAGCGCGCCAGTTGCGCTTCCCCGGCCTGGCCCTTCGCGTCCACGACCCAGCGCCGCAACCAGACGCCCGCGAGCGCATGATCGTCCTGCGCGAGCAGGTCGAGCGATACACGATCCGTCGTGCCGACGAGCACCTCGCCAGTCGGCGCGAGGATCTCCACGCGCGGCACGCTGTCGGCGACGACCTCGATCTCGAGCGGCGACGGCAGGTCGGCGATCTCCTGGCGCAGCCCGCGCGCTTCCCAGCCGAACGTGCCACTCGCCAGCGGCGTCATGCGCCCGCCGAACGACGTGCCCTCGGCGCGCAGCGGCACCCTGAGCGCGCCATCGCGCAGCGCGATCTCCTCGAGCGGCTCCGACGAATGCCCTTCGATGTCCAGGCGAGTGCCCGCAGGGATCCTGAGCGGCGCATCGGCGGCAATACGCTCCGCGGCGCGAGCAAGGTAGGCGGGATAGCTCGCGCGGATCGTCACGTCGCCGACGAAGGGACGGTCCACCACGCGCACCGTCGCCGTGTCGCTCGTGCTGCGCCCGTCGTCGACGACGAGCGCGAGGTCGGCATCCACGGGGCCGATCGCCAGCGCGGCGCGTCCGTCGGTGACCGTGAGCAGCGTGTCGCGCCAGGCGCCGCCGGTGGCACGCCAGTGCAGCGTGACGGTGGTGCGGCTCTCCGCCGCGATCTCCACCGGGAGCGAGGTGCCGCGCGGCAGGCGGCGCGGCAGTGCGCGCATCTCGAGCGCGGGCAGCAGCGTGCCGCGCCAGGCATCGACCGGGTTGAGCAGCGCGCGCCAGCCGTCGGCGCGCCGCGCGAACGAAGTGCTCGCCAGCAGCAGCACCTGCGCGAGCGCGACCATCGAGAGCAGCGCGGCGGCGCGAAGGCGGCGACGGTGCCGCGGCGCGGGCCGTGCCGCCACCGCGCGCAGCGAGTCGCCGAGCGCGTTGGCGGCCTTGTCGACGAACGGTCCGCCCTGCGGGGCGACCTCGAGCAGTCCGGTGAGCGCGCCGCGGCGCAGGCTCTGCTCGTCCTCGATGGCGCGCGCCACGGCCGCGCTCGACGAGCGCATGCCGAGCCGCCGGTGGGCCCGCCGCGCGATCACCAGCGCCAGCGCGCCCGCCACGCCCCAGATGACGAACGGGAGCACCGGATGCAGCGCCATCCAGCGTCCGCGCGCGAGCCACATGGCGCCGCAGGTCAGCAGCGCGGCGGCGACGACGGCGGGCAGCACGATGCGCGCCACGCCGGCTGCCTGTGCGGCGCGGCGCGTCTCCCGCGCGACGAGGTCGAGGACGTTCATCGCCCCGGCCCGCTGGTGACCGCGTACGTGAACAGGTTCACGCCCATGCGCAGCGCCTGTTCGTGCGCCTCGGCGGGATCGTCCGGGTACGTGCCGGTGTCCTCCCAGCCATTCCCGAGATCGCTCTCGTGCGAGTAGAACACCGCCAGCCGGTCGCCGATGAAGATACCGAACCCGCGCGCCGGCTTCTGGTCGTGCTCGTGGATCTTCGGCACGCCCAGCGGGAACGAGTAGACGATGCGATAGATGGGATGGTCGAGCGGAACGTCGACGAGCGGACGGTCCGGGAAGACCTTCGCGATCTCGCGACGGAAGTGCTCGTCGAGCCCGTAGTTGTCGTCCGCGTGGAGGAACCCGCCGCGCAGCAGGTACTCGCGCAGGCGCTCCACCTCGAGCTCGCTGAAGCGGATGCTGCCGTGGCCGGTGAGGTGCAGGAACGGATGGTCCCAGAGGGCGTCGTCGAGCAGCGTGACCCGCGCCTCGCGCGGTTCGACGTCGAGCGTGGTGCGCTCGCGCACGGCGCGGATCAGGTTCGGCAGGCTCGAGGGATTCGCGTACCAGTCATCGCCGTCGTACTGCAGCCGGGCGATGGTGAGGCGCGGGGCGTCCGGCACCGCCGCGACATCCATCGGCGCGGCCTTCACCGGCGCGACGTTCACCGGCGCGGTCGAGCCGAGCAGCGGCACGGCGGCGGCGAGGACGATCGGCAGGACGTAGCGGCGAAGGACTGGCATCACTCGTGGGCAAGGCGGTAGGCGACGTTCCGCGGCGCGTGCGCGGTGTCCATCAGTACGCGCATCACCTCCCGCGCGCTCATGCCTTGCGCGCGGAGGGCGGCAGCGCGAGCCCGGAGCGAGTCCTCGTCCGGCGCCTCTTCCTCGGCCGCACCGGCGATGACGATCACCACTTCGCCGCGCGGCGCGGCTTCCTCATAGTACGTGGCCAGCTCGGCGGCCGTTCCGCGCCTGAACTCCTCGTATTGCTTGGTCAGCTCTCGCGCCACGACCGTTGCCCGCTCGCCCGCGCCCGCCGCGACCAGCGCGTGCAATGTCTCGTCGGTGCGGTTGCCCGACTCGTAGATGACCGCCGTGTGCGTCAGCGCAACGATGGACTCGAGCGCGCGCGTGCGTTCGCCACCCTTCCGCGGCAGGAACCCATAGAACGTGAAGCGGTTCGCGGGCAGTCCCGACGCCACGAGCGCCGCGAGCAGCGCCGAGGGTCCCGGCACCGGCGAGACCGTGACGCCTGCCTCGACCGCGGCACGCACGAGTCGGTCGCCGGGGTCCGAGAGCAGCGGCGTGCCGGCATCACTCACCAGCGCGAGCGATTCGCCGCGCAGCAGCCGCTCCACGAATCGCGGGGCGGCCGCGGCCTCGTTCTGTTCATGGTACGCGAGCATCGGCGTGCGGATGTCGAACCGCTCCGCGAGGACTCGCGAGTGCCGCGTGTCCTCGGCGAGGATCGCGGCGACGCCGCGCAGCACCTCGACGGCGCGTGGGCTCAAGTCGCCGAGGTTCCCGATCGGGGTGCTCACGATGTGCAGGATTCCCGGCGCGCTCGCGGCGCCGGCGTCGCTCACCAGCTCACCTTCCACGGCAGTGCATCGTAGAGGCCGGCGGCCTGGAACACGTGTCGCCGCGACGCGGTGAGCTCCTTGATGAGACTCTCGGGCGGCAGGTCATCGGGTGCGGCGGCCCACATGACGTCGCCGATCCACGCGCTCAGCGCCGCGGTGAGCGATGCGGTGTCCGTGACGGGGTCCTTCACCACCGGATGCGCCGGCGAGAAGCGGTCGAGGAGTCCATGCTTCTGCACGAGCGATCGGCGCGCACCCTCTATCACGTCCGCGGCGGCACGCACGCCGGCGGCACCGAGCCTGGCCGCGAGCGCCGCCATCAACTCGCGGTAGGCGAGCACCAGCGCCGGGGAGGACTGCGCGGGCAGCGCATCGGCCACCGGCCAGAGGCGCACGACCGGCGTCCCGTGGCCAGCGGTCGTGGCGGGATCCAGCACCGCGCGCAGGTGCGCGCCGACGTGGCCCTGCCGCGTGTCGCTGAAGTAGCCTCGCACCGGCGCGCCGCTGGCGACCATGACATAGTGCACGTTGCCGTCGACGTTCAGCTCGACGGCGCCGTCATGCATGGTCGCGTAGAGATAGGCGAGCAGCGCGTCGGCGTTCGCGGGCGAGAGCTCGCGCGGCCACTTGAGCGGCAGCGCGGTCTGCGTCTGGAACATCATGTCGAGCTGCTCGTCGGTCGCTTCGTGGAAGCAGATACTGCCGTACTCGGCAGAGGCCGGCACGCGGGAGATCGCGTCGCTGATGGCGATCTGGTGGAAGGTGAGGCCGTCACTCGAGGCCGTCGCGTTCACGACCTCGCCTTCCTCGAGGAAGAGCACCAGCAGCTCCTCCGGCATCCAGACGGCGACGTAGCCGTACACGCGCGCGGCCCGGTCGCGCTTGGCGTCGGTCAGCAGGTTCCCAAGGTGCACGTACGCCAAGCGGGTCCGTTGGAGCAGGACCCGCTTGGCTGGATAACGCAGTGCATCCCGGATCAGCGGCATCGCCCTCGGCCGGTGCTGCTCAGGCCGCGTGCTGCTCGAACTTCGCGGCGAGCGCCGGCTTCGGCACCGCGCCGATCACCTGGTCGACGAGCTTGCCGTTCTTGAAGAACAGCAGCGTCGGGATCGACCGCACCTGGAAGCGCATCGCCGTCTTCTGGTTGGCGTCGACATCGAGCTTCGTGACCTTCACGCGGCCGTCGAACTCCACGCTGAGCTGCTCGAGGATCGGCGCGATCATGCGGCAGGGGCCGCACCAGGTCGCCCAGAAGTCCACGACGGCCAGGCCGTCATGCTGCTCGATCTCGGCCGCGAACGAGTCGTCGGTCACCGCCATCGTCTTCGCCATCGTCTCCCCTTTCCTTTTCATCGGGCGGAGGTGCTGGGCACCCCGCGCCACGCTAATGTTACGGCGTCCCCGGACTGACGTGCCGGGTCACCAAAGAGACATCACATGCCTGCTTCCAACGACAAAAAAGATCCCAGGCGCGGCACGACCATCGCGCACATCGGCATCGCCGTGCGCGACATCGCCGGCGCCCTGCCCTTCTATCGCGACGTGCTCGGCCTGCCAGACGCCCCGCTGGATGACGCCGACGGCGCCCTGATCAGCGGCTTCCGCGCCGGAGATTCGCTCGTTGAACTGCTGCAACCCAACCAATCCGGCTCACCGGTCGAGAAGTTCCTCGACAAGCGCGGGCCCGGCATCCATCACATTTGCTTCGCCGTCGACGACATCGACTTCACGCTCGATCGCTGTCGGGCCGCCGGCATCGAACTCATCGACCAGGAGCCGCGGCGCGGCGCGGAAGGCAAGCGCATCGCCTTCCTGCATCCTCGCTCCACCGGCGGCGTCCTCGTCGAGCTATCTGAATACTAGCACCCGTCGCGCTTCGGCTCGCCTCAGGCCGGGGGAACGCGGCCACCGCCCGGCGGCGGCATCTTCGTGCAGAACGCGCGAAGGGGCGCGAGGTCGAAGTCCTCGACGAACCAGCGGCCCGACTTCGTGTTGCGGACGGTCGTGAACTTCGTGCTGGCGATCTTGCCTTCCTGCTTGAGTTCGACGCTGTTCAGCGTGCGACCCGCCTCTCCCGCCTCGGACTGCCCGATGCGAGATTCATCGTGTCGCAGGTGACACATCATGATGAGCAGGCGCCGCTCGAGTTCCTGGCGCTCCATGCGGTCGCGGGCAGGGCCTTCGGCGTTGCCCCAGACGGCTGAGAGTGCCTGCAGGTCCTGCGCGCGGGCGGCCGAGAGGAAGTCCCGGATGGCCGCATCGGACGACGACGCACCCGGCGCCGGGGCTCCCGTGCTGCCGGGCCGACAGGCCGCGAACAGCACGAGCGCGGCGAATACGACGATCTTTCTTGCAATCACCTGTTCTCTCCCGGATGAGGACGGCACTCCGCCAAAGATGAAGCACCAACGCCTGTACATCAACATCGATCACGTCGCGACGCTCCGTCAGGCGCGCCGCGCGGCGTATCCCGACCCCGTCGCGGCGGCGCGTCTCTGCGAGGACGCCGGCGCCGACGGCATCACCGCGCACCTGCGCGAGGACCGACGGCACATCAATGATGCCGACGCCGCGGCCCTCGCCGCCGGCGCACGCACGCCGTTCAACCTCGAGATGGCCTGCACCGACGAGATGTCCGGCATCGCGGCGCGGCTCCGGCCTCACCAAGTGACGCTGGTGCCCGAGAAGCGCGAGGAGATCACGACCGAGGGCGGGCTCGACCTGTCGCACGACCCCGCACGCATCCGCGCGACGGTCGACCGCCTGCGCGCCGACGGCATCCGCACCTCGCTGTTCATCGATCCCGACCTTCGGCAGGTGGACCTCGCACTCGCGCTGGGCGTCCAGGC
>DATLLD010000124.1:0-2453 GCA_035538035.1 Gemmatimonadaceae bacterium | reverse complement strand
AGCGCGGTCCACGCGAGCCACTTCTTCGGCTTCTTCCAGATGGCGTTGGCCAGTGACAGGAGCGTCTTGAGCCCGACCGCGAGCAGGCCGGCCCACAGCAGCGGCTTGAGCGACGGGTCTTGGTTCGCCTTCAGCTTCTCGTAGGCGGTCTTCAGCGCCTGGAGCTCGACGAGCGGCGAGGTCGGCGCGTCGGAGACGGCGGGCGCGGCGGCGACGAGGGCGGCGACGTAGAGCGGGCGATACGGGCCGCCGATGCTCGTCGCAACCGGCGCCGGCTCCGCGATGGCCTGCCCGGCGACGAAGCCGAGCCCGAGGACGCCGCAGAGCACGGCGAGCAGTGGGAACGTGTAGCGTTTCATGATCATGGTCTCCTAGGTGACTTGTTTCCGCAGCTCCTCAACGAGCTGGTCGTGGATGGCGAGCTCGAACGGCGTGAAGCAGACGCGACACAGCGGCTGATGGCCGCCGTACGTCTCGACTCGGAGGGCCTGCCCGAGACGTGCGAGCGGTTCGCCGCACGCCGTCATCGAGAGGTCAGGTGTGCGTCGGTGCCATGCGCCATCGTCCCCGTGTACCTGCATGGTCAACTCCGCGTGTAGCCGCCTCGACGGGCGATCCTCGGGGACGTCGACGACGATCGTGTCTGGCTCGTAGGCTGTCCTGGTCGCCATCGGTCATTTCTCCCTGTCGTGATGGGTTCCTCTACGGGGCTCGCGCAGTCCGCGTGATGAGATCTCGCGGCGAATCTCGTGGATGTCCGTGGTCTCCTCGGCGGTGGACTCGGGGACGGATTGGCGCATGCGCGGAAGCGACTGCGACGACGACTCGCGGCGCGCGCGACGATCGCGGCGGGCTGTTTGCTCGAGCCTGGCCTCGTCGTTCAGGCGCAACTCGCGCATGTCACGCCCAAGGCGCCACTCGCGCACGATGCCGATGAGCACCGCGCCGACGGCGGTGATGATCGCGACCATGCCTTCGGTGCTCACCAGTCACCGCCGCGCATGAGGTGTTGCAGCGTGCCCATCTGCGGCGGCGCTTGAACGGGCGCCGCTCGAAGCTGCGCGAAGTGCTCCTGGAACCGCTTGCGATCGAACTCCTGCCACTCCCTGACGCGCTCTTGCGGCAGGCCCTCCGGGTACTTCTTCGCCTTCTCGGCGAGCCACTTGTCGATCTGCGCTTCTTCCTCGTCCGTGGTCGGGCGGCCGACGACGCGCGGACCAGGCGCAGTTGCCGCCTGCGCCTGACCGAGCAACGCGGAGAGGAAGTTGCTCATCACGCCTTCCCGTGCGCCGACACGCGAGCGACGCCGCCAGTGCCGCCGACCACGACGACAAGGCGCAACCGCGCTGCGCCGCGATCGGGCAGCTGCCACATCGCGCCGCCGACGTTTCCGCCGACAACCGCGATCGTGCGAGCCGTCGCAGTCCATCCAGTTCCGACGGCGCTGGTCACGCCTGCGGTGCCGTTGTCCTTGATCCACGTTCCTGTCGCGGTCCCGTAGTCGCTCGCCTCCGACTCGCCGAGATTCGACTCCTCGATCGTTGCCGAGGTGATGATGATGGATGCGTCGCCCTCGAGCTGCACGCTCTGCGTGGGTGCTCCGACGCCGCCAAGCGGGAAGTAGTACGTCGTGCCAGACGCGAGCGTGTACTTGCCGCGCTCGCCAGCTTCTGCGGCCTGCGTCCCGTCCGACTTGATCGGCGTGACATACGGCCCACCTGGCCGCTTATTGAGTGACATGTCTATCTCCGAGCAGCGCGTCGATCGGATGCAGGCTGGTAGAGAGCCGTCATGTCGACCGGCCCCGCCGTCGATGGCACGGGGGGCTGATTCACCGTCGGAGCCGCTGGGCCTCTGGTCGCTGGCGGTGTGGTGTGAACCGTCTGTAGCAGGGCGATTGTCGCAGGTTCGAGCGACGGATCAAGAGGCACGTCGAACAACAGGGACATGCGGATCCGCTGGTCGTACGGCAGCGTCTTCTTGATCTCGACAGACCGCTCGAGCAGCCGCGTTTGCACCTGCGCGAATAGCTTGGGGTAGACCGTGCGCAGGGTGTCCGCGGCCTCGGGGGTCAGGCACTTCTGCTCGACGGCCTCGATGGCGGCGACGGGATCATCTGCCACCTGAAGCCGGCGCGCGAAGATGGCGGCCTGTGCAAGCGTTGGCTCCCATGGGCGCTTGATCAGCGGCGTCGGCGCCGGCCCCTTCGGAGCGTGCTCGTTGAGGTGAGCGATCTGCCGCATGCGCAGGTCCTCGGCGGCCTTGATGAGGTCCGGATCCGTCACGTCGCGCAGTTCGCGCCGGACGTGGGCGAGCGCCGCCTGCGGATTCGCGACCGCATGGGCGAGCTCGCGCGCGCGCACGGCCGCGAGCTGCTGCGCGCCGGCCCCCTCGGGCGCATCCGGCTCGCCGTCGTCGTGGATCCGCTTGGCGAGCACGTCGACGAGGCGCGG
>DATLLD010000123.1:0-5600 GCA_035538035.1 Gemmatimonadaceae bacterium | reverse complement strand
CGCGCGCTCGACTGCCGCGCCGCCTCCATCTGCGCGATGAGCTCCTTCATCAGCTGACCCGTGTGCTCCGCGGCCTCGGCGGAGCTCTGCGCGAGGCGGCGGACCTCGTTCGCGACGACCGTGAACCCCTCGCCCTGCTCGCCGGCGCGCGCGGCCTCCATCGCCGCGTTGAGCGCGAGGAGCTTGGACTGCCGCGCGATCTTCTGCACGAGCGTGACGAAGCCGCGGATCTGGTCCGACGCGGTGGCGAGCGACTCCGTCGCCCGGGCGCTCTCCTGCACGTCCGTGGCGAGCGCGTCGAGGCGGCGAGCGCTCTCGTCCAGCTGCTCGTGGTTCTCCATCGCCAGCGCCTTCATCTTCTCGTTGCGCGCTATGCCATCCGCCGCGCCGGAGGAGACGCTCGAGGCCAGTGTGTTGAGGCGGTTCGCGTCGAGAGCGAGCAGGCGGATGGTGTCCGCCATCTCCGTCGCCTGCAGGCTCAGCGAGCTCGCCGTCTCGGCGATGCCCGACGCGGCCTGCGCCATGTGTTCGGTGCCGCTCGTGATCTCGCTGGAACGGTTGACCGTCTCGGCGGCATTGGCCCGGATCAGGGCCGCCAGCCGCTGCAGTTCGTCGGTCATGACCACCATCGCGCGGGCGAGGCGGCCGAGCTGCCCGCCCTCCTTCGCGGCGGAGGGCGAGAGCGTCAGGTCGCCGGCGGCGATCGCCTCGGCGACATCGGCGAGGCCCCGGAGCTGCTCCCCGACGGCGGGGGAGATGAGCGCGAGGAAGACGATCGCGGAGGCCGCCACCGCCAGGGAGAGCGCGAGGCCCCCGAGGAGCCAGCCGTTCCCCGCCGCGACCATATCGGCGACGCGTTCCCAGCCGAGTATCACAAGGAGCACGAAGATCGTGCTGCCGCCGATCGCCGCCCACATCGAGAGCCGGTCGATGATGTGGGTGTGGACCGCCTCCGGCTGCCTGGCCGTGGCGCCCCTGCCGATCGTGTTGGTGCCCGCTGCGGTCGCCGCTAGATTGCCCAAAACCTGTTTCCCTTCCCAGTGATGATGAAAGCTCCCGTACCATCCGCTCCGTCGGGTCCCGCCGAAGAGCCAGTCGGTTACGACCCACACGCTGTCGAGGCGCGGTGGCGTCAGCGCTGGATCGACCGCGGCACCCATCAGGTCGACCACGCCCACGGCGAGCGCCCGTTCTACGCGCTGATGATGTTCCCGTACCCGTCGGCCGAAGGGCTGCACGTCGGGAACCTCTTCGCGTTCACCGGCAGTGATATCTACGCACGGTTCCAGCGCCTGCAAGGGCAGACCGTGTTCCAGCCGCTCGGCTATGATGCGTTCGGCATCCACTCCGAGAACTTCGCGCTGAAGATGGGCGTGCACCCCTCGGAGCTGATCCCGCGCAACATCGCGAACTTCCGGCGGCAGCTCGACCGCGCGGGGCTGATGGTCGACTGGTCGCACTCGGTCGACACAACGGACCCGGACTACTACAGGTGGACGCAGTGGGTCTTTCTGCAGCTGCACAAGCAGGGCCTCGCCTACAAGAAGGCCGGCGCCGTGAACTGGTGCCCGTCGGACAAGACCGTGCTCGCCAATGAGCAGGTGATCGACGGTCGCTGCGAGCGCTGCGGCTCGCTCGTCGAGCAGCGCTTCCTCGAGCAGTGGTTCTTCCGCATCTCGGACTACGCGCCGCGGCTGCTCAAGAACCTCGAGACGCTCGACTGGAGCGCGACGACGGTGCAGGCGCAGCGGAACTGGATCGGTCGCTCGGAAGGCGCCAAGCTGCGCTTCCGCGTGATCGACCCCGTGGCCGGCGCCGGCAGCGCGACCGTGGCGGTCACGACGGAGATGAGCGTCAACGAGCCCGTGATCGAGGTCTTCACGACGCGGCCGGACACGATCTTCGGCGCGACGTACCTCGTGCTCGCGCCCGAGCATCCGCTCGTGAACGAGATCACGACGCCGGAGCGGCGTGCGGCGGTCGAGGCGTACCGCGCCGGCGCGGCGAAGCAGGACTTGATCACGCGCAAGACGAACAAGGAGAAGACAGGCGAGTTCACCGGCGCGCTGGCGGTGAACCCCGCGACGGGCGCGATGATCCCCATCTGGGTCGCGGACTACGTGCTGATGGAGTACGGCACCGGCGCGATCATGGCGGTGCCCGGGCACGACGAGCGCGACCACGAGTTCGCGACGAAGTTCGGGCTGCAGATCGTGCGCGTGGTGGCGGGCGACGGGGAGGACGGCCACACGCCGCTCGAGCACGAGGCCCACACCGACGACGGCGTGCTCGTGAACTCCGGCCAGTTCAGCGGGCTCGGCGTCGAGGAGGCCAAGGGCAAGGTGACGGAGTGGCTCGCGTCCCTTGGCGCGGGCCAGGCGGTCACGAACTATCGCCTGCACGACTGGTGCATCTCGCGGCAGCGCTATTGGGGCCCGCCGATCCCGATCATCTATTGCGATGATTGCGGCACGGTGCCCGTGCCCGAGGACCAGCTGCCCGTGCTGCTGCCGGACATCGCGGACTTCAAGCCGGACGACTCGGGCATCTCGCCGTTGGCGCGCCACGAGAGCTGGTATCGCGTGCCGTGCCCCACCTGCGGCAAGATGGGCCGACGCGAGACGGACGTGAGCGACACCTTCCTCGACAGCGCCTGGTACTTCCTGCGCTACCCGAGCGTGGGTCGCGACGACGTGGCGTTCGACCATGATCTCACCAAGCGCTGGCTGCCCGTCACGAGCTACATCGGCGGCAACGAGCACGCGGTGCTGCACCTGCTCTACTCGCGCTTCATCACGATGGTGCTGCACGACGCCGGGATGCTCGACTTCGAGGAGCCGTTCACGAAGTTCCGCGCGCATGGGCTGATCATCCGCGAAGGCGCCAAGATGTCGAAGTCGAAGGGGAACGTGGTGAACCCCGACGACTACATCGAGCAGTGGGGCGCGGACTCGTTCCGCACCTACCTGATGTTCCTCGGTCCCTTCGAGGAGGGCGGCGACTTCCGCGACGCGGGCATCAGCGGCGTAAAGCGCTTCCTCGACCGTCTCTGGGCCTCGGTGCGCGACTGCACGACCGACGGCGCGCCCGACGACGAGGTGATGCGCAAGCTGCACGCGACGATCAAGAAGGTCGGCGAGGACACGCCGGCGCTGAGCTACAACACGGCGATCGCGGCGATGATGGAGTACATGAACGTGCTGCGTCGGGCCGAGCGCACCTGCCACCGCGCCGAGGTCGAACCGCTGGTGCAGTTGGCCGCCCCGTACGCGCCGCACGTGACCGAGGAGCTGTGGGAGATGCTCGGGCACAAGTCGAGCGTGTTCGACTCGCAGTGGCCGGCGTTCGACCCCGCGATGCTGGTGTCGGACACGATCGAGCTGGTGGTGCAGGTGGGGGGCAAGACGCGGGGCAAGATCGTGGTGCCGAAGTCGGTCACCCAGGATGCGGCGCTGGCGGCTGCGCTTGCGGATGCGGCGATCGGGAAGTTCATCACTGGCGAGCCGAAGAAGGTGATCCTGGTTCCTGGGCGGTTGCTCAGCATCGTGGTCTGATAACTGCTAAAGACAGGCCACAGGAGGCGCGGAGGCACGGAGGGCCACGGAGGAGCTGCAACTGCTCAACACCGGGGGCACAGGGAGCACAGGGCGATCGTGCGAATCCTGAACCACAATTGAATGGGGGCTCCCGGGCAAGATCCTGCCCGGGAGCCCCCATTCAATTCAGTTGCAGTTCTCTGTGCTCCCTGTGCCCTCGAAGTGAAAGCAGTTGCAGTCCTCCGTGGCCCTCCGTGCCTCCACGGCTCCTGTGGCTTGTCGTTCAAGCCCTACCGCGATCGAAGCACAGTAACACCACCCTTCTCCGAATCAGCCGTCACGGTGAACGGCCCTGCCCCAGACACGATCCACCGCACGCGCACCAACCCGTGCCCGGGGATGTTCCGCACCCGGATCTTCGCCGGGTCACGCTTCTGCTCCGTCGCGTCACCATTCAGCGGGTTGTCGACCGTGAACCCGGCGATCACCCGCCCGCCCTCGATGCTCACGAAGTCCGGCCGCGTGATGTTGTTCTCGAGATCCTGCTGCGTGTGCGTCGGCGCGAGGCGCTCGTTGAGCACCACTGCCGTCACTTCCGTCAGTCCGCCGCCGAGTGACCGCGTCGTGACCGAGTCCACGCGCACCAGCGGCATCTGCGACGTCTGGTAGAGCGTGAACATCATGTTGCGGTGCGCGTCCGACTGCAGCATGAAGCCCGGCTCCACGCGGCCGAAGTTCTTCTTGGTGCCGCCGATCTCGATCTTCCCGTATTGCGGGTGGTCGACTTCCTGCCATTCCACCATCGCCTCGCCCATCAGCAGCAGCGAGTTGAAGCGCGACTCGACGGTCTGGTATCGATTGCCGCGCTCGGGCTGCTTGTAGAAATACAGGAACGGCGTCCAGAGCTCATTGCTGAACGTCAGGATGCCGCGCGCGCCGTAGAACCAGTCGAGCTCGCCGCCCCATGCCGTGTACAGGTCCTTCCACACGATCATGTAGCGATAGCCCGGGAGGATCTCCTCGCCCGTGCGGCCGAGCTGGTCGAACACCGCGATGTCCGCCGGCCGGTACTCGTCCTGCGGCACGCCGGGGCCGCGCAGGATCATGCCGCCGCTGTTGTGGTAGCTCTGCGCGCCGGCGATGTTCGGGTGCGCGATCACGAACTCCATCACGTTCCGCGTCTCGACGAGCGAGCCGGGGTAACGATCGGCGCCGCCCTGCACGTACTGCGGCACCCAGCGCCACGGCCAGTTGCGGTTCGGGTCGTAGCCGCCGTCGGCGTCCTCGTTCACGAAGCCGTCGCCGTCGTTGTCGAAGCCTTCCTGGCCGAGCAGGTCGTACTCGCCCTTCTCGCCGGGCCGCACCGGGATCATGAGGCGCGGATCCTCGGGTGACACCTTGAACCGGCCGTTCACGTTCTTGCGGCGCATCTGCGTGATGTGCCCGTCGCCGTTCAGGTCGTCGAGGTTGTCCTCGTCGATCTTCCCGTCGCCGTCATTGTCGCGCGGCGCGAGACCTGTGCGCGGCGAGCTCGCCGTGTTGGGGCGATGCATGTAATGGTCGCGCGCGTCCGGGTTGATGGTCGGCACGATGTAGAGCGTGTACTGGTCGAGCAGCGAGTCCACCGCCGGCACGCGGTCCGCCATCTCCGCGAGGTACCACGCGGTGTAGAGCGAGAACTCCGAGCCCTGGATCTCGTTCGAGTGGATGTTGCCGTCGATCCACATCGCCGGCTTCTTGTCGGCGTCACCGTGGTCGAAGTTGGTCACGGTCAGGAGCACCATGTCGCGGCCCTGCGTGCTCTTGCCGATGCTGCCGATCTTGATGCGGTTCGGGTGCCCCGCGGCCAGGCGCCGCGAGATCTCCATGATCCCGGCGTGGTCGTAGAAGCGGTCCCATGTGACGGCCACCTTCGGGTTGGGCGGCGAGCCGAGCGCGGCCAGCGCGCCGGCCACCGGCACCTGCGTGGCGCGCACGGTTGGCGGCGTGGTCGGCATCGGTCGCTGCTGCGCGGAGAGCGCGAACGGCATCGCTGCCGCGACGAGCGCCGCAGCAAAGCAACGT
>DATLLD010000122.1:0-4565 GCA_035538035.1 Gemmatimonadaceae bacterium | reverse complement strand
CCCTCCTCGGGTGCACTCACTGGACTACCTTCGCGCTGAGCGCTCAGGGATTCGCCCTCATGTGTGTCACCGCGGCGGCCCGGCGGGCTCATGCGATTCTCCTCGGGGCCGGTGGGCGCAAGCGCTGCCATGCCTTCCAGAGCAGCGGCGCGGCGAGACCAACCAGTGTGATGGCGAACAGCGCCACCACCACCGGGCGCTCGAAGAACCGCGTCCATTCGTGGTCGAAGATGAGCAGGGACTGCTTGAGCGTCTCCTCGACCATCTTGCCGAGCACGAGGCCCATGATGAGCGGCGCCGGCGAGAACCCGTAACGCCGGAACAGATAGCCCACCACGCCAAAGACGAGCATCACCAGCACGTCCACCATCGACTGGTTGGGCGCGTAGGCGCCGACCACGGACAGGATGAACACGGCGGGCCAAAGGTAAGCGTCGGGAATCAGCGTGATGCGTGCGAACGCCTTGGCGAACACGAAGCCCAGTACCAGGTAGAGGATGTTGCAGGCGAGCATCGAGCCGAAGACGACATACAGCAACGTCGGCTGCTCGTTGAAGAGGTGCGGTCCCGGGCGCACGCCCTGGATCATCAGCCCGGCGAGGATGATCGCCGTCGTGGTGCTGCCGGGAATCCCCAACGCCAGCGTCGGCACCATCGCGCCGCCCACCGCTGCATTGTTCGCTGCCTCCGGGCCGGCGACACCCTCGATCGCCCCCTTGCCGAACTCCTCCTTGTGGCGGGACCAGCGCTTGGTCTCGTTGTAGGCGATCAGCGCCGCGGTGGTCGCGCCGAGGGCCGGCAGCGCGCCGATGAAGGTGCCGATGCCGCTCGACAGCGTGATCGCCTTCGCGCACTTGCGAAAGTCCGCCAGGCTCGGAAGCTTCATGGCGTTGAGCTTGATGCATTCCTGCACCACGCCGCGCTGCGCGACGCGCTCGAACAGCTCCGCCACCGCGAACAGCCCGACGAGCACGGGAATGAAGTCGAGGCCGTCGGAGAACGCGGGGATGTCGAAGGTGAAGCGCTCGACGCCGGTCATCAGATCGAGCCCGACGGTGGCCAGCAGCACGCCCGAAGCCCCGGCCATCAGGTTCTTGGTCGGCGACTCGCCGCCGACCGCGGCCACCATGGAGAGCCCGAAGAGCGCGAGCGCGAAGTATTCCGGCGGGCCGAACTGGTAGGCGAGGCGCGCGAGCGCCGGCGCAGCGACGATCAGCACGATCACGCTGAAGATGCCGCCGATGGCACTGGCGACCGCCGACATGCCGAGTGCGCGTCCCGCCTCGCCGCGCTTCGCCAGCGGGTAGCCGTCGTACGCCGTCGCCGAGGCGGAAGGGTCGCCCGGCGTGTTGATGAGGATCGCGGTGATCGAACCGCCGTAATTCGCCGCGCAGTACAACGACCCGAGGAACGCCAGCGCCGCGTTGGGCGACATGGCGATCGTGAGCGGCAGCAGCAGCGCCGTGGTCGTGCTCCCGCTGATGCCGGGCAAGGCGCCCACCACGATGCCGAGGAGCGTGCCGGCGAGGACCAGCAGCAGGATGTCGGGCGCGAATGCGGCCCCGAGACCGGCAACGAAGGCGTCCACTACGACCAGAGCCTCGTGACGATGCCTTCCGGGAAATTGCCCTTGAGCACCCGCACGAACACGAAGTAGATGACGGCGAGCAGTCCCGCCGCGGCCGCCGACAGTTTCAGCAGGTTCTTCTCGCCCCACATGCGGCCCAGGCCGACGACGAGCACGAACGACGCGAGCCACATGCCGGCGAGCTCCACGGCCGCGATGAACGCGAGCAGCACGCCGGCGGTGACCCAGACGCGCGCCGGTATCGGCGGCGCGCGCTCCATCGGCGGATTGCCGACGCCGAACAGGATGCAGACCGCGAGCAGCGCAATCACCGCGATCACGAGGCGCGGGAAGAACTCCGCACCCATCCCGCCCATGACCGCGGCCGGCGTTGTCGCGGTGAAGCGAAAGGTGAGCGCGAAGGCCGCGGCGCAGGCGGCGAGCGCCACACCCGCGACCACCACATCGTTGCGCTGCATCGCGTCTGCTTCGTTGCCTCGACTTCGTGGCGTCTACTTCGGCGCAGCGGCGAGCGCCTTCAGCTCGGTCTCGGCCTCGCGGTACATCGCGTCGAGCTGTGCCTGCCACTCGGCGCGCGCGGCGACGCTGTCGGGCGCCTGTCCCGAGGTCTCGATGTACGTGGAGTACATCTGGCCCTTCATCGCCTTGATGAGACCGTCCTCGAGCGTCTTGAGCCGGTCGTCGGGCACGCCCTTCAGCGTGACGAAGCCGCGCACCGTGGCGTAGTCGGCATCGATGCCGAGCTCCTTCGCCGTGGGCACGTCGGCCAGGATCTTCAGCCGCTGCGACGTCAGCACCATCAACGGCCGCACATCGCCCGCCTTGATCTGTGACTCGGCTTCAGCGTAGTTGAGCATTCCCAGGTCGATGTTGCCGCTCACCACGTTCACGACGATGTCGCCGCCGCCGCGGAACGGCACGGGCGTCGGCGCCTGCAGCCCCGCCTTGCGCGCGAAGCCGACGAGCGAGATGTGGTCGATGCTGCCGATGTGCGTGACGCCCACCTTCAGCTTGCGCGCCTTTCCGGCGGCGACCAGCTCCTGCGCCGACTTGATCGGACTGGCCTTGCCCACCATCAGGACCTGCGGATCGGCGGTCGCGCGTGCGAGCGCCACCAGCTCGTCGTATTTCACCGCCGACTTGCCCTGCAGGATCGTCAGCAGGTGCGATTGCGTGACGAGGAGGATGGTGTGACCGTCGCGCGGGCGGCCGGCCGCGTAGGCGAGCGCCGCGGCGCCGCTGCCGCCGACGCGGTTGGCGACCACGAGCTCGGTGCCGAAGACGCCGGGCGCGTGGACCATCATCATCCGCGCCGTGATGTCGGTGCCGCCCCCGGCACCCGAGTGGGTCACGACCTCGATGGGTTTCGAGGGGAATTTCTCTTGCGCCGACGATGGCAGCCAGCCCAGACCGGCGGCTGCGGTGGCACCCAACGCGAACGTGCGTCTCCTCATGGTCGCTCCTTGGTGGTCTATCCCTACGGAATCGTCAACACTTGTACACTTCTTACCAGGAATTGTCGACACTGGAGGCGGCGATGGGGCTCAAGGAGCGGATTGGGGTCGATGTCGGCCGCCGGGCAAAGCTGGAGGACGGCATCGCCTGGGCGGCGAAGCATGCCGTGCCCCATGTCGACATCCAGCTCGACACCGCTGCGAACGCACTCACCACCTTCGACGATCGCCGGGCGGCGGGCATCCGCGAATCGCTCGACAATCACGGCATCCGTCTCGGGCTGCACACCCTGTCCGCGGTCAACGTCGCCGAGTACTCGCCATTCGTGGCCGACGGGGTCGAGCAGTACCTGAAGGCCTATATCGACATCTACCCGCGTCTGGGCGCGCAGTGGATCGTGGTGCACGCCGGCTACCACTTCAGCAACGACAAGGCGATGCGCATGGAGGCGGGCCTGGAGCGCCTCAAGCGCATCGCCGGCTACGCCGAGAAGAAGGGTGCGTTGATCCTGCTCGAGAACCTCAACAAGGAGCCCGAGGATTCCGAGGTCCACTACCTCGCGCACACCGTCGAGGAGTGGCGTTACTACTTCGAGCGCATCCAGTCGCCGGCATTCAAGCTGTCCTTCACCGCCAACCACGCCCACCTGGTGCCCGAAGGCATACCGGGTTTCGTGGATGCGCTCGACATGACGCAGGTGGCCGAAGTGCGGCTGGCCGACTGTTTCCGCAACGGCCATGAGGTGCATCTGAAGCCGGGGGCCGGCGACCTCGACTTCGGCGACATGTTCCGGCGCATCGAGGGCAAGGGCTTCAAGGGCCACTACACCAACGCATTCACCACGCTCGATGACATGCTGTGGGCGCGCGATTACCTGGTGGATGCGGCGCGCGCCGCGGGAGTCGCGGCTTGAGTCGCGACCTGAGCCGCGACATGAGCTCGCGTCCGCGCACCGAGTCGTTCGTTCCGGCGGTGCAGCGCGAGATGGAGCGCATGATCGCCGCGGGCGAGCTCACGGGCGGCGACCGCATCAACGAGAGCGTGCTCGCGATCAAGCTGGGCATCTCGCGCGGACCGGTGCGCGAGGCCTGCCGCGCGCTCGAGCACACCGGGCTGCTGCGCTCCGAGATCAACCGCGGCTTCTTCGTGCGCGAGATCTCCACCCGCGAGGCGCTCGACATCTACGACATGCGCGCTTCCCTGTTCGCGCTCGTGGGTCGACTCGCGGCGGCGCAGGTCACCGGCGCGCAGCTCAACGAGCTCGAGGACCTCGTCGACCGCATGGACGAGGCGGTGGAGCGCGACGACCTCGCGACCTTCTATCCGCTCAACGTCGAGTTCCACACCAGGCTGGTCGCCTGTGCCGACAACCACAAGCTCGTGCAGATCTGGCCGTCGCTGGAGGGTGAGTTGCACCTGTTCCGCCGGCGCGGACTGGTGCTGCCGGGATCGCTGCGCAAGTCCAACTACCAGCACCGCGCCATGGTGCAGGCGCTGCGCGCCGGCGACGCCGAAGGGGCCG
>DATLLD010000121.1:0-18933 GCA_035538035.1 Gemmatimonadaceae bacterium | reverse complement strand
CCCAACAGCAAGCAGTCAGAGAAGGCCGACGGGCATGAGTCTGAAATCAATCCGGATCCGCGGCGCGCGGGAACACAACCTCAAGGACATCTCCGTCGACATCCCGCGCGACCAGCTCGTGGTCATCACCGGGTTGTCGGGGTCGGGCAAGTCGTCGCTGGCGTTCGACACGATCTACGCCGAGGGGCAGCGCCGCTACGTCGAGTCGCTGTCGGCGTACGCACGGCAGTTCCTCGGCCTGATGGAGAAGCCGGACGTCGACGCCATCGAGGGGCTCTCGCCCGCCATCTCGATCGAGCAGAAGACGGCCGGCGCGAACCCGCGCTCGACCGTCGGCACCGTCACCGAGATCTACGACTACCTGCGCCTGCTCTACGCGCGCGCCGGCACGCCGCACTGCGTCAACTGCGGGCGACCGGTGGCGCGGCAGTCGCCGGCGCAGATCGCGGACGTGGTGCTCACCTGGCCGGCCGACACGCGCCTCGAGATCCTCGCGCCGCTCGTGCGCGGGCGAAAGGGCGAGTTCCGCGAACTCTTCGAGGACGCGCGCAAGCAGGGCTTCGTGCGCGCGATGGTCGATGGCGAACTGGTCGAACTCTCCGACCCGCCAAAGCTGAACCGCCGGCAGAATCACGACGTCTCCGTGGTGGTCGACCGACTGACAGTGCGTTCGGAGGATCGTGGCCGCCTCACGGATTCGCTCGAGACCGCGCTCCGGCTGGCCGATGGTCTTGTCGAGGTCGCGCGGCACGACGACTCGAAGGCGCGCCAGATATTCTCGGAGAAGTACGGCTGCCCGCACTGCGGCATCTCGATGCCGGAGCTCGAGCCGCGCCAGTTCTCGTTCAACTCGCCGTTCGGCGCCTGCCCCACCTGCAGCGGCCTCGGCACCAAGCGCACGGCGAGCCCCGAGCTGATCCTAGGCGACCACAGCATCTCGATCCTCGAGGGCGTGATCCTGCCGTGGGGCGAGCCGGACGGTTACCTGCGCCGCGTGATCCTGCCGGGCCTGGCGAAGCAGCTCAAGTTCGATCTCAACGCGCCGTGGGGGAAGCTGCCCGAGCGTGTGCAAACGGAGCTGCTGTTCGGCACGCCGAAGAAGAAGGCCGCCGCCGGGGAGGACGAGTCGCGCTGGGAGGGCATCCTCTCCAACGTGCAGCGCCGCTACACCGAGACGACGTCGGACTCCGTGCGGAGCGACCTCGAGGAGTACATGATCGTCGGCGAATGCCCCGACTGTCATGGCCGCCGGCTCAAGCCCGAGACGCTCGCGGTCACGCTGCACGGCCGCAACATCGGAGAGTTCACGGAGCAATCGGCGGCCGGCGCGCTGGCGTTCGCCGAGAGCATTCCCGTGCGCGAGAAGGGCGCGACGGGCCTTGGGCTCGACGCCGGCATCGCCGGGCCGATCCTCAAGGAAGTGCGCGAGCGGCTGCGCTTCCTCGTCGACGTCGGGCTCGACTACCTCACGCTCGACCGTTCGGCGGAATCACTCTCCGGCGGCGAGGCGCAGCGCATCCGGCTGGCGACGCAGATCGGCAGCAAGCTCGTGGGCGTGCTCTACATCCTCGACGAGCCGTCGATCGGCCTGCACCAGCGCGACAACGCGCGGCTGCTCGGCACGCTCAAGCGCCTGCGCGACCTCGGCAACACGGTGCTCGTGGTGGAGCACGACGAGGAGACCATCATGGAGGCCGATCACCTGATCGACCTCGGGCCGGGCGCCGGCAAGCATGGCGGCCAGGTGATCGCCGAAGGGACCGTCGCCGAAGTCATGAAGGTCGAGGCGAGCGTGACCGGGCAGTACCTCACCGGCAAACGCTCGATCCCGATGCCCGCGACCCGGCGTCCGGTCGATCCCAAGCGCATGCTGCGCATCGAGGGCGCGCGCGAGCACAACCTGCAGCGGATCGACGCCGAGTTCCCCCTCGGGCTCTTCGTCGCCGTCACGGGAGTGTCGGGCTCGGGCAAGTCGACGCTGGTCGAGGACATCCTGCAGAAGACGCTGGCGCGGCATTTCTTCCGCGCGCGCGTCGTGCCGGGCGCCCACGACCGCATCAAGGGCCTCGAGCACCTCGACAAGGTCATCGACATCGACCAGACGCCGATCGGACGCACGCCGCGGTCGAACCCGGCGACGTACACGGGGCTGTTCACGCCGATCCGCGAGCTGTTCGCCGAGATGCCGGAGGCCAAGCTCCGCGGCTACGGGCCGGGCCGCTTCTCGTTCAACGTGAAGGGCGGGCGCTGCGAGGCGTGCCAGGGCGACGGGCTGGTGAAGATCGAGATGCACTTCCTGCCGGACGTCTACGTGACCTGCGAGCAGTGCCGCGGAAAGCGTTACAATCGCGAGACGCTCGACGTGCGCTTCCGCGACATGAACATCAGCGAGGTGCTGGAGCTGACGGTCGAGGACGCGATCGGCGTGTTCGAGAACCAGCCGCGCATCCATCACAAGCTCGTGACGCTGAACGATGTGGGGCTCGGCTACATCCATCTCGGCCAGAGCGCGACGACGCTCTCGGGCGGCGAGGCGCAGCGCGTGAAGCTCGCCACCGAGCTCTCGCGCCGCGACACGGGGCGCACGCTCTACATCCTCGACGAACCGACGACCGGCCTGCACTTCGAGGACGTGCGCGTGCTGCTCGAGGTGATGCACAAGCTCGTCGACCGCGGCAACACGCTGCTGGTGATCGAGCACAACCTCGATGTCATCAAGACGGCGGACTGGATCGTCGACCTCGGCCCCGAGGGGGGCAGCGGCGGCGGCAAGATAGTGGCGCAGGGCACGCCGGAGGAGGTCGCCGGGACCGCTGGTTCGTACACGGGAGATTATCTGCGCAAGGTCCTCGCGCAGTAGCAGTACGGCTGCTAGGATTGGCGACGCGCGCCGTCCGATGACGGAGGGGCTCCATCAGATCCGCCCCGCACGGCCGCACTCGGCGGCCCGCCCGCGCACTCCCCTGGCCCCGCCCCTCGTGCCCGCACGCGATCGACATTCGCGCCTCCCCCTCGGACGGCTGCTTTCCGCCGCCGCCCTGATCATCCTGTCCGCCTGCGGCGGAGATGGACCCACAGGTACCGTCGATCCTCCGATCGACCCTCCGGTCGACCCGACTCCCGCCGCGCTGGTCGCCGGCGTCGATACCGTACGGCCCACCGAGCTTGTCACGCTCCGCCCGGTCGGCATCACGGGCCGCTCGGTGCCCGACTCCATCATCGGCCGCCTGGGCAGCGCCGAGTTCCGCGCCATCCGCATCGACGACAGCACGCTGGTGGGGCTCATCCCTCAGGTCGCGGCTGGCTCGCACGTCGCGCGGTTCGTGATCGGCACCAAGGCGCACCTCGACACGCTGACGGTGCTCGCGCCCGTCGTGATCGCCGACCCGACCGCGACCGCCGAGGCGATCTTCACGCTGGCGCTGGCCAAGTATGACGCGATCGAGGCGAACCTCGACGCGTTCGCCGCGAGCGGCGCGGACACCGTCGCGCTCCGACAGTTCATCACGTCGGGACGCGCCGCGCTGCAGGGCGCACGCGCCGACTTCCTCGCGCTCTCGACCGCCGAGCGCGCGGCGGCGGTCCCGTTCATCGTGTCCCAGGCCACGGCGCTGGGGCTCGACCCGAACGCACAACCGTCCCTGCGCATGGCGGACGCGATCGACCTCTGCACGCTGATCACGCCGTTCCCCGAGTGCGGCCGCATCAGCGCGACGCAGAACGCCATCCTCGCCGGCGCGCGAGAGGTGGTCAAGTGCAGCGCGAAGACGCTCGGCAGCGCCGGCGTGGGCGGCGTGTTGGGCGGAGCCGCGGGCGCGGCACTCGGCGCGTTCCTCGGAGGCGCCGGCTCCGTGCCGGGCCTGATCGCCGGAATCAAGAACGGTGCGGCGATCGGCGCCGGGGTGGGCCTGGCTTGGTGCTCCTCTGACGTGTGGGACAAACTGGTCGGCATCTACGACGCGGCGATCACGCCGGTGGTCGTCTCGGCCATGGCCGACATCGACCCCGATTTCGGTGACCTGCGCACCGGCGCCTCGCTCAGGATGGCCGCGCTGAACGCGCCGGACTCGACCGCGTTCACGGTCGGACAGCCGCGCCAGGTGAACGTGTTCGTCGAGTTCCGTTCGCTCTCGCTCGCGGACGCCAGTGGCCCGCCGGTCGTCGCGGCGCTCGTCACCTCGTTCAACACCATGGCCGCGCAGTGGAACGCGCTGCGCACCAAGTTCCCGCTCTTCTCGTTGCCGGAGATGAAGCTGCCGGCGGGCCCGCGCACGACGGTCCGCAAGCAGGTCCCGGCGACCTACCTGAATGTCGGGCCGGTCTCGCTCGCCGGCGCCACGGCGGTGGAAGGCGGCAGCGGACTGGCGTGGACCGTCCAGTTCAACAACGCCGGGCAGGGCGACGACCACAACATCACGTATGCGGTCGACTTCGAGTACCCGGGCTTCCCGTCGCAGCGACGGTCGCTCACCAACGTGCTCAAGCCGGTGCGTTACGGGGTCGCGACCCTCGGCCTCACGAGCGCGCTCGACACCGTGTTCGTGAACGGGCAGACCACGTTGACCTGGACGGCGAGCGACTCCAGCGGCGACGTGCTCACCGAGGAGGAACTCGAGGGTCGCAAGCCGACCTGGACGACCTTGACGGCGGATCTCGCGAGCGTCGCGTCGGCCTCGGGCGTCGTCACCGGCGTCGCGCCGGGCGCGGCGAGCATCCGCGGAGTGCTGGAGGAGGGCAAGGTGGACGCGCCGGTCGACGTCTGGTACAACTTCGTCGGCAGCTACACGCTCCTGACGCTGGACGGCGTCGAACTCCCGGGCATCACGTACGAGGACAGCACCTACATCATCAACACCTCGGGCGGCGGGCTCGGCATCGCCGCCGACGGCACCTTCGGCTTCTCGCACGGAGCCGTCGGGACGAACATCCCCGGAGGCGAGACCTTCGATGAAGGCGGCTCGGGACACGGCACCTACACGGTCGGCAACTTCGGCCGTGCGCTGCTCTTCACCACGATCGAGCAGCAGGGCACTCCGGTGAGCATCGGCACCGGGTTCATCGAGAACGGCGTGATGATGGGGTCCGCCAGCACGCCCGAGGGCTCAGCGGCCCTTACCCTGCGGAAGAATTAGACGGACTGGCTACGGGACGAGTACTCGCTCCAGGGTACTCGCCCCGTAGCTGTCCGGGCAGTCCGGAGCAGTCACGGCGCAGGCTTCGGCCGCGGTATCTCCGGCGTTCTCGGCATATCCATCTGCCGCGGCATATCCGCCGGATTCACATAGGTGAGTGCGAACGGACCCATCGCGGTCACTTGCACCACGGTCATGCCCTCGGCGGCCGCGTAGTGCGCCTGCATCGCCGGCGCCGTCACGAACCCGCCGGCTTCCAGCGTCATCGCGTTCGGCAGGTCGGCGCGCTCGCCCATGCCGACGCGGAACTTGCCGCTGATCACGGTCACGTATTCGTCGGTGGGGTGCGTGTGAGGCGCGATCCGGTATCCATCGGGAAAGCGCAAGCGCACGGTGAAGATGCCGGCGCTGTCCGGTTTCCCCTGCAGTACGGCCATCTGTGCGCCGGCGGGGAACACGGCGGGTGCCGGCCCCCAGGTGGGCTCGGAGTGCGGCGCCATCTTCTTGTCGGCGACCTTGTCGGTGACCTGTGCCCTCGCGAGAGCCGGCGCGGCGACAACCGCGAGAGACAGTGCGGCGGCAGGGATGATGTAGAGCTTCATGGAATGACCTCCCGTCTCTGGATTGCGGCCTTGCCTCAGCCCGGCGACCGCCGGGGAGGTGGCCCCTGAGACGAACGCCGGTCAGGGGATTCTTGTTCGTTCGATCAGCGCCGCCAATTCGGCGTCGGACTCACGGTTCTCCCGCCGCAGTCCATCGATCATGCCCGTGCGATCCCGCTCCGGCCGGTTCTGCCCGAGCTTCCACTTGCCGTCGAGCCGCGCGACCACCATCTCCACGCCGACGATCGCGCCAAGGAGACCGTCGACGTAGTCGTCAGGCGCATCCGACACCTTCCACGGCGTCGGGCGCGAGGCCTCGTGGACGTTCGTGAGCTCGTTCACATGGTCGCGCAGCCACTGCGGGTCCTCGATGAACCGCAGCGGGCCGTGCGCATGCACCACCACGTAGTTCCAGGTCGGCACGACCTTTCCCGTCTCCGCCTTCGTCGCGTACCACGACGGCGTGATGTAGCGCTGCGGTCCCTGGAAGACGATGACGGCATCGGCGAGGTGCTTCGCGTGCCAGACGTGGTTGGCGCGGGCGACGTGGCTCCGCAGCACGCCGAACGGGCCGCCGGCCCCGACCAGGAACGGAAGGTGATCGACGTTCAACCCGCCATTGGTCATCGCGACCATCGTGCCGAGCGAATGTTGGCGGACCATGTCGTGGAGCACGTCGATCCGGTCCTCCACGAACGACCGTGGTTCGTACATCACTTCCTCCCGTCCAGCAGGCTCGTGACGGCACCCAACAGCGTCGCGGTGTCGAACGGCTTCTGCAGGAAGCGCACGTTGTCGTCACTGGGCAGGTCGCCCCGCCGGTCCGCACGGTCGTAGCCGCTCGCGACCACCACGCGCAGCCCGGGGCGTTCCGCGCGCAGGATCGCCATCACCTCGACGCCGCCCATGCGCGGCATCGTGAGGTCGAGCACTATCAGGTCGATCTCCGCGCCGCGCGCGCGGCACACGTCGAGGCAGGCGATGCCGTCTTCCGCCTCGATCACCTGAAAGCCGGCCGGCTCGAGCGTGCGCCGGCAGATCCGTCGCAGCGCGGGCTCGTCGTCCACCACGAGGATCGTGCCGCGGCGCCCGGAGGTCGCGGCATCGACGGCCGCGTGCACCGGCGCGGCCGGGGCGGCGACCGCGGGGAAGTAGACATCGAACGTCGTCTGCAGTCCGGGCTCGCTCTCCAGCTCCAGCACGCCACCGGTCGAGCGGATGATGCCGATCACCGCGCTGAGCCCGAGGCCGCGCCCGGCCGCCTTCGTCGAGAAGAACGGGTCGAAGATCCGCCGTCGAACCTCCTCCGATATCCCGCTGCCGGTATCGGTCACGCGAAGATGCACCCATCCAGCGTCCGGATGTTCTCGCGGTTCCGCCGTGGCGGGCGGCGCGCCCGGCGCGGCGCGGAGCATGATCAGCCCCTGGCGGTCGCCGATCGCCTCGGCCGCATTGGTCAGCAGGTTGAGCGCCACCTGCGAGAGCTGCGCCGGGTCGATGCCGACCCAGAGCGGAGTCTCCATCGGGGCGATGTCGAAGGTGATCTTCTTCGAGTGCGCGGCGCGCACGAGCGCGACCATGTCGTGCAGCACCGGCCGCAGGTCGGTCGCCTCGCTGCGCAGGCTCGCGCGGCCTGCATACGCGAGCATCTGCCGCGTCAGCTCGGCCGCGCGACGCGTCGCCGCGGCGATCTGCTCGAGCGCTATGCGCACTTCGTCGGGGTCGTCGAGCGCCGTGCGCGCGAGGTCGACGTTGCCGAGCACCGCGCCGAGGATGTTGTTGAAGTCGTGCGCGATGCCGCCGGCCATGATGCCGAGGCTCTCGAGCTTCTGCGCCTGCTGCACGCTCGCGTCGCGATGCCGTCGCTCCTCCTCGGCCCGCGCCCGCTCGGTGAGGTCCGTGGCGACAAGGCCAAAGGCGTACGGCGCGGCGTCCGCGGTGCGGAGCGGGAAGGCCACCGCCTGCCAGGTGTGCGGGTCCTCGGCCGTCCCCAGCGTGACCTCGCACTCGGCGTGCGTGACGTCGCGCCCCGACTTGGCGAGCACCTCCCCGAGCGCGGCCGCCGCCGCGTGCGGCAGCGCGTCCGCGAGCGCGGTGCCCACCAGTGAACCGGGTTCGCGATCCACCACCCACTCGTAGCGACGGTTCGCGAGCAGGATCCTGTGCTCCAGGTCCACCACCACGACGATCGTCGTCGAGTTGTCGACCACCTCCTGCAGCAGCGCGCGGTTGGCCTGCAGGCGCCGCGTCATCTCGTTGAAGACCGTCGCGAGCCGCCCGACCTCGTCCACGCCCTCCACCGGCGCCGTCGCGCTGAAGTCTCCCCGCGCGACCGCCTCGGCGGCGGCGGTCACGGCGATCACCGGGCGCAGCGCCCGGCGCGAGATGGCGATCACGCCGAACGTGAGCAGCGTGGCGGCGAGCAGGCCCGTGAGCAGCGCGTTGCGCAGGAGACGGCGGGCGGGGGCGAACGCCTCCTGCTGCGGCGACTCCAGCACGAGCGCGAGTTCGAGCTCAGGCAGCCATCGCCATGCGCCGAACACCGGGCGGCCGCGGAAGTCCGTGTACACGCCGGCGCCCGTGTCGCCCGCGAGCGCCCGGTCGATCGCCAGGCTGTGCACGCCGCGCAGGTGCTCCGCACTCCCGAACCGGTCTGCGGAGACGAACTCCGCGAAGCGGTTCACCACGTACGCATCGATGGGCACTTCGCCATTCGGCTTCTCGAGCACGCGCTGCATCTGCGTCAGGTCGAGATGCGCGGCGAGCACGGCTCTCGCGCTGCCGTCGGCGCCCCTCACGGGCGTCGCGACGGTCATCGTCGGCCTCCCCGTCACGCCGGACGGGTACACCGGCTGCGTGAAGGTGCGCTCGCGTCCCTCGGCATAGTAGAGCTGGTCGACCTCGTAAGTGTCGAGCAGCGCGGGGTCGGAGGCACGGATCACGCGGCCGCCCGGCACGGTCAGCAGCGTGATGCTGGTGGCCGCGAGCAGCGTCTGGTCCACGAGCATCAGGCTGCGGTTGCCCGCGCTGTCGCCGACGGGTCGCAGCCACGCCGCGCGCGTGCTCGACATCCCTGCCATGACCTCGATCGCGGCGCGCTGGCGATAGTGCCACGCGGCGAGTTCGGCGGCGTCCTCGGCGGCGCTCGTGGCCAGCCGCTCGATCAGTCGCTGCTGCAGCGTCTGCTCGGCGTCGCGGAACGAGACGAAGGTCGCCAGCAGCACCGTGCCCACGCTCAGCGTGAGGAACGCGGCGCTGAGGCGGAGCGCGAGGCTCCGCCGAAGGGCCCCAGCGATCACGGTTCCTTCGCGGGCGCGATCACCGCGCGGAGGCGCATCGAGTCGCGGTGGATCTCGAGGACCACGGCGCCGCGCTTCGGGTCGCCCGTGCCGCGGAAGTCGAACTCCGCGAGCGCGCCCGACCACGCGCCCAGGTTCCGGAGCGTGTCCGCCAGCGCCGGCCCGCCACGCACGCCGGACTTCGATGCGGCCGCGGCGGCCATCAGGATCGCGTCATACGTCGCGGCACCCGTCGCCCGCGCCCGGTCGTTGGGATACTTCGCGTCCCAGAGGGTGAGGAACTCGCGCGACGCGGGACGGTCGGCGAGACGGTTCCAGTTGGCCACCACGAACGACCCCAGCGCGTCCTCGCGCGACGCCATGGTGCTGATGTCCCAGCTGTCGCTGCCAAGGAAGAGGCCGCGAAAGCCCAGCGCGCGTGCGACGCGGATCTGCGCCGAGTCGTGCACGACGAAGTTCGGCAGGACGATCGCATCCGGCCGGTCGGCAAGGATGCGACGCAGTTGCGGCGAGTGCTCGCGCGGGTCGTCCGCGTCGAAGGTCTCCACCTGCACGACCTCCCCCCCGAGCGACTCGAATGTCTGCCGGAAGAGTCGCGTGATCTCGCGGCCGTACGCGCTGCCCGCGTCGTGCAGCGCGCCGGCGCGCCGCATGCGCAGCGAGTCGTACGCGAACCGCGCGAGCACCTCGCCCTGGAAGGCATCGAGGAACGCGAGCCGAATCACCATCCTCCGTCCCGCCGTGACTGCCGGGTTCGAGGCCATCGGCGTGATCATCGGCACCTGCGACACCTCGGCCACCGGCGCGGCCGCGATCGCGAGGTTGCTCGTCTGCGGACCGATCACGACGTCGACGGAGTCGAGATTGATCAGGGCACGGGCCGCGAGCGCCGCGGCATCGGCACGGTTGTCTGTCTCGCGTTCGATCAGGATCACGCGATGCGCGCGCCCGTCGATCATCACGCCGCCCGCGGCGTTCAGTCGCTCGACCGCGAGGTCCGCGCCCTGTCGGGCGGGGATCCCCGACGAGCCTGCCATGGTGCCCGCGTACACGCCGATGAGACCCACGCGGAACTCGGCCGGTGGTGCCGGCTCGCAGGCGGTGAAGAGCAGGGTGAGGACGGCGGACAGCGAGCCGGACCTGGGAGAGTGACGGCCGAGTGGGAGTCGCATACGGAAAAGTATCGGCAGGACGCGCCCCCGAGTCAGGCCCGCGTTCATTCCGTTAGGTTCTCAGGGACATCGCAGCTCTCCGACCCGACATCCGTGCCTGACCTTCGCATCTCCATCGTGGGTGCCGGCCGGCTGGGCCACGCGCTCGCCGCGGCGCTCCGGCACAGCGGCGCCATCGTCGCCGGGCCCACGCGCCGCGGCGAGCCCGTGGCCGCTTCACCGGCCGACATCGTCATCCTGGCCGTGCCGGAGCGCAGCATCCGCGACGCTCTTTCGGCGGCCGCGCTACCCACAGGAGCCGTCGTCGGCCACTGCAGCGCCTCGGCGCCGCTCGACCTTCTCGCGCCGCACGAGCGGTTCAATCTCCATCCCCTGATGACGCTCAACAAGCGCACCGCGACCGCCGCGATGGCCGCCGAGTCGTTCCGCGGCGCGGCCTGCGCCATCGACGGCAGCACGCCGCGCGCGCTCGAGTTCGCGGCCACGATCGCCACCACGCTCGGCATGCGCGCCGTCTCCGTCCCGCGCGACAAGCGAGCGCTCTATCACGCCGCCGCGTCAATCGCGTCCAACTACCTGGTCACGCTCGAGTCGGCGGCCGAGCGCCTCGCCTCCGAGTGCGGCATCTCCCGCGCCGAGCTCGCGCCGCTCGCGCGCGCATCGCTGGAGAGCTGGGTGCAGGGCGGGTTCGCGCAGGCCATCAGCGGCCCCGTGTCGCGCGGCGATGAGGCCGTGGTGGAGGGGCAGCGGGCGGCGATCGTCGCTCAAGCGCCGGATCTCGTGCCGCTGTTCGACGCGCTCACGGCGTCCACGCGCGCGGCGCTCGCCGTCAGCGGTGAGAAGGATGCGTCGGCCGCACGCACGGGTGAGCCGTGACGATGCGCCTCGTCCGTACCGTCGCCGAGTTGCGGCGCGCACTCGGCGTGGAACGCCTCGCGTCGCGGCGCATCGGCTTCGTGCCCACCATGGGTGCGCTTCACGAGGGGCACCTCTCGCTCGCCCGTCGCGCGCGCGCCGAGTGCGATGTGGTGGTCTGCTCCGTGTTCGTGAACCCCACCCAGTTCAACGACGCCCGCGACCTGGACGCGTACCCGCGCACGGAGGCCGCCGACGCGGCGCTGCTCGACGCGGCGGGAGTGGACATCATCTTCGCGCCCGGTGTGGACGTGATGTATCCGGAAGGATCGACCACGTCGGTTGACGTGGGCGACATCGCCGAGCCGCTCGAGGGCGTGGCGCGCGGCACCGCGCACTTCCGTGGCGTCGCGACCGTCGTGGCCAAGCTGCTCAACATCGTGCAACCGCAGGTCGCCTACTTCGGCCAGAAGGATGCGCAGCAGGTGCTCGTCGTGCGCCGCCTCGTGCGCGACCTCGACATGCCGGTGGAGATCGTGGCGTGCCCGATCGTGCGCGAGGCCGACGGCCTCGCCATGTCCAGCCGGAACGCGCGCCTCTCGCGCGACGCGCGCGCGGACGCACTTGGCCTCTCGGCCGCGCTGCATCGCATGGAGGCGATGGTCGCGGTCGGCGAGCGTGCCTGCGAGCCCTTGGTCGCCGCAGGCCTCGAGACCCTCGCGAGGCATCGCATCCCGGCATCGGCGGTCGACTACCTCGCCATCGTCGATGCCGCGACGCTGCAGCCGCTCTCGCGCGTGACGGACGGCGCGCTCGTCGCCGTCGCCGCGCATGTCGGCGGCGTGCGACTGATCGACAACCTCGTGGTGGGAATCGCATGAACGGCACGCCGCTGGTGATGGTCACCGCCTACGACGCGCTCTCGGCGAGCATCGCCGACGAGGCCGGCGTCGACCACATCCTCGTCGGCGATTCCGCGGCGACGACCGTACTGGGCTACGCGAACACGCGCGACTTGCCGGTCGAGGAGCTGCTCGTGCTCACGCGTGCGGCGCGACGCGGCGTGCGGAGAGCGAAGCTCATCGGCGACCTGCCGTTCGGCACCTACGAGCAGGGCGACGAACAGGCGCTCGCGACGGCGCGCGCGTTCATGACCGCCGGCTGCGACATGCTGAAGCTCGAGGGCGCGGGCGTCATGTGCGATCGCGTGCGCGCGTTGATGGCGCACGGCTTCCCGGTCGTGGGGCACGTGGGATTGCTCCCGCAGGGCGCGACGTCGAGCGCTGACCTCAGGGCGCGCGGACGCTCCGCCGCGGAAGCGGCTGACATCGTGCGCGACGCCCTCGCGCTGGAAGCCGCCGGCGCGACGCTGCTCGTGGTCGAGGCCGTGCCGGAAGTGGTGGGCACCGCGATCGCCGATCGGCTGCGGATTCCCGTGATCGGCATCGGCGCCGGCAGCGGCGTGGACGGGCAGGTGCTCGTGTACACCGACCTGCTCGGACTCGGTGGAGGGCACGTGCCGCGGTTCGTGCGACAGTACGACCAGGCGCGTGCGCGGTGGATGGAAGCGATCGCCGGTTTCGCGCGGGATGTGCGCACACGGGAGTTCCCGGCATCGGCGGAGACGTATGGCATGCCGGAGGAGGAGCGGGCGGCGTTCCTGGCGGAGATGGCGAGAGTTCCGTAGCGCGCGACAACCCAAGGAGGGCGAATGCGATCCGTCGTCGTCACCGGCGCGTCCACTGGCATCGGCAAGGCCTCCGCCTTGCGGCTCGACCGCGAGGGTTGGCGCGTCTTCGCGGGCGTTCGCAAGGAATCGGACGGCGCCGCATTGCGCGCGGAAGCGTCGGAGAGGCTGACGACGCTGATGATCGATGTGACCGAGGGCGCGTCGATTTCTGCCATGGCCGCTGCAATACGCGATGCCGTGGGCGGCGATGGCTTGCACGGGCTAGTCAACAACGCCGGCATCGCGACCGGCGGCGTGCTCGAGTTCGTCGACTTGGAAGAGCTGCGCCGCGTGCTCGAGGTGAACGTCATCGGACAGCTCGCCGTCACGCAGCCGCTGATCCCGCTGCTCCGGCAGGGCCGAGGACGGATCGTGATGATGAGCTCCATCGCCGGACGCAGTGCCACTCCCCTGCTCGGCCCTTACGCGGCGTCCAAGCATGCGCTCGAGGGCATGACCGACGCGCTGCGGCTCGAGCTCCGGCCTTGGGGCATTCACGTCGCGCTGATCCAGCCGGGGACGATCGCCACGCCGATCTGGGGGAAGGCGCTCTCGTTCGCCGAGGGAGTGATGAAGAATCCCTCGTATCCGCGCGAGGCGGAGCGGCTCTATGGACCGCTGGTCGAGGCGATGCTCAAGGGATTGAGGCAGGTGAAGGGCATACCCCCTGAGTCAGTGGCGGACGCCGTCTTCCATGCGCTCTGCGCGCGCACGCCAAGGACTCGCTATGTCGTCGGACGCGACGCGCGCATTCGGTGTTGGATAGAGCGGTTGCCCGACCGCCTGCGCGACCGCCTGATGCTGGGAAAGATTCCGAGGTACGGCCCACCGCTCGGCGATGGGCGCTAGGGGCGCCGGCCCCTCGTGAACCGCTACCGCTTCATCATCTGCGTCTTCGGCATGCGCGCACTATCCCCGACGAACGCATACTGGATGTTGGTCCCATACGTCTTGATGATCCTGCGGATGTCGGAGAACCGCACCTTCGCCATGACCTCGGCGCGCCTGGCGGCGGCACGGTAGTCGCCTTGGTAGAGCTGCGCCCGCGCCAGCATGTCCGCGTGACTCGCCGCCGTCTCCATCCCCAGCAGGTAACTGGTCTTGAACGACTCCGCCACGCGACGCAGCGTGCTGCCCGGGATGCGAACATCGTCCTCGTACCAATCGAAGATCGAGTTGATCAGCTTCACCACCGTGTCCGGACGGGCCGTGCTCACGAAGATCGCCGCGCCCGAGACGCCCCGCTGCATCATCGGCACGTCGGCGGCGTAGGAAAGGCCCTCGCGCTCGCGGATCACCGACGAGACGAAGTTGCCGAGGATCATCATCGCGTACTCGAATGCGGGATGATCCGGGCTCGAGATCTGCGGGCCGTGGATGTAGCCGAGGATGTAGTTGGTGGTGAGCTTGCGGTGCGCCGCGGCGATGGCCGGCGTCGTGGCGCGCACCTCCGGCGGCATCGTCCATGCGTAGTCACCCTTCGGAAGCGTGCCGATGGTTCGCGCGACGAGCCCATCGAGTCGATCCTTGGGGATGTCGCCGACGACGACGAGCAGCATCCGCGACTTCACGAGCTGGTCCCGCGCATAGGCGCGCAGGTCGTCGGCGGTGAGCGCGGCGATCGACTCCTCGGTGCCGTTCGGGTCCAGCGCATACGGATGACCGATGAAGGCCAGGCTCTCGGCGAGCACGGCGACCTGCACGTCCGGTGAGCTCAGCTGGCGGCGCGCCGCGGCGAGCATCCGCGGCCGCACGATCCCGATGGCCGCCGAATCGAGCGTGGGGCGCAGCAGGCGGCTCGTGAACACCGCCCATGTGGAGTCGAACTGCTCGCGCACACCGGAGATCGCGTACGTCGTCCAGTCCTCGTCGGCCTCCACCGTGATGGAACTCCCGGTGCGGGCGGCGGCACGGCGCGCCTCCTCGCCGGGGTAATCCGCGGTGCCATACTCGGAGGAGAGCAGCAGGAAGGGTTCGATGCCGGCGGTCGCCTTCGTCACCTGCCTCGCCCCGCCAAGCAGGTAGAGGTTCGCGGCGAATACCCTCGAGCTGGTTCGCCGATGCAGGATGCGCAGGCCGTCAAGCTCGTACGAGACGGTGAGCGAGTCGATGGCCGCCTGCGCCTCGAGGGGTGCGGCCGTCGCCATCGCCATCGCCGCTGCCATCGCGAGAGGGAACGCGAGCATGCGGCTCATGCGCCGGGCGGTGCGAGGTGATGGCTTCACGGCGCCTTCCATGCGCCCAGCGCGCTGCGGAGCGGAGCCGCGATGGACTGCTGCGTCGGGTACGACATCATCACCGTGACGGTCATGGGCTTTCCCTTCAAGTAGGTCTCCACGAACCGTCGCACGTCACCAGCCGTGCGATTGTCGATCGAGTCCGCGTAGGTGAGCTGGTAGTCGAGGTCAGCCGAGCCCCACATCTCGGCCAGCGCATGGGCGAACCCCGACGCGCGCTCCGCCCGGAATGCCGCGTACACGCGCTGGCGCGTGCGGGCGAACTCGAGCTCCGCGTCGCCGAAGTAGTCTGCACCGGCGAGTCGCGCGAGCTCCCCTCCCAGCGCCGTCGCGGCGGCGACCGCCTGTTCCGGCGTGGTCTTGGCGTACAGCTCTACCGGACCCACGTGGTTCTTCGTGTCGTACGAGAGGGACACGTGCTCGAACAGGCCGGTGTCCACGAGACGTCGTTGCGTGCCCGAGAGCGGCTGGTTCACGAGTCCCGCGAAGACGTCCGCGGCATACGTCGCCGCGCGATCCCGGCCGACGCTCGGTCCGTGCCAACGGACGAGGATCGTCACGTCGCGCACCGGGGCGGTGAACGTCTCGTGTGTGATCGCCGCGAGCGGCGTGATCTCGAGCGGCGGGACCGCCACGAGCGGATCAGGGCCCCGCTTCCACCCGCGGAACTTGTCCGTGGCGAGCGCGAAGGCTTCGTCCACGTTCACGTCACCGGTGATGACAAGCGCCGCGTTGTTCGGCACGTAGAACCGTTTGTGCAGGTCCTTGAGCTGGGACACCGTCGCGGAACTGACCGCGATCATGTTGCCGCCTGCGTTCTTGCGGTCCCAGCCGGCGTCGGACCAGAGCTGCCGGTCGGCCACCACGCGCAGCAGCACCTCGGGCTCGGCGGCCCGCCGCTCCAGTTCACCGCGCACCACCCTGCGCTCGATGTCGAGTCCCTCGTCGGTGAAGGACGCCTGCCGCACGAGGTCCGACATGAGGTCGACGGACTTGCCGAGGTGCTTCGACGGCGTCATGAGGTAGTAGCGGACGGTCTCTTCGCTGGTGACGCCATTCCAGTTCGCATCGATGGCGGAAGCGCGCCGGGCGAAGGTCCCTTCGGCGCCGCGGTCCGTCTTGCGGAAGAGCATGTGCTCGAGCAGGTGCGGTACGCCCAGCTGATCCGGCTCGAGCTGCGTGAAGGCGCCGCCCCTGAACACCATCTCCACGGTCGCGAACGGGATGGCGTCGCTTCGCACGACGATCAGCTGGAGCCCGTTCTCGAGCGTGCGGGACTGGATCGAGCCGTCGCCGTGCTCTCTTTCGGGGTTCGCCGCGTTGGGCTGGGCGGCAAGGTTCGCGGCAGCGATCACCGTGGCGGCGCAGGCGCACGCCAGGAACAATTCGAGTCGACTGCGCAAGTGAATGCCCCGGAAGTCTTCGTCAGGCGTGCTCGGGTGCCCCAAATTGAACCCGTCGCGCCGGGGTTCGCCAGACGCGCCAAATCGGCACGAATAATGCGGCCCCGTGTTGAATGATGGATGGCGAGTTCCACCATTCCACGGAGGGCAGCGTCATGGGCTGGATCGTATCGTTGATCATCGGTGGTGTGGCGGGCTGGGTGGCGAGCATGGTCATGAAGACGAACGAGCAGATGGGAATCGTCGCGAACGTCATCGTCGGCGTCATCGGCTCGATGCTGGGCTTCTGGCTCGCGGGCATGATGGGGATCTCGCCGACCAACGGCATCCTGCGATTCGTCGTCGCCGTCGCCGGGGCGGTGCTGCTCCTGTTCATCCTGACGAAGGCCGGGATGTTCAAGCGGAGGCCGGTGGTGTAAGGCGGCGCGAAAAAACCCCCGCGGGTGCTTGGCAGCCGCGGGGGTTTCGTCGCACCTGCTGGCCGAACTACTGCAAGTAGTGGAACAACCCGATCAGCCCGATGACCGCGCCGCTGATGGCGATGATCTGTCCGCCGTCACCACCGACGAGGCTGCCGACCACGATCGCGGCGCCGCCGACCCACATCATCGCGACGTTCTTGCCGTTGCCCATCGAATCCTCGAACGCGGGTGCATCGGCCGATGGCGTGCTGGCTGCGACCACGTTGGAGATGCCCACCTGCGAGATGCGCGGGCCGGATGAGACGGTTTGCAGTTGCTGCGCCGTCAGCGTCGACGGCAGGAGCGTGGCGCCAAGCGCGAGCGCGGCGAGCAGTGCGATTGAGCGAATCACTTGGCACCTGCCCGCGCTGCCTGACCCGCGAAGATCGCGACTTCGATGCGGCGATTGATCTGGCGACCGGCTTCGGTCTCGTTGGTGCCCAGTGCCTCAGACTCGCCGCGGCCGGAGGTACGCATGCGGTCGAGCCGGATGCCCTGTGCGGAGAGGTACGCCGCCGCCGCGCTCGCGCGCCGGGCAGAGAGGTCCTGGTTGTACGATTCGCTGCCCTGCGAGTCGGTGTGCCCGACGATCAGCAGCTCGGTGTTCGGATAGCGCGCGAGGCTCGCGGCGAGCTGCCGGAGGTTCGTCGCGGCATCCGCACGGATGTCGTCGGAGTCGAAGTCGTAGAGCAGGCCCGAGGCGAATGTCACCTGGATGCCTTCACCCACGCGCTCGACCGTCGCGCCGGGGATGTCGAGCTTCAGCTCCTTGGCCTGCTGGTCCATCTGGTGGCCGATGACCGCGCCCGCCGTGCCGCCGACGATTGCGCCGATGATGGCGCCACGTGCGGTGGAGCCGGTGTTGTTGCCGACGACGCCACCGACGGCCGCGCCGCCTGCAGCGCCGGCGAGGGCGCCCTTCTGCTTGGCGCTCCACGACGCGCAGGCGGTCGTGGAGAATGCGAGCGCGACGAGCAGCGCGCGACCGGCATGGCGTGTGGTGAAGCTGATGCTGCTGCCTTTCATGAGTGATGCCTCAAGAGGGTGGTATCACGACTGGCCGTGATCACCAGTTGGAGTCGCGTCGTTGTGCCAGCGAAATGGGTGTAAGGCAGTATACGACCCCGCTGCTGGAAGCCCCATCGCTCAATCGGGTGAAAGTCGAGGTAGGGCCGGGAGGGGTAGGCTGCCGGACGGCATGGCTCGAAAGGACTAGTTCCTTCGAAGGCTGACTACCGTCCGAGGTCGAGCCGCAGCGACCAGGTCGGCAGCACTGGCTGTCCGAACCAGGCCTCTCGTTGCAACGAGCCGCCGCCAAAGACGCCGATCTCCGGATCGGGACCGTCGAATGAGGTCCACGTTGCGAGCTGGCGGCCGGCAAGCGTGATGCTCGCTGAGCCGACTGCGGTGGGCACCAGCCGGCGAGGGAGAGCGACTCGCACCCAGATTTCACGGAGCCGCGTGAAGCTGCCGTCCTGGAGCGCTCCCGCCGCTGGAGCGATCGTGCGCGCGGCGACGGCGCGTGCCTGCTCCGCCAAAGGCGTCGACGGGTCATATAGTTCGGCGCAGTACGCGAGCATGCACCGGATCTCGTGAGTGGTATCGTACGCCCGCTGGCCTCCTTGGGCGTCGAGCACGGCACCCGCGGTGAGGGCGCGCCAGTTGACGTCGAGAGAGAGCGCCAGCAGCCGGTTTGGCCGGGAGCGACCACGCTCTGCCCTCGGCGTCACCGCAATCTCAGTCTCGTCGATGATGCCGTCGCCGTTGACATCCTCCCACGAGAGACTCCCGACGATGAGATCACCGAGACTACCTCCCTCCTCGATGATGATGCGAGATCGATTGTGTGGGTCGGTGGCGAGAAACGCGGGGACGTAGAGCTTCACGACGCGATCACGGGCGGTGGAGATGCTTCCGGAGGCATTCAGGCGCAGCGGCCCGACCGTGCGGCCGTTGATCGCAACGAGCAGTTCCTCGCCTTTCACCTCGACGATGTTCCTGTCATGAATCGTGTAGACGCCTTCGCCTCGGGGCAGCGGTACG
>DATLLD010000120.1:0-5974 GCA_035538035.1 Gemmatimonadaceae bacterium | reverse complement strand
CGCACGGAGCCGCCCGGCTGCACGATCGCCGTCACGCCGGCCTTGGCGGCCTGTTCCACGCCGTCGCGGAACGGGAAGAACGCGTCGGAGCCGAGCACCGAACCGGCGGTGACGTGGCCGACCGACTGCGCCTTGTGCGCGGCGAGGAACGCTGCGTCCACGCGCGACATCTGGCCCGCGCCGATGCCGATGGTCGCGCCGTCGCGCACGAGCACGATGGCGTTCGACTTCACGCTCGCCACGGCGCGCCATGCGAACAGCAGGTCCCGCGACTCGGTGGAACTCGGCTGGCGCGTGCTGACGGCGCGCCAGCCCTTGTCGTCGAGCACGGCCGGGGCGCGCTCCTGCACCAGCACGCCGCCACGCACGCGCTTGATGTCGAGGGCGCCGGGCTGGGACCGGACGACGCCCTCGAGCACGCGCAGGTTCTTCTTGGCGCCGAGCATCGCCAGCGCCTCGGGCGTGAACGAGGGCGCCACGATGCACTCGACGAAGAGCGACGACACCGCCTGCGCGCACGCAGCGTCCACCGGCGTCGTGAACGCGATCACCGACCCGAACGCCGACACGGGATCGCAGGCGAGCGCCTTCAGGTAGGCCTCGAGCGGCGTGGCGCCGGTGGCGAGACCGCAGGGCGTGGTGTGCTTGACGATGGCGCACGCGGTCTCGCCGCCGAACGGGTCGAGCGCGAGCATCGCGCCCTCGAGGTCGAGCAGGTTGTTGAACGAGAGTTCCTTGCCGCCATGCTGGGTGAGGGCGCCGAGTCCCGCGCCGGCGCGTTCCGTGTAGAACGCCGCGGCCTGCCCGGGGTTCTCGCCGTAGCGCAGCGACTGCGCCCGCTCGAACGCGAGCGTGAGCCGCTCGGGAAAGCGTTCGCCGCGCTGCGCCGCGAACCAACCTGCGATGGCTGCGTCATAGGCGGCCGTGTGGGCGTAGACCTTCTCCGCGAGGTCGCGGCGCAACTCGAGCGCATCGACCTCGGCGGCATCGGCATCGGAACGGGCGAGCGCCTCGGTCACGCGTGCGTAATCGGCCGGGTCGACCACGACCGTCACGGAGGCGAAGTTCTTGGCGGCCGATCGCAGCATCGACGGCCCGCCGATGTCGATCTGCTCGATCACCTCGTCCGGCGTGAGTTCCTTGCGCGCGGCCGCCTCGCGGAACGGGTAGAGGTTCACGCAGACGAGGTCGATCGGCGCGATGCCGTGCTCGGCGATCGCGGTCATGTGCTCGGAGAGGTCGCGGCGCGCCAGCAGGCCGCCGTGCACCGCGGGATGCAGCGTCTTGACGCGCCCATCGAGCATCTCGGGGAACTTCGTGACGTCGGAGATGTCGCGCACGGCGATGCCGGCCTCGCGCAGCGTCCGCGCCGTGCCGCCGGTGGAAATGAGGGACCAACCGAGCTCGCGCAGGCTCGTCGCGAACTCGAGCAAGCCGGTCTTGTCGGAGACGGATAGAAGGGCAGTTCTCGTGGGCATCGTGCGGCGATTGTTCCTGGCGGCCGTTCTTGTTCAGCCGGCGAAGGGATGACGCCGGGGTTCCGGCGTGAAGATGTCAAAGTCGAACTCGGGCGCACCCTCGACGCGGCCGCTGGCGCCGAGTCGCACGTTGCCCGCGGCGACGGCAGCCACGGCCCACGGATACAGGCGATGCTCGACCGCGAGCACGCGCGCACCGAGGGTGGCCGGCGTGTCGTCGGTGCGCACCGGCACCGGCCACTGCGCGATGATGGCGCCCTCATCGAAGTTCTCGTCGACGAAGTGCACCGTCGGCCCGCTCACGCGCGCGCCGGCGGCGATCACCGCGCGGTGCACGCGCTCCCCGTACATGCCGCGGCCACCGAACGACGGCAGCAGCGCCGGGTGCACGTTGAGCAGGCGGCCACGGAACGCGGTCGTCACCTCGGCGGGCACCAACTGGAGATACCCCGCCAGCGCGACGAGGGTGACCTCGTGGCGCGCGAGCAACTGCCCGAGAGTGTGAGCCTGGTCCTTCGGTACCCACACCGCCTCCGCGCCGCGAACGCGAGCGCGCTCGAGCGCCGGCGCATGCTCGCGGTCGCTGACGACGAGCACGAGCTCCGCCGGCGCGGTGGCGCCGAGGCCGTCGAGATGGTCGCAGATCGCCTGGAGGTTGCTGCCCGCGCCGGATGCGAACACGGCGAGGCGCGCGCGCGGGAGAGTCACCTGCGGAATCTAGTCCGTCTGCGGGTCGAGGACGAGCGATGCGGCGGCGCCAAGGTCGCTCGCGACCTCGGCTTCACGCACGGCGCGTCCGACTTCGTCTGCGGGCGTGCCCTCCGACGGGACGAGGATGCCGCGGCCGCCGAACTCGCGCGCGGGCACCACGTCCCTCCAGCGGTCGCCGATGAACACGCCGCGCGCGGGGTCGAGCCCGAGCTCCGCGCTGGCGCGCTGATGCAGCAGCGTGCCCGGCTTGCGGCAGTCGCAGTCGGTGACGCCCTCGTACGGGAAGTCGGGGTGATGCGGACAGTGATACTCGGCGGCGAGCTCGACACCGTGCGCGTCGAGCTGTCGCACGAGTTCGGCGTGCGTGGCCCGGTAGTCCTGCTCGGTGAGGATGCCGCGCGCGATCCCCGACTGGTTCGTGATGACGACCGGCACGAAGCCCGCATCGATGAAGCGATGGAGCGCCGCCGGGACACCGTCCAGGAGTCGCAGCGCGGCCGGGTCCTTGAGGAAGTTCTCGTCGCGGATGAGCGTGCCATCGCGGTCGAGAAAGAGCGGCCGTCGTTCCGTTGTCCCGGTCACGGTCGGGCGCGGGGCGTGTTGCGGGCGGGCGGCCTCGCCGCGGGCGGCGCGGCCGTGGAGTCGCGCGGCTCGAGCTTCTGGATGCGGAACTCGCGGTCGGAGCTGCGACTGCGGCCCGAGAGCCCCGGTACGTTGTCGACGCTCAGGTGATAGTCGCCGGGCGTCAGGGGCGCGATGAGACGCACCATCCACTCCTGCACCGGCACCGGACGCGTGAGCTGCGGGCCGCGTGCCGCGAGGGTGTCCGTGGTGTCGGCCGCGGCGCGTTCGGCGGCAATCTCGGCGGCGTTGCGCCGGGCTTCGGCGGCCTGCGCGCGAAGCGAGTCGCCGCGAGCGGTGGTGTCTGCGGCGAGGGCGATGCTGTCCGCCGCAGCGCGTTCCAGCTGGAGAAGGGAATCGAGTCGCGCGGCCGGCTGCAGCGAACCCGTGGCCACGACCGACGAGTCGGCGCGCTTGAGCACGAGCGAGGCGGAATCAGGCGCCCAATCCGCGAGGACCGGGCGGTCGAAGCGAATGCGGATGGCGACGGAGTCCACGGGTTGCACGGCCTCGATGCGCGGACCGATGGTGTCGCGCACGAACGCGTAGAAGTCCGCTTGCTGGCGGCCGGTCACCGCGACGGTCGCGGAGTCGAACGCCTCGCGCTCGTCGATGCGCCGGTTGCCATTGGCGTCGAGATAGGCGCGGAGCGCGTACGCGCCCGGCGCGAGGTCGCGCAGCGCATAGCGCCCGAGCGAGTCGGTGCGCGCGAGCCAACGGAAGGTCGTGTCGTTCGCGAGGAATGCCTCGACGCGCGCGAGCGGCGCCTGCCGGCCCACGGCCCAGTCGAACACGGCGCCGCTGATCTCGCCATCGGGAATCGAGGCGCCGGTGGAGAACACGACCTCGTGTTGCTCGGTGCTGATGTTGCCGCGCAGGTCGGAGAGGCCGGGCAGGAGCGTCACGCGATAGGCCGTGTTGCGGCGGAACCCGTTGTGCGGCTCGATCTCGATGGCGGTGCGGCGCCAGCTCACGCGCTCGCGACCGTCGCCCGGCGAGACGAGCACCAGGCCGGCGAGCCCGGCCGCACCCGCGCCCGGACGCGCCGCCGCACCGCCGGGTCGCTCGCTCACGACCTCGTCGAACTGGATGAGCACCGTCGACATGCGCACGTTGGTCGCGCCGGACTCGGGCCTGACGCGTACGACGACGGGCTCCGCCTTGTCCGGCGGCCCACCGGGCGGCGCTCCGGGTGACGCGCACCCGACGGCGGCTGCCGTCACCAACAACGCGGAGAGAGCCGCGAGCCGCGTCACCCGCAAAGTTCCCTGACCTTGTCCGCGAGTTGCGTGGCGCGTGCGGCCCAGTCGCGCTCCTTTACGCGCTCGGCTTCGACGACCGCCGGTGGCGCCTTGGCCGTGAACTTCTCGTTGCCGAGCCTGCCGCGCAGTGCCTCGAGCTGCTTGGTGAGGCCGTCGAGCTCTGCACGAATGCGCGCGCACTCCTTCTTGACGTCGACCATACCCTCGAGCGGCAGCACGAGCTCGACGCCGTTGGAGAGCACGGCATGCGCGGCGGCGCCGGGGGCCGGCGCGCCAAAGACGATCTCACAGCGCGCGAGGCGCTGCACGAGGGCAGCCGCTTCGGCGAGCGGCGCCGTGCGAACGTCCGCGGTGACGAAGGCGCGGATCGGCTGGCCGGGGGTGACGGCGTACTCGGAGCGGAGGCCGCGAATGGCATCGACCGTCTCACGCACGACCTCGAAGCCTGCGCCGGAGTCATCGCGCACTGCCGCGGATGTTGCCACGCCCACCGCGTCACCGGAAACCGCGGGCGAGCGCTGCGGCCAGGCCGCGACCGCGAGGAATGTACCCCTCTTGTTCTCCGCACCCGGCAGTCGCTGCCAGAGCGCCTCCGTCACGAACGGCATGATGGGGTGAAGCAAGCGCAGACCCTGGTCGAACACGTGCACGAGCACGGCGCGTGCGACCTCGCGGTCCGCTCCGGGCTGCGCGAGGCGCGCCTTGACGGCCTCGACGTACCAGTCCGCGAGCTCGTTCCAGACGAATCGCCGCGCGCTCTCCGCGTACGCGTCGAGGCGGAGCCCGAGCTGGCGCTCGTTGGGCGCCCATGCGCCATCGCGCTTGCCCGCCGCCGCGGCCGGACGCACGGGGCCGAGCGCGGCGTCGCACTCGGCGATGGTGGCGTCGAGCCGGCCGAGGATCCAGCGGTCAGCGAGCGTGAGGTCGGTTTTCTCGGCGGCGACATCGGCGAGCGGGCGGACGGCATCATCCCCCACCTGCAGCAGGATGAACCGGCCGATGTTCCAGAGCTTCGTCGCGAAGTTGCGGCCCGGAGCAAACGACTTGTCGAGATCCTCGGGGTCAAGCATCACGTCGACGCCAAGGCCCATGCCCTGGATCAGCGTCCAGCGCAGCGCGTCGGCGCCGTAGCGGTTCACGACGTCGAGCGGGTCGATGCCGTTGCCGAGCGACTTGGACATCTTGCGATGCTGCATGTCGCGCACGGTGCCGTGCAGGTACACGCTGTGGAACGGCGCGCGATCCATGAACGCGTACCCGCTCATGATCATGCGCGCGACCCAGAAGAAGAGGATCTCGGGCGCGGTCACGAGCACGTCGCTCGGGAAGAACGCCTTCAAGTCACGCGAGTCCTCGTTCGGCCAACCCATCGTGCTGATGGGCCAGAGCCACGACGAGAACCAAGTGTCGCAGACGTCGGGATCCTGCACGAGCTCCGTCGAGCCGCAGTGCCGGCAAGCCGTGGGATCCTCGCGGTACGCGTCGGCGTGTCCGTTGGCGCAGGTCCAGACCGGGATGCGATGTCCCCACCAGAGCTGGCGCGAGATGTTCCAGTCGCGGATGCCCTCGAGCCAGTTGATGTAGACCTTCTCCCACTTCTCGGGGAGAAGGCGGACGGTGCCGTCCTTGACCGCCTCGAGCGCGGGGGCGGCCAGCGGCGCCATCTTCACGAACCACTGGTCGGAGAGGCGCGGCTCGACGACGGTGTCGCAGCGGTAGCAGTGGCGGACGGCGTGCTGGTGCGGCTCCACCCGGACGAGCGCGCCCTCGCCCTCGAGCAGCTCGACGACGCGCTGCCGCGCGTCGAAGCGGTCGAGGCCGCGGAGCGTGTCCGGCACGCGGCCCGCCGCGTCGGAGACCTCGCGCACGGCGCCCGTCTCGTCGATGACGACCGGCATGGGC
>DATLLD010000119.1:0-7080 GCA_035538035.1 Gemmatimonadaceae bacterium | reverse complement strand
CATCGAGCGCGCGGTGCTCGAGCGCATGATCCTTCCCGTCGGCGAGATGACGAAGGCGGAGACGCGCGCGGTCGCGCGCGAGCTCGGGCTGCTCACCGCCGAGAAGGCGGAGAGCCAGGAGATCTGCTTCGTACCCGACGGCGACTATGTGAAGGTGCTCGAGCGCGAGTTGCCGGCCGATGCACCGGCGCTGGCGCCGGGCCCCATCGTCACGAGTGACGGCACGGTGGTCGGCACGCACGACGGCTTCGCGCGCTTCACCGTTGGCCAGCGGCGCCGGCTCCCCGGTGGGTCGAGCGAGCCGATGTTCGTCGTGGCGCTGCGGCCGGCCGACCGCGCTGTGGTGATCGGTCCGCGCGAGGAACTGCTCGGCCGCGGACTCGTGGCGCGCGGCGTGAACTGGCTCGTGGCAGAGGCACCGGCTGCCGGCGCCACGGTGCAGGTGCGGATCCGCCACCGCGCGCGGCTCGTGCCGGGCACGGTGCTGCGCGTGGATGGTGCCGAGATAGAGGTCGCGCTCGACGAAGCGGTCAATGCCATCACGCCGGGGCAGTCGGTCGTGTTCTACGACGGCGACGTGGTACTCGGCGGCGGGGTGATCGAGATGTCGCGGCGCGGGCTGCCGGTGATGGCTGCCTGAATTAGCCTCGCGCGGCGGCGGGCGTCATGGCGCTCCCGCGCGCCGCAGTCCGAAGAGCTGCACGCGCTCCACCCCGAGTGAGTCCAGCGAGCGCCCCAACATGAAGTCCGTGCCGATGCGGTACGCCGTGAGGCGCGGCGGCGTGCGCACCGCACCGAGCCATGCGCCGTCGGCTCCGATCACGTCCCAGACGCGCGCCGCAGTATCGCCAGGCATCCGAAAGCGCTGCAGCCATACCGAAAGCTCGGAGTCGATGCGCATCGCGGTGTAGAGAGGCGCAAACTCGGGCAGCGGCAGCTCCTTCGCATAGTAGGCGCCGTACAGCCGGCGGGTCCGCTCGTCGGCCGTGGGAAGGCCGGCGACGCTACGATCGCGGTACTCGGGCCAGATCTCGGACGAGGGAACGCGCGCGCGCGGCCAGCGCACTACTCGCACCAGCCGGCCGGAGAGGTCATGGTATTCAAGCTCGGGCTTGTCGCCGCGCATGACCACGAGCTGGTTGCCGGAGATGCCGATGATCGACTCGGTCGTGAGCGGGATGTATGGATAGTGGATCGTCCCCTGCACCTCGTGCACGAGACGCTTCGCGCCCTCGTACCGCCCGAGCGCGCCGGCGGGCACCCCGTTCTCGTCGTACCGCAGGATCGAGAAGCCCATCCCGATCACCGTGCCGGGTGCCCCGCCCAAGGTCCCGCCACCATCGGCAGCGATGGCGAGCCACGAACCGTCGGCGAACACACCGCGCAGGAACGGCCGTGGCGTCTCGTTCGTGAGCGTGAAGCGCCGCGTTTCGTTGAACTCCAGGTCGTCTCGCAACAGGTGCACTCGTTGCGCACCATCGTCCGTCGCGAGAAAGCCGTCCTTGAGGGCGTGCAGCGTCGGGCTCGAGAGTTCTCCGAACTCGCCCGGCCCCTGGCCCTTGCGCCCAACGCTCTTCAGGTACCGGCCGGCCGCGTCGAACACGCGGATCTCGTTCGAGCCCGAGTTGGAGATCGCGATTCGCCCATCCGCCAGGCGAAGGGCGTCCGACACGCGGTGAAGCTGATACTCTTCCTCGCCCTCCTCGACACCGATCGAGAGCTTGGGCTCGGCGTCGAGCTCGAAGGCTGTCGCACCCCCGGCTTCAGCGACCCGCGGTGCCCCCGACTCCACGAGCCGGACGCCCGCGCTGTCACGCTCGACGGGTGCCGCGGCGCGGGAGGATCGTTCGCCCCCACAGGCGGTCGCCAGGAGGAGCGCGGCAGCGAGGACTGGAATGCGCCGCGCCGGTCTTTCGGCTGCCTGTGAGCCGACATTCCAGGTCCCTGTTGGCACGGCGTCCTCGGGCGAACGGGTGACTGTCGCGTGATCGGACGGGGCCGAAGATACCGCTTCGATTACGATGCCGCGATGCCGCCCTAGGGCGTAGCCTCCGTCACCACGACCGCGTCTCGCCGAACGCGGCGATCCAAAGCGCCTCGCCAGGAAGCCCGGCCCGATCCCAAGCGGCCCTCGCACGCAGCGGAGGCTCGTCCATGGATTCGGCAGTGAGCCGGAAGGTGCCCCAGTGGATCGCGAGCATCGTGGGCGCAGGCGCGGACGACCACGCCGCGCACGCATCGCGGTACGCCTGGACCGCCTCGTCGGGATCGACGTGCACGATCCGCATGAACCAGCGCGGTTCGTAGGCGCCAATCGGCATCAACACGAGGTCGAAGGGCCCGCATCGCTCACCGATGAGCCCGAACTCCGGGTGATAGGCGGTATCGGCCGCGAACCACGCGCGCCTGCTGCCGGCTCGCAGCGCGAAGCCGCACCAGAGGGTCCGGTTGCGGTCGAAGGGCCCGCGCCCCGAGAAGTGACACGCGGGGGTCGCGGTGATGCCGATGCCGCGCACGTCGGCCTCCTGCCACCAATCGAGTTCAACGACCTCGCGCACACCGAGCCGGCGGAGCGTCGCACCGAGCCTGAGGGGAGCGACCCAGGTCGCGCGCGGGTGCATCGCCGCGATACGCCGAACCGTCCCAGCATCGAGATGGTCGTAGTGGTTGTGCGATTGCAGCACGATGTCGATCGGCGGCAGGGCATCGAGCGGGATCGGCGGCGGCATCACTCGCCGCGGGCCCATGCCCTGCACCGGGAACGCGTTCTCGCTCCACATGGGGTCGGTGAGGATGTTCATGCCTCCGACCTGGAGTAGCGTCGTGCTGTGACCCATCCAGGTCGCGGTTGCCTCGTCGCTGCCCGCGCGCGGATGCAGGAACGCAGCCGACGCGGCCGGGAACGACCCCCGCCGCACGCTTGGTCCGCTGCTCAACTGCGTCCACATGAGTCGCGCGATGTCGCGCGCGGAGTGCGGACCGCTGTCGGGCCACGGGTTCCGGAACCTGCCGTCGCTCGCGTGATGCGCTGGTCGTTCGTTCATGTCGTCGGTACCCCGACGCCACTCCTCGTGGTCACGCCAGGAACGGCGCCATCACCAGCATGATCGTCGCCAGCAGCTTGATCAGCACGTGGATCGACGGCCCTGCCGTGTCCTTGAACGGGTCGCCCACGGTGTCACCGATGACCGCCGCCTTGTGCGCATCCGAGCCCTTGCCCCCATGCGCGCCGAGCTCGACGTACTTCTTGGCGTTGTCCCACGCGCCGCCGCCGTTGTTCAGCAGCGTCGCGAGCAGGATGCCGGCGATGGTGCCGATCATCAGGAACGCACCAACAGCCTCCGCACCGATGTCGAACGACCGGAAGCCGAGCGCCACCGCGATTGGCACGCCGACGGCGATTGCGCCGGGCACGATCATCTGGCGCAGCGCGCCACGGGTCACGATGTCCACGCAAGTCGCGTAGTCAGGGCGCTCGGTGCCGCCAAGGATGCCGGGACGCTCGCGGAACTGCCGGCGCACTTCATCGATCACATAGCCGGCGGCGTTGCCCACCGCGCGGATGGCAGTCGCGGCGAAGAGGAACACGAGCCCCGCGCCGAGCATGCCGCCCACGAACACGGCCGGCTTGGCGATGTCGACGCCGGTGAGTGTCGCGCCGTAGGAGCGCACGGCGTCGAGGTACGCCGAGAAGAGCAGGAAGGCGGCGAGTCCGGCCGAGCCGAGTGCGTAGCCCTTGGTGAGCGCCTTGGTGGTGTTCCCGGCCGCGTCGAGACGGTCGGTGCGTTCGCGCACGTCGTCGGGCTCGCCGGCCATCTGCGCGATGCCGCCGGCGTTGTCGGTGATTGGCCCGAAGTTGTCCATCGCGAGGATGTAGCCCGCGGTCGAGAGCATGCCGATGGTCGCCATCGCCGTGCCGAAGAGACCAGCGGAGGGCAGCCCGGTGCTCGCGCCGACGGCGAACGACGCGAGGATGGACGCGCCGATCATCACGACCGGCAGCGCCGTCGACTCGAGGCCCACCGCGAGTCCGGCGATGACGTTCGTCGCTGCGCCCGTGAGCGACTGGTCGGCGATGCTGCGCACCGGACGGTAGCGATGCTCGGTGTAGTACTCGGTCACGACGACGAAGCCGAGCGAGGTGATGACGCCGATGACGGCACAGCCGAAGTAGGCGAGCCATGCGTCCGGCGCATCGGGGGTGCGGAGCAGCCAACGGCAGCAGATGAAGAGACCGATGAGCGCGAGCACGGCGGTGACATAGAAGCCGCGGTTGAGCGCGCTCATGGGGTCTTCCTCCTCCTTCATCTTCACGCTGACGACGCCGGCGATGGACGCCAGCAACCCGACCGCCGCGGCGACGAGCGGGAACAGCACGCCGCCGGCGCCGAATACGCTGAACAGTGCGACGCCCAGGATCATCGCGCCGATGTTCTCCGCGGCGATCGACTCGAACAGGTCCGCGCCGCGGCCGGCGCAGTCGCCGACGTTGTCGCCGACCAGGTCCGCCACCACGGCCGGGTTGCGCGCGTCGTCCTCGGGGATCCCCGCCTCGACCTTGCCGACGAGGTCAGCGCCCACGTCCGCGGCCTTGGTGTAGATGCCGCCGCCGAGCTGCGCGAAGAGCGCGACGAACGACGCGCCGAACCCGTACCCGATCACCAGCAGCGGAGCATGCGACGCCGTGACGCCGACCGAGCGCAGGATCGCGAACACGGCGGCCACGCCGGCGAGCGAGAGCGCCGGCACGACCAAGCCCGCGACGGCGCCGCCCCGCAGCGCGACGCGCAGTGCGTCCGCGGTCGACTGCCGCGCCGCCATCGCCACGCGGATGTTGGTGCGAATGGCGACCCACATGCCGAGCACGCCGGCGACGCCGGAGCAGAACGCGCCGAAGACGAACGCGGCCGCCGTCGCGACCGCGAGCATCGCCACCGACGAGGGATCGTCCGGGGACGGCACGCGCACCCAGGCGTAGAGCGCGTAGACGGCCACGGCCGTCCCGGCCGCGATCAGCGCGATGGTGCGGTACTGCCGTCGCATGAACGCCTCGGCCCCCTCGCGAATGGCTTCGTAGACGATGATCAAGGCGCCGGCCTGCGGTGTTTCGCGAAGCAACTGCGCTCCCAACATCGCCGCGGCGGTGAATGCCACGGCACATGCGCCGAGCACGAACCAGAGCGCCGCGCGCTCGACCGGTTCGAAGGCGCCGCCGATGAGCGCCGCCGCAGCCACCGCGAGGGGAAAGATCAGGACGAGCGGGAAGATGAACCCCGGACGCGAATCATCCGCGGGGCTCACGTCTCGGGACTCGGTCATCGATACCGTCATGAGAGGAGGGGTGCGGTCGAGGTATCACGGCCTACCGGCGGCTGCGTCTCCGGCGATAGGGGGAAATAACGACCAAGAAAACCCGAGCGCCAGCCGCGCGGTCGCACGGAGGTCGATCCCGCATTGCCTTCCAGCAGCCGACTGGCTACTCGTTCAGCCTCGTCACTCCATCATCCTCGGCGTTAACGCAATCATGAACATGGACCGTACCTCGCCGCCCCCCGACCGCGGACTGATCCGTTTTGTCGGCACGCTGGGGCTCGCGGCGGCTATCGCCAACGTCACCATCGGCGGCGGAATCTTCCGGCTGCCGAGCGCCGCGGCGGAGGCGCTCGGCCCGGCCGCCCCGCTGGCCTACGTCGTCTGCGCGGTGGTGATGGGGTTGATCGTCCTTTGCATCGCCGAGGCGGGAAGCCGAGTGGCGCTGACGGGAGGGCCCTATGCATATGTCGAGGTCGCATTCGGCCCCTTCGTCGGGTTCCTCACGGGCGTGATGCTCTGGCTGCTCGGCACCACGGCGGTCGCGGCGGTCAGCACGGTATTCATCGACAATCTCGGGGTGCTCTGGCCGGCGGTGGCGACTCCGCTCGGGCGCGCCGTCGCGCTCGCCAGCTCCTTCGCGCTCATCGGCGCCATCAACGTCGTGGGCGTCAAGCATGGCGCGCGGCTCAACGTCGTCACGACCGTCGCCAAGCTCCTGCCGCTGCTGTTGCTGGTGGCAGTCGGCCTATTCGCGATCGATCCCGCGAACCTCGTCATGGCGGAGACGCCGAGCACGGCGGCGATCACGCGCGCCTCGATCGTGCTGATCTTCGCGTTCAGCGGCATCGAGTCGGCGCTGGTGCCCGGGGGCGAGGTGCGCGACCCGGCGCGCACGGTGCCGCGCGCGATCTTCCTCGCCATGTCCGGCATCACGGTGCTCTACCTCGGCCTGCAGTTCGTGGCGCAGGGCGTGCTCGGCCCCGCGCTCGCCGACTCCACCACGCCGCTGGCAGATGCGGCCGGAGTGGTCCTCGGGCCGTGGGGCCGCAGCCTGCTCCTCGTGGGCGTCGTGGTCTCCACGTTCGGGTACCTGAGCGGGATGACGCTGGCCGCACCGCGCGCGCTCTACGCGTTCTCGCGCGACGGCTTCCTGCCGCGAGCCCTGGGCGCCGTGCACCCGAGGTTCCACACGCCGTGGATCGCCATCATCGTGCAGACCACGCTGACCTGCGTGCTTGGCATCACCAGCGGGTTCGGCGCGCTGGCGGTGATCGCGAACGTCGCCGCGCTGCTCGTCTACTTCGGTTGCGCGGCCGCCGCGTGGGAACTGCGACGGCGTGACGTCCGGATGGAAGGCGCAGTGCCCTTCCGCGTTCCGGGCGCGGCGCTCGTGCCGGTGCTGGCGGGGCTCGCGATCATCGTGCTGCTGACGTCGATCACCTGGCCGGAGTGGCTAGTCCTGCTCGAGGTCGCAGCGGTGGCCGCGATCATCTTTGCGATCACTCGCCAGCGCCGCGCGACCGCGGCTCAGAAGAGCAGCCCGAGGGAATAGAGCGCGAGGCCGGCGAGGCCGCCCACCAGCGTGCCGTTGAAGCGGATGTACTGCAGGTCACGGCCGACCGCGAGCTCGATGCGCTCGGCCGCGAGTGCGGGATCCCAGCCGGCCACGGTGTCCTCGATGAGTGCCGCCACCTCGGCACCATGCGCATCGACGAACGCGGTCACCGCCTCGGTGAGCTGCACCTCGAGTTCGGCCCGCGCGCGCTC
>DATLLD010000118.1:0-6370 GCA_035538035.1 Gemmatimonadaceae bacterium | reverse complement strand
TGTCGCCGACCGTCTGCACGATCATTGGCGCCACGAGCAGGCTGTCCGCCTCGGCCGTGGTCGTCGTGCGCCAGCAGCCTTCCAGCGTGCGAGTGCTGATCGCTTTCGCCGAGAAGCCGGTGGCGGCGCTCCGCATCGCGATGGCTGGGGCGCGCATCGCTTGGGGGGCGGGAGATCTCTCCGCAGCGTCCATCGAGCGCGCGCGCTCGGCGTCGGCCACGCGACTGCGGGCGTTTTCGACGGCTCGTGTGCGCTCGGCGTCTGCCGCGATAGCACGCGTGTTCTCGGCGGCTCGCGCACGCTCCGCGTCGACCGAGAGATTGCGCGTGCTCTCGGCGACTCGCGCGACCTCCGCATCTCTGGTAGTCGGAGCGGCCGCGCCGCTTGCTTCCGCCGCCGCTACGCTCGGTGACTGCGCGATCGACGCACCCTGTGCCGCTACCTTCGAAGCTCGGTTCTCCAACTTCGGCTGTGGGGCCGGTGAGGTGGATGGCGCCGCACGAGCGGGGGAGTTCGCGGCCGGCGGCGGCACCGAGGCCGGCGCGGGTGCTGCCGCGATCGGCTCTGCGACCGGCGCTGCGACCGGCGCTGCGACCGGCGCTGCGTCGGCAGCGACCGTGGCGCGCGAATCCTCTAGCCGCGTCGACCGCGGCATCACGACCACCGCCGTACCCGCCACCAGGGCGAGTCCAGCCGCGACCTTCATCCATGGCCGCACGCTGAAGCCCCGCCGCGGCGCCGCCTGCGACCCCGCCGGCATCACCCCGCCCGGCACGGCATCCAGCGCGCGCAGGATCCGCGACGACGCGGCAACCAGCCCGCGCGCCTCCGCCGCCGCCGCGCCCCAATCGGCGTCGGTCTCCACCAGTCGCTCCACGCGCGCCGCTTCCTCCGGCGAGAGCTCGCCGTCGAGCCAGGCGTGGATCAGTCCTTCGTCAGGACGCGGCATGCGAACCTCCCTTGCGCGCCGGATCGACCAGCGCCTCATATGACTCCGCGAGGCGCCTGCGCGCCCGCGACAATGTCGTGCCCACCGAACTCTTCTCGATCTTCAGCACCTCGGCGATCTCGCCGTAGTCCAGCCCCTCTTCCTTCAGCAGCAGCGCATGCCGGTCACGCTTGCCGAGCGTATCGAGCGCCCGGCGCGCCAGCGCGGCGTCCTGCGCCCGCTCCAGCGTCTGGTCCGGCGCCTCCTCGTGCGCGTTCCGTTCCTCGGCCGCGAGCATCTCGAGGTGACGCCTGTTCCTCGCATCGCGGCGCGCCCCGTCGCGCACCAGGTTGTGCGCCACCGCAAACACCCATGACCGTTCGTTCACGATGCTCTCCTGCCGCATGGCCCGGACGAACGTCTCCTGCGCGACCTCCTCCGCCCAGTCGCGGTCACCCAGCCGGCGGGTGAGATAGCGGACCAGGGTCTCGTGGTAGGTGCGAAAGAGACGTTCGGCCAGGGACACTTCCATACGCGGATCGTTACCAGTCGCGGGTCAGTGCGGCGAGCGCCGCGCCGTCGAGGTCTTCGACGCCGTCGGCTGCCAGGATCACGGTCACGGCACGGCCGTGCACCTCAACACGCTCGCTCAGGGCGAACGCTTCGCGCAACTCGGCCACGCGGTCCATCGCCGCGAAATACGCCGCCGAGTATGGACGCACCTTCACGATGCGCGCATCCTTCGCTGCACTGCGCGTGTCCAGCCAGAGTCCGTCCCGCTGCACGAAGCGTCGCGTCGACGTCTGCCGTGAGTTCGCATCCGATTCCGTCGCAGCAGAGACGTCCGCCAGCGACCGTGCCTCTCGCATCGTCGCCGCCGCCTTCGCCGACTCGAACGCCATCGCCGGTGCCGGCGCCGACGCCCGCTGCGACGCGGCATTGCCTGCGGCTCGCTGCAGCTGCGACCTGAGAGCCGCAGGACCACCCTGCGCGACCATCGCGTCCATGCCCGGCTCGAGCACGAGATACGACGTCAGTTCCGTCGGGATGCCCCAGCGCTCGCCCAGCTCGCGGATCTCCGCATCGACCTCGCGCGACGCACCGTTCTTCCGGCGCTCCGCACTCAGCCAGCCCACGCGCTGCGTCGCCCAGAGCCGTCCCACGAACGCATCCGTCGTGCGCCGCGCCGGGAATCGCACCGTCGACTGCCAGGTCACCGGCCCATCGGGTGTGTTGCCCGTGATCGTGATGCGGCCGCGTTCCTCGGAGCCGCGATACCGCGCCAGCACCACGAGTTCCTGCCCCGCGAAAAGGTCAAGCCTGCCCGCAGGCTGCACCGCATGCAGCGTCACGCCCTCGGCGCGAATGCGAAGGTCCGTCGCCACCGGCCGCGTCAGGCGCTCGGCCACCACGCCGACCACGCGTTCCACGTCCTCTTCCGGCCGCACGAAGTGCGCGGTGCCGGCACCATCGAGCGCCACCTGCTCGAGCAGCGCCGCGTTCACGTCCGCCCCGAGCCCGAAGGTGAAGATGCGGCGTTCCCCGCGAAGTTCGGCGGCCCGTGCGGCCAGCTTCTCACCCCGACGCTCGCCCACCGTCGGCTCGCCGTCGGTCATGAAGAGCACCATCGCCAGGCGCCCCGCGCGCGTGCTGGGCTCGAGAGCGCGCTCCAGCGCCCCGCCGATGTTCGTGCCGCCGCTCGCGCGCAGTTCGCGGAGCCAACGCTCGGCCGCGCGACGATCGCTCGCCGACGCGGTCGACCAACCGTCGCGGAACTCCTCGACATCGTTCGAGAACGCGATCAGTCGGAACCGGTCGCCCGCAGAGAGCGAGTTGAGAAGCTGCCGGCCGGCGGCCTTCGCCTGCTCGAGCTTGCCGCCGCTCATGGAGCCCGAGACGTCGAGTACGAAGGTGATGTCGCGCGCCGCGGCGGCGCGGCGCAGCACGGGCGGCGTGAGCGTGATCAGTGCGTAACCCTCGCCGGTGTGCGGCGCGTGGGCGAGCATGCTGATCGCCGCGCCACTGCCGGCGCGCACGGGAACGAGGAGCGTCACGGTGCCGTTCGCATCTTCGACTTTCGCCACGCGACGCGAACCGTCGCGCGAGACTTCCACACGGTGCGTCGGCGACCACGCTTCGCCGAACGCCTCGCCCGCGGGCCAGCGCAGCGAGAGCGCCGTGCCGCTGGCCGTAGTGCCGTTGCCCCGCGGCGCCGGCACGTCCACCCGCAGCGCGTCGCCCTCCCGCTCAGCCACGGCGCGAAAACGCACGACCACCGTCCGCGTCTCGCCGGGTGCGATCGGGAAGATCCGCGTACGCAGCACGCCGAGCCCCATCCACTCCACCAGCGCGGGATCCTTCCGCTGGCGCACGATCTCCTCGTAGACGCGACGCGCCCTGTTGGCATCGAGCGCCTCGCCGGTCACGAGCTCGCCGTCGATCTCCAGCGCCAGGTCCTCGAACGCCGCGCCCTTGGGCAGCGGCAGCACGTAGTCGGCTTCGCCCACCATGTGGCCGCGGTTCGTCCAGCGCTCGGTGACCTCATACCGGAGCACGCGCCCCTCGAGCGTCACGCGCACCTCGCGGCCGGTGCGCTCCACTCGCTGCACGGTGGTGATCACGCACCGCGGCTGCGGGCATGGCGCGGCGACGCACTCGCGCCGTCCGCAGTCCTCCGGCGGGCGCGGGCGCGCCTGCGCCTCCGCCAGCGAAGGCACGGCGAGGGCGAGCAGTGAGACGAACGCGGCCGCCAAGTGCGCGGCGCGACGTGAAGCGTGTGCGAAGGTCGGACGGAACACGGGATCCCCCGGTCAGAGTCACGGAGGAGACGCCGATGGGCGCCGGACTTGCACATCGAGGGGAACGTCGGCGAAGGACGCCGGCCCCGGATCCCTGCCGGCTCAGCCGCCCCGGTGGTCGTCCTCGCGCATCACCGCACCAGTGATCCGTGTCGGCGTCCGCTCGATCACGCGCACGGCCAGCAGGTTCTGGTCGGCCCGGTGCACCGTCGACATCAGGCTCTCCGAGGGCTGCCGCCACGCCCAGCCGAGCGAGAAGGGCACCGGCGCCGTGCGCAGGGCCGCCGACTGCATGCGCTGCGCCACCATCATGGTCTGCGACTCCGACGCGCCGCGCATCACGATCACGAACTCGTCGCCGCCGATGCGCACCACCGGCTCCTCGGCGCGCACCTGGCGCATCAGGAACCGGCTCATGCGGATCAGCGTGTTGTCGCCCATCTGGTGGCCGAACTGGTCGTTGTACTGCTTGAAATGGTCGACGTCGATGAAGAGGCAGCCCCACGGGGAATCCGACGGGCTCAGCGACTCGTCGAGCTCCGCGAGGTAGCGGCGGTTGAAGCAGCCGGTGAGCGGATCGCGCATGCTCTGCTGCCGCAGCTCCTCCTCCATCCGCTTGCGCTGCGAGATGTCCACCAGGATGCCGTGATAGATCATCTCGCCGGTGTCGGGGTCCTGCACCGCGTAGACCGTGTCGAGCACCGTCAGCAGCGCGCCGTCCGGCCGCACCAGCTGCAACTCGAAGTCGCGCACATAACCGTCGCGCTCGAGCAGTTCGAGCTGCGCGATCCGGCGCGACGGATCGACGACGAGTTCGTTCGCACCATACGTGACGATGTCCTCGATCGACCGCACGCCGAGCAGGGCGAAGAACGCCGGATTGCCGTCGAGGATGTCCCCGCGCGCATTTGTGATATAGATGGCCTCGCGCAAATTCGCGACCAGGGAGCGCAGGCTCTCCAGGTCACTCAGCGAGCGGAACCGCGGCATCGAGGTCATGGGCGAGGCAATATGGGGTTCGGATTGCCCACTTGCCATAGTGATTTTCCCGGGCGTGTCCCAGCGTAGTGACGCAGCCCACGCCTGCCCACTGTGACTGTCGAATCACTGCTGGTTGACGGTCCGGCTAACTTACGGGTTCGCTATGACTTCCATCCCGAAAAGCATTCCCGCCGGAGAGCGCGTGTCCCAGTCCGACCTCGACGTCCAGCAGCTCGCCATCAACACCATCCGCACCCTTTCCATGGATGCGGTCCAGGCGGCGGAGTCCGGGCATCCGGGCACGCCGATGGCGCTCGCGCCGCTGGCCTACGCGCTCTACACGAGGCACGTCAAGCACAATCCGGCCGACCCGCATTGGCCCGATCGCGACCGCGTCGTGCTCTCCGCCGGCCACGCGTCGATGCTGCTCTACTCCAGCCTCTTCCTCACCGGCTACGATGTCTCGCTCGACGACATCAAGGCCTTCCGCCAGTGGGGCAGCCGCACCCCGGGCCATCCGGAGTTCGGCCACACGCCCGGCATCGAGACCACCACCGGTCCGCTCGGGCAGGGCGTCGGCAACGCCGTCGGCATGGCGGTCGCCGAGGCGCACATGGCCGCGCTGTTCAATCGTGACGGGCACGGCGTGATCGACCATCACACCTGGTTCATCGCCGGCGATGGTTGCATGCAGGAAGGCATCTCGCACGAGGCCGCGTCGTTCGCCGGTCACCAGAAGCTCGGCAAGCTGATCGGCTTCTTCGACGACAACCGCATCACGATCGACGGCAACCTCGACCTCTCGAGCAGCGACGATACCGCCAAGCGCTTCGAGGCCTATGGCTGGCAGGTGCTCCACATCGCCGACGTCAACGACCAGGCGCAGATCGACACGGCCATCGCCGCCGCCAAGGCCGACACCGAGCGCCCGACGATGATCATCACGCGCACCGTCATCGGCTTCGGCTCACCCAACCGCGCCGGCACCGCCAAGGCCCACGGCGAGCCGCTCGGCAAGGACGAGATCGCGCTCACGAAGGTGAAGTACGGCTGGCCGAGCACCGAGCCGTTCCATGTGCCCGCGGCGGCGCTCGAACACTGGCGCCTCGCCAAGGAGCGCGGCGTCAACCTGCAGGCCGAGTGGATGCGGCGCTTCGCCGACTTCGCGAAGAGCTTCCCGTCGGAGGCCAAGGAACTCGGCCGCCGCTGGCATGGCGACCTGCCGGCGCAGTGGGAGCGCGCCGTGCCGGAGTTCGACGCGAGCAATGGCAACGTGGCCACGCGCGCAGCGTCGGGCGTGGCGCTGAACGCGTTGGCGGCCGGCATCCCCGAGCTGATCGGCGGCTCCGCCGACCTCGCGGGCTCGAACCTCACGACGATCAAGGGCGCTCCCGCCTTCCAACCGGGCCAGCGCGGCGGCCGCAACTTCTTCTTCGGCATCCGCGAGCACGGCATGGGCGCCATCATGAACGGCATGGCGCTGCATGGCGGCATCATCCCGGACGGCGGCACCTTCCTTGTGTTCGCTGACTACATGCGCCCCGCCATCCGCCTCGCGGCGCTGATGCGGCAGCAGGCGATCTACGTCTTCACGCACGACTCCATCGGACTCGGCGAGGACGGCCCGACGCACCAGCCGGTCGAGCACCTCTCTGCCCTGCGG
>DATLLD010000117.1:0-6177 GCA_035538035.1 Gemmatimonadaceae bacterium | reverse complement strand
GTTGTAGTAGACGATCACCAGCACGCCCGCAGCAGCCAGCGCGAGCAGGCCAGCGTTCCAGCCGCCGCCGACGCCCGCCCACGTGAGGCCGATGGCGATCGCGAGCGTGCTCGCGAGGTGACCGACGATGGTGTACGCGTTGGCCGGCACGAGTTCCATCGGCAAGTCGTAGTTGCGGCGCACGACCGCCGCCGCCCGAAGGAACAGCGGGAAGCCGGCGAGGCCCAGCAGCGAGAGGCGCGGGAGCGCGCCCAGCGCGACGAGTGCCACGAGCGTCGCCGCGGAGAGCGCGACGATCGCCGGGTATAGGCGGCTTGCTCGCTCGCGGCCGAGCCGCACGATCATCGTGCGCTTGCCGACCTCTCCGTCGCTGGGTGCATCCTGGAAGCCATTGATGAACAGGATGAGCGCCACGAGCACGGACACCGGCACGGCGGCCGCGAGCGCGACCATCGGCACGAAGCCGGCCTGCACGTACGCGCTGCCGCAGACGATGCCCACGCCGAACGCGAGCGCGACGGCGAGCTCGCCGAGGCCGCGATTGGCGAGACGGAGCGGCGGGCCGGTGTAGACGAACCCGATGAAGAGCCCAGCGAGCCCGAACAGGATGACGCCGGGGCGGCCTCCGAGCGCGAAGTAGAGGCCGATGGCGGCGCTCAGCAGGCCGGTGCCGAGCATGCCGTCCAGCAGGTCGGCGCGCGTGGCGAGCCCGCGCTGCATCACGCGCGACCCGCCGGTGAGGCCGAGCACGGGGGTGCGGTTGAGGTCGTCGGCGCCGGTGAGCTGGTCGTCGAGATCGTTTTTGATGTTGGTGCAGGCCTGCAGCGCGACGGCGGCGATGAGCGTGAGGATCGCCCAGCCCCAGTGCACGGTGCCCGTGACCAGGAACGCGGCTGCGGCGCCGACTGCGACGGACGCCGCGCTGATGGTCAGCGAGGCCCAGCGCACCGTCTCCTTCATGACGCCGAAGCGGCGGCGCAGCAGCGCGAGGTCGCCCGGCTTGTCGGCGGCCGTTTCCTTGAACTCGAGGATCGACGGCGGCCGGCCCGCGACGATCTCACCGAAGACGCGGTGCTTCATGAAACGCGGCGTGACGCGCACGAAGGCCAGCAGGTCGGACTGCCCGACCGAGTCGAGGTACTGTACGATCGACGAGGTACGCTTGGTCGCGGTCTTGGCGCGCTCGCGTTCGCCGGCGTCGCGCACGATCTCGGCGCGGCCGGTGACCTCCATCTCCCAGCTCGAGTTCTCCTCGCCATCCGGCGACTCGTGCAGGAGCAGCGCGATCTCGGGACGCGTCGAGATCTCGCGAACCTTGGGGTCGTTCTTGAGTGACGCGAGGTAGACGAGCGGTCGTGCCGTGGGGTCGTCGGGGATCCAGGCGCCGGGGTGCATCATCCGGACCCGCACCTCCTCGCCGGCGTGCGTGCCGACGGCCACGCGACGGGCGGCCAGGAGCGCCTCGTGGATGCGCTTTCGCGATTCCTCGGGTGTGGTCGGTGCGGGCGGGACGGGGGCGCTCATTCGATATCGCTCATGTGGGGAAAGGTCTGTCGTTCATGCGGGAATGGCCGCGGGATGCTCAGGCGGTCCCGCCGCCGGCGCCTCGCTGGAGCAGCGCGGACACGGTTTTGCCGAGCTGACGAACCTCGGCGGCCGAATAGGTGATGGGGTCGAGCGTGCGAAAGAGCCGCATGCCGATGGCCACACCCATCACCATCAACGGGATGACGATCGCGGCACGCTCGCTCTCCTCAAGTGAGGAGACGCCGGCCGGACTCGCGTCAAGAAGGGCACGGCGCAGGGGAGCGCGCGAGCGCACGAGGACCTCGTCAAACAGGAACTTGCCGCCCTCCGGGATCTTGGCAAGTTCGCTCATGGCGAGCATGGCGACCTCGGTCTGGCCCGGTTGTTCGTAGTGCTTCCAGATGCCCTCGAGCTCGTCGGCGAGCACGGGTTCGGAGCCGTTGGCCTCGCGGCGTTCCTTGGCCGCCTGCATGGCGCCGATGGTGCGGTCGCGGATCAGCTCGACGAGGAGTTCCTCCTTGGAGCTGAAATGATGATAGACGCAACCCTTGGTCACACCGATGCGTTCGGCGACGTCGTTGAGGGTCGCGCGGGCGTAACCGCGTTCGGAGAAGACGGCGAGCGCGCCGTCGAGGATCTCGGCGCGGCGCACCTCGGGTGAGTGCCGTTCGCGCGAGCGGGGGCCTGCGTCGGCGCCCTCGGGCGAGCTGGTACGGTCATGCGAACCGATCATCCACTCTCCTCGCGCAGGTGACACAAGCGTCCAGTCGGATTATAGCCGCGAATGCCCCGAGCCGTGCTTGACATACCTACCAGTAGGTATGTAACGTCTGTCGTTCCGTTCGGTCAATAGCTCGTCGTATCGGCACCTGTGTCGCGACAGACGGGAAAACAGCATACGGAGGAAGTCGATGTTGCGTGTAAAGTCAGCCGCTTGCGCGGCGTTGGTCCTGGCCTTGGTCGTGCCGGCCACGGTCTCGGCCCAGTACGGCGACACGGGTGAGAGCAAGAAGCCGACGATCAACATCTTCGGCACGGCCGGCTCGGCCTCGGTCATGCGCGATCTCGACGCGAACGAGACCGCTCGCCTCAAGAGCAGCTACACCGTGGGCGGCGGCGTGGGCACTCAAATCAACCCGAACCTCGGGTTCCGCCTGACCGTCGACTACTCACCCGCCGAAGCCGAAGGCATCACGGCGATCATCGACGGCAAGAACATGGACCGTATGTTCTATGGCGTTGACGGTCACTTCCGCGCACCGCTCGAGAACGGCCTCGCTCCGTACCTCGCGCTCGGGCTTGGCGGCGTGACGGTCAGCAACGCCGACGACGCCGACTTTGACACGTACAACGGCATCGCGGGCAAGGGTGCCTTCGGCGTCGAGTACCTGCCGAAGTCGAGCCCCCTCAGCTACTACGCCCAGGGCACCACGTATCTGTACAAGTACAAGGCGGACGTCTACTACCGCTGGCAGTCGGACCTGTTCTTCCAGCTCGGCCTGAAGTACCGCCTGACGCGCTGAACCAGCGCCCCGGGTCGCCGAACGTTGACCGCGACCGCGCTTTGCGCGGTCGCGGTCTTTCTTTTGCCGGACAGGGGGCCGCTCCTTGCCTCCGGGAGGGGGACGGGCGGACTTTCCGATCCTCCGAAACCGCGTCGCTTCAACGCTCTTGGACCGGTCCTTGTATCTTGGAGAATGGACATCCCCGACCACGCCCGCAGCGCTGTCGCAGAGATCCGCGCCATTGGAGACGATGAGCTCCTCACCGCGATGATGGGGACGTTCGTGCGCTTCGCGGAGGCGCAACTCGCGCGGCTCGAGGAGGCGGCCGCCTCCGGCGACTTTGCCACGGCGGGCGAGATCGCACACACGCTGAAGTCAAGCGCCCGCCAGTTGGGCGCCTTGCCGTTCGGCGAAGCCTGCGCCGACGCCGAACTGGCCGGCCGCGGTGCGGACGCCAGCGGCCTGCCGGAGGCGGTGAGGAAGATGGCGGTGGAGTTCGCGGCGACCCGCAGTTGGATGGACTCGCTCTCCGTGAGCTGAGCGCGACCGCGCACAGGAAGCAACGAAGGCCCGGCGGAGTTCCGCCGGGCCTTCGTCATTCGGTCAGGAGCGTCACGGCGTCCGGACGGGCACCGGCACGCGCGCCGCGGAATCACCGCTCGGGATCGGCGGCGGGGCCGGGATCGATTCCCCGACGATGTCGCCGAAGCGGGTCGCGATGCCCACCTGCCGCGCCGTCGCGAGCACACTGTCCGACGCCGCGCCCTTGCCCACGCGAGCCAGTGCCTCGGCGGTCACGATGCCGGTGTTCAGCACGAGGAAGGGGATGCCGCGCGACGGATAGTCGATCCAGTCGCCCTTCTCGATCAGCGACGCGGGGGAACGGTACTCGCGCCAGAGCGCCTCGGTGCGCGCCGCGTCCACGAAGCCCTCGCCCGGCACGCGGACGATGTTCTCGCTCTCGCGCACGGAGTCGGGCATGATCTTGCGCGCCATGCCCTGCGTGACGACGTACGCGCCGAGCCCGAGTTCCTCGGCAAGGTTGGCCGAGGTGCGGCTGAAGTGCATGGTGCGCACGTCATTGTCGAGCAGCATGCGAAGCACGAGGATGTCCGCGCGCGCGAGGAAGCGCGGCGTGAGCGTCGCCCGGATGTTGCCCTTCACGAACACCTGCGGCTGCGTGAGCTCGGTGCCGAGCGGCACGCGATCGGCGTCCTCGAGGCTCATCTTGAGCACCGGTCCGGCCGGCTTCTCCCACTGCTTGCCCCGGTAAGCCGCCGGTCCCGCCGCCTCGTCGTACTCGAACACCGGACGCCGGATGAGCTGGCGCGTGTACCAGTCAGTGTTGAGCAGCGACGTGTTGGCGACGGTCACGTCCTTGCGCACGCCGAGCACTTCCTGCGCGTACCAGAGCGGGAAGGTGTCGTTGTCGCCGACGGTGACGAGGATGCCGTAGGGTTCGACCGAGTTGAGCAGGTCGATGGCGAAGTCGGCGGTGTCCGTCTCGCCCGCGCGCGACGAGGCCTGCCAGTTGCCGAAGAGCGGGATGAACGCGATCAGGAGGACCGGCGAGGACATGAGCCAGCTCCTCTTCGTCGGCAGGTCGAAGGTCTCGGTGCCGACGCGCGTGGACTCGCTGCCGATCACGGCCGCGATCGATTCCCAGACATAGACGAGCCCGAGCGCCGCCCAGACGCTCCACGCCGAGAAGCTCCACAAGTAGAAGTAGTCGCGGTCGCGGACCTCCCGATCCACCGTCCCCGCGAGATCCGGCGCCTGCGACGCGCCATACTTGAAGTTCAGGTAGTAGATGAGTCCCAGCGTGAGCGTGAACATCAACGGCCCGAAGAACGCGAAACTTCGAGGGTCACGCCTGTAGTGCACCCATCCGCCCAGCAGGCCGAGCACGAGGAAGATCGCGGCCAGCGAACCCTGGAGTCCCGGGTTCGCGCCGTGTGCGTCGCGCAGCCACTGCCACTTGAAGTAGAGCCACCACATGCCGACCTGGGCGCTGAACGGCGCCTGCCGCTGGGTCAACTGCGGCTTGCCGTACTGGCCGCGGTTGAAGTTGTACATGAACGCGTCGTAGGTGCCCTGCGAGAAGGTGCAGCCGATGGCGATGCCGTCGCGGCACGCGGTCGGCTCGCCTTCATTGACGGGCGGATTGTGCGCCGCGCGGATGGGCTGCGTGGCGAACGAGCTGCCGCCAACGAACACGGCGAGGGCGGTGAGGAGGATCAGCTTCCAGCGGAGCAGCGTCGCGGGGCGGCGGATGAGCACCGCGATGGCGACGGCCGGCACGGCGAGCATGCCCGCCATGTGGTTGGCATACCCGAGTCCGGCGATGTACGCGATCAGCACGAGCAGCCGGTCGGCCTTGGGGCCATCCGGGTCGTCGCACCAGCGCACGGTGAGCCACGCCATGATCGCGAGCCCGACCAGCGACACGGTGTAGACTTTCTCGTTGACGACCGACTGGCTCCAGACGGTGAACGCGGTAGCGCCGATCAGCACGGCGAGCGCGCCGCCGACGATGCGCTGCCACCGCTCCGCGAACCAGCCCACGAGCACCCGCTCGGTGATCAGGAACCACATCGCCGCCGAGACGGCACTCGAGACCGCCGCCAGCAGGTTGATGCGCATGGCGATTGACGGCGCGATCGGCAGGATCGTGAAGACCCGCCCGATCAGCACGAAGAGCGGGTTGCCGGGCGGGTGGGGCAAGCCGAGCGTGTACGCCGCGGCGATGTACTCGCTGGTGTCCCACATCGCCGTCTCGGGCGAGAGGGTCAGCAAGTAGAGCAGGAAGGTCAGTCCACCCGCGACAGCGGCAGCGAGGTAGGACGGTCGGTAGTCGAGTTCGGCGGCAGCCATGGGCATAAAGTAGCAGGTGGGGCGGTGGCAGGAAGCAGGTGGGAGTGACCGTTAGTGCCTGAACGTCCGCTGTCCCGTGAACACCATCGCGATCCCGTGCTCGTTCGCCGCCGCGATCACTTCCTCGTCACGCACGGAGCCGCCCGGCTGCACGATCGCCGTCACGCCGGCCTTGGCGGCCTGTTCCACGCCGTCGCGGAACGGGAAGAACGCGTCGGAGCCGAGCACCGAACCGGCGGTGACGTGGCCGACCGACTGCGCCTTGTGCGCG
>DATLLD010000116.1:0-7679 GCA_035538035.1 Gemmatimonadaceae bacterium | reverse complement strand
TCGCGAGTGATGGTGACGTCGGCGGATGGGAGGGTGGTCCGGGCGAGATCTATCACGAACTCTACGCGTGCCCCAACGTGCGCACGCGCGAGACGTTCGCGTACGTGAACTCCGGCGCGATGGCGGCGTTCCGCGCGCCCGGGCATGTGGAAGGTGCGGTCGGGCTCGAGATGGCGATGAACGCGCTGGCGAAGGCGCTCGACATGGACCCGCTCGAGCTGCGGCGGCGGAACTTCGCAGCGAGCGACCAGAAGAAGGGACGGCCCTACACCGGCAATCGGCTGCTCGAGTGCTACGAGGAAGGCGCGGTGAAGTTCGGCTGGCGGAGAACAGGCAAGGAAGCACCCAGTCCCACGCAGATCGATGCGCCCGCACGCAAGAAAGCAGCGTCATCTGGCTCGGCGAACCTCCGGCGCGGCTTTGGCGTCGCCGCGCAGGTCTGGTCGACCGGCGGCGGGCCGCCCTGCTATGCGACCGTTCGGCTCAACACCGACGGCTCGGCCGACGTGCTCGCCGGCTCGCAGGACCTCGGCACGGGAACGCGCACGATCCTCGCCCAGGTAGCCGCCGAGACGCTCGGGCACAGCCTCGGCCAGGTGCGTGCCATCATCGGCGACACGGCGAGCGGACCCTACGCTGGCAACTCGTGGGGTTCGATGACCGTGGCATCGTTGACGCCCGCCGTGCGCATGGCCGCGGAGGATGCACGCTCGGCGCTTCTGGATGCGGCGGCCGGCCTGCTCGGCGTGAGCGCGTCGGCGATCGACCTGAGCGAGGGCCGTGCGATCGTGCGCGACAGCGACCGTTCGATGAGCTTCGGCGAGATCACTGCGAAGCTCGGCAACGTCATGATCCAGGGCCACGGCTCACGGGGACCGAATCCCCAAGCTGCCGGCATCGTGACGACGGGCGCGCAGTTCGCCGAGGTCGAGGTGGACATCGAGACAGGCATCGTATGCGTCGTTCGGATCGTGGCGGTGCACGACGCGGGGCGCATCATCAACCCGACGCTGGCGGAGTCGCAGCTCGAGGGCGGGATCATCCAGGGTCTCGGCTTCGCCCTGTTCGAGGAACGCGCACTGGACGAACGGCTCGGGCTTCCGCTCAACGTCGGGATGCACGACTACAAGGTGCCGACGATGCAGGACATCCCGGTGATCGAAGGCTGGTTCTTGGGTGGCGCAGATCCGGCGGCGAACCACGTCGGCGCGCGGGGGATCGCGGAGCCGGCGATCATCCCCACGGCGGCGGCCATCGCCGGCGCGGTGGCCGATGCGATTGGCGTGGAAGTCTTGGAGTTGCCGCTGACGCCCTGGCGAGTGCTGGCCGCGCTGAACTCACTGCGGACGAGCAACGTGCCCTGAAGAACGTCTGAGCTCAGACGCGCCAGGGAGGCAGTGAGCCCGCCTTCTGCTTGAGCTCGGGGTTGTGCCGGTAGAGCGTCGCCGTCCTGCCGATCACCTGGATCACCTCCGCGCGCACGCGGCCGGCCAGCGTCGCCGCCGCTTCCTTCGCCGAGACGTCGGCGGACTTGTTGAGCGCGACCTTCACCAACTCACGCGTACGCAGGGCGTCATCGAGAGCGGTGGCCAGCGCCGGCGTCACGCCCTCGTGCCCGACGTGCACCGTCGGCTTTAGGCGATTGCATTCGGCGCGCAGTTCGGCGCGCTCCTTTCCGGTCATCGCGGTCATCGTGCTCGTCCTTTCTTCCTGAGATACGGGATCGGGTTCACCGGCGGGCCACTCCAGTACTGGCGGCTCGCCGGCATCCGCATGAGCTGGAAATGTAGATGAGGGGCGTTCTTCGGCGCGTTCCCGGTCGTGCCGACGGAGCCGAGGAGCTCGCCGCGCTTGACGCGCTGTCCCTCCTTGAGCGGATACACCCACTTGTCGAGGTGCGCGTAGTAGTACACGAATCGCCGGTTGGGGTCCGCGATGTAGATGACGCGGCCGCCGAGTTCGTTCGTCGTGACACGCAGCACCACGCCGTCATCCGCCGAGACGACGCGAGTGCCCTTCTTCGCCAGGATGTCCAGCGCCAAGTGCGCGCGGCCGCCGCCGCGCGGGGCGCTGTAGGTGTCCCGCAGCTGACGACGCGAGACGCCGTGCACCGGCACCATCAACTCGCGCGACCGGAGGTACTCGGCGTCCGTCATCGCCCGCGGGGCGCGCGCTCCGGGCAGGCAACCGGAGACACCGACAGAGACGACGAGGAGCGCGACGCGCGCACAGCTGAAGAGTCTCATACCTGGGAAACGAGTGCGTCGCGTGCGTCGTCACGAATGTCCCAAAGTGATCCCGCAGCGGAACGGACAAGTCGGCGCAGGGATTCCTCTGAGACACGGTGGGTGATTCGACGATACCATGCCCACCATGACATTGTGACATTGAGATCATGCCCTCACTCGAAAAGCGATTCCGCAGCGGCCTCTCGTTCGACGAGATGGTCGCCGTGGCGAAGTCAAACGTGGACCTCTATGGCAGCGTGCGTGCTCGTGCGAACCCGCCCACGGAGTACGCGGCGCGCATCGAGCGCACCGGACGTCAGTGGCATTTCCTCGTGCTGAGCGAGGACTGGTGCGGCGACGCCGTCAACATCGTGCCGTGGGTGGATGCCCTGGCCATCTCGTCGAGCAACCTGGACATGCGAATCATCGCGCGAGACGAGAATCTCGACCTGATGGACCAGCATCTCACGAACGGGAAGTCGCGGTCGATCCCCGTGGTGCTGCTGCTCGACGAGTCCTATGTCGAGCGCGCGTGGTGGGGCCCGCGACCGCAGGCGCTGCAGGAGTGGGCCACGGGTGCCGAGGCGCAGGCGATGGAGAAGGACGCACGGTACCGTGAACTGCGGCGCTGGTACGCTCGCGACCGCGGGCAGAGCATCCTCGAGGAGATCACAGGGATGGTCGAGCGCGTCGCGGCTCAGGACCGCGGCGATGTGGCGACGCTCAAGGCCGCCGTGTAGGCGAAGACCCGGTCGCGCTGGCGACCGGTGACCTCGGTGGCGAGACCGAGACCCGCGAGCCGTTCCAGCGCATCGCCGGCGGCGGGACGGGAGAGTTCCAGTGCCTCCGCCAGAGCAGGCGTCGTCACGGCGAGTTCGACTCGGAGTAACGCGAGAGCGCGGCGCGCCGTTATCGCCGCGCGGCGGAGCGGATCGAGCAGCGCGTCCTCGGCCGGCATGCTGGCGACGGAACGCTGGAGCGCCCCGCGTCGCAACCGCGCGTACGATGCGAGCGCTCCGAGAGCGAGCATGGTCCAGGGCACGTCGTTGCCACCGTGCCATTCGACGAGGGCCGCGACGCGCTCGCTTTCCGGCACCATGGCAAATGGCAGCAACCGCAGCCGATCCGTTCGTCCTTCGGCACAGAGGATGAGGGCTGCGGCAACCTCCGAGGTGGCGCGGTCGGGAATCGCGGCCGAGGCGGCGAGCGCGCGCTCGAGTGCGCTGGTGCGCGGGTGGCTGCTTCGGAGTGCAGAATCGAGTGTGGCGGCGAGAGCGGCCTCCGCCGACGCGACGCCCACCTGCGCCACGCCCGTACGCCCCACGCCCGTACTCCCCACGCCCGTCTGCCGCACGCCCGCCTGCGGCACGGCGCGGGCATTGGGCGCGCGCCCCAAGCTCGCGCGGGTGAGATGCAGGCCTCCGCGCGCGTGGCGCTCCTCGTGCTCGACAAAGCGGTGCCAGGCCGCGAGCCGTGGGTGCGACTGCTCGAGGGCTTCCTGTCCGAACGCCGTGACGAGTGCGCGCGTACCTTTGTCCGTTGCGTCCCTTGGATTCGCTGCGCCAAGTGCGATGGCGGGGGCAGCCAGTTCGGCGAGTTCGGCGAGGTTGGCGATCGCGGACAGGCGCAGTGCGACCGCGAACGCTGCCGGGGCGGAGCCTGCGACCACGTCGAGCCTCGCCAGCTCGTCTGCCGCTTCCTCGTGTAGACGACTGCTCGTGGATCTCACTGGTATGGTGATTGTAGGAATAGTTACGGCTATATATATGCTTTTGCGGTGACAGTCGGCCAGTTAGTGCACGTGGACATAATTTCTAAAGCAATAATGCCTCGCTATTTCTACGTTGCTTCGCTGTCAATCGCCATCGCTGCCGTTGCCCCCACGGGGAGCGACGCCCAAGACTCGATCCCAGCGTCGATACTGGTGGAGAGTTACGTCCCTCATCGCGTCTTCGACACAAAGCAGAATCGCTTCAGCGACTTCGAGACCATGCTCGCCGCGCTCGCCCAGGCCGACGTCGTCTTCCTGGGCGAACAGCATGATGACACCCGGACGCACCGCCTGCAGGCTGCGACCCTCGAGGGACTCGACCGCCGTCGAGAGGGTCCGATCGTCCTGGCACTCGAGATGTTCGAACGCGATGTTCAGCCGCTGCTCGACTCCTACCTTGCCGGCGCCATCCCCGAGGCCGATTTCCTCGCCGGCGCACGACCCTGGCCCAATTACCGCGCCGACTACCGGCCAATGGTCGAATACGCCAAGGCGCACAACTGGCCGGTGATCGCCGGCAACGTCCCGCGGCGGCTCGCGCAGGTGGTCTCGCGCCGCGGTCTCGGCGCGGTCGATTCGCTGCCTTCAGACGATCGCGCGTTGGTCGCACGTGACCTGAGCTGCCCACACGACGACTACGCCAAGCGATTCGCCGCGACGATGGGTGACATGAGCGGTCATGGCGTGCAGATGACGCCCGACCAGGTCAAGGCGATGGTCCAGCGCTTCTACGAGGCACAGTGCGTCAAGGACGAGACGATGGCCGAGGCGGTCGTGGCGGCGGGCACGACGCACGCTGCGCTCGTCGTGCATGCCAACGGCTCCTTCCACTCGGACTACCGCATGGGGACCGCGGCACGCGTGCGGCGCCGCTTGCCCGAGTCGCGCATGGCGGTGGTGAGCTTCGTCCCGGTGGAGGATCTCGACCGCGTCAACGGAAAGTCGCGACGCAAGCTCGGCGACTGGGTGGTCTTCACGCTCGCGACGCCCAAGCCGAAGGCGTCGGCGCCATCGCCTAGCGGTTCTCCCAACTGAATCCTGCTGCGAGGCGAACGAGGCGCCGCGCCTTCGGATCGTAGCGCATCACGGTCGTGCCGCCGGCGAGGAAGGTGCGACCGATCGCGGCGAGGTCATCGATGCCGTCGCCGTCCGCGTCCAGCGCATGAAGCAGGTCGTGCGCTCGAAAGCGGAAGTCCTCGACCTTGAGCGGGAGCACACGCCCCAGCGTGTCCACGAGCACCATCCGCTCACGCGTCCACTCGCTGTTGGCCGAACGCAGGCTCACCGCGAGCGCCACGCGCGCGTCGCCGAAGCAGCCGGTGACGTGCGACGATGACGCCGTCACGCGGCGGGCCAGCCGCTCGTAGATGGGCATCCCCTCGCCGCGCATGGCGAACTCGAGCGAATCCCGCACCGCCTGGACGCGCGCGGCGCGCTCGCCAATGACCGGGGCGCGGTCGCAACGTGGCGTAGTGGTGGGCAATGGGGCTGGCGACCTCGACTCCCGCGACTGCGCCTCCGCGACCGGCTCGATGTGCGCGCTGGCGACGACAGCCGCGCGACCAACTGCGGCGGAATCCATCGCCGCCGAACCCTCGAGCACGAGTACGATGCGGCCGTTCCAGGTGTCGACCGAGTCCGCGCGAACTCGCTCGAGGCCCCATGGCCCGCGCAGCAGGAAGGTGCTCCCCGGAGGCACCGGGGACGCGGCAGCGACGGCTTCGCGGTACGCCGCTGCGAGCGCGCTGTCACGGCGCACCTCGAGGTCCACGCGGCCGATGTCGAGCAGCATCCGCTTGGCCCGGCTGGTGGCCACGAACCAGGTCTCGTGCCGGGGCGCGAACACCAGGTACGGCCGCACGCTGTCGACGAGCGCCTTGTGCGTTCTCTGGGGCAGTTGCTCCTGCGACAGTTCCTCGGCAGCTTGCGCCATGAGCGCTCCGGGGCACATCACCACCGCCATGACCAACGTCGCAAGCAGGACGGCGGCACGGGGGGCGCGGAGGGCTACCATCATCCTTGTCGGCACACGGGAAATATGAGCGGCTTCGCGTACGAACGCCCAACGACACTCGCGGCCGCGCTCGCCTCGGTGTCCCTGCCGAACGGCCGCGCGCTGCCGATAGCCGGTGGTACGGACCTCCTTGTCTGGATCGACGAGGGGCTGGCGGCGCCTGAGCGCGTCGTGGACGTGAGGGGCATCCCGGGGCTGGACGAGATCGTGCGGCGACCGGACGGCTCGCTGCGGATCGGCGCGGCCGCTCGGATCGCAGACATCGCGGCGCACGCGGCCGTGCGCGACGGATTTGCGCTCCTCGCCGAGGCCTGCGCGAGCGTCGGCACGCCCGCGCTCCGGAACATGGGGACGATCGGCGGCAACCTGGCGCAGCGCCCTCGCTGCTGGTACCTCCGGCGCGGCGTGGCCTGCTTCAAGAACGGCGGCAGCGGCTGCGCGGCCGTCGAGGGCGAGCACCAGTATCACGGAATCCTCGACGACGGCACTTGCCGGGCCGTGCATCCGTCAGATCCGGCGGTGGCGCTCGCGGCGCTTGGCGCGACGGTGGAGATCTCGTCGGTAGCCGGAGTGCGGACAGTGGAAGTCGACCGGCTCTACGCCGGCGCGGCGTCGAACCCCCGCGCCGAGGTCGCGCTGGAGGCGGGAGAGCTCATCACGGCGGTGGAACTTCCGTCCGCGGCGGCCGGTGGAGCGCACTTCTGGGAGAAGCTGATGCAGCGAGGAGCGTGGGATTTTGCGCTCGTGTCGTGCGCGGCGGCGCGACGCGCGGATGGCGAGGTGCGCCTCGTGCTCGGTGGTGTGGGACTCGGCCCGTGGGTCCTCTCGAGTTCCGTCGCCGAGGATGTCGGGTCGGGCGAGCTCGATGAGGAGAGCATCGACGCGCTGGCCGAGCGGGCGCTCTACGACACGTCGCCGTTGGCGGGCACCGAGTACAAGGTCACCATGGCGGGCGCACTCCTGCGCCGCGCGATGCGGGCGCTGGCCGAAACTTGACCCGTACACGAGCGTAGGCGGGGGGACCACCACCCTCGACCCGACATCAGTGATGACTTCGATACGCTTCGGCGCCTCGCCGGAAAGGACGCGCGCCGCCATTCTCGGACGAAATGTTCAGTGCTTCGGCTTCGTCGTCGCGACCGCAGTGCTGTTCACGCCGCCAGCAGCGCTCGGTGCCCAGGAGAAGGAGCCGGGAGACGGGGGCACTCCCGTGCGCCATATCTCCATCGGCAACTACCCGCGGGTGGACGGACTGCGGCTGAACTTCCGTGATCGCGATCTCGAGCTCGTGCGCGGCGTGAACGTGACGATCTGGACGCCGCGAGACGAGCCGTACGAAGGCACCGTGCGAGGCCTCGCGCTCGGCCTCCCGATGACCGGCGCGCGAAACATCTCCGGAGCGAGCGTGGGCGCCTTGGGCGTAGGCGCGTCGGAGGACCTGCACGGTCTCAACATCGGCGGCATCGGTGCCGGAGCGGGCAGCACGCTCTCCGGCATCTCACTCGGCGGCGTCGGCGTGGGCGCCGGCGGCGACGTGCGGGGCATCGCGGTCGGCGGCGTGGGAGTGGGCGCGGGCGGCAGCCTGCGCGGCATCGCGGTCGGGGGCGTCGGCGCCGGCACCGGAGGCAGCGCCCGCGGAGCATTGTTCGGAGGCATAGGCGTCGGC
>DATLLD010000115.1:0-10252 GCA_035538035.1 Gemmatimonadaceae bacterium | reverse complement strand
GGCGCACATCGGACCCATGCATCGTGGTGACGATCGGCGTGCTGCCGGCCCCGCCCGTCGCCAGCACGCCGGCCGGGAACCACCAGTGCGCGTGTACGATGTCCGGCTTGAAGTCATCGATGGTGCGGCTCACGGCCACGGCGCCGGCCGCGAGCAGGCCGGCCAGCGCGCCCTTGCCGCGCAGCGAGCCGAGCACCTGCTCCGCCATCGTGCCGCTGTAGGCGAGCGTCTCCATGCCGCGCGGCGCATAGCGGAACCGGCGCACGGGGATGTGGTCGATCTCGCTCGCGGGCTCGAGCCCCTCCCCTGAGGGCGCCAGCACGCGCAACTCGCAGCCGCCGGCGCGCAGCGCCACCGCCAGCCGGTGCAGGAAACTTCCCGCTCCGTCCTCGGAGTGACGCGGGTAGGCGTGCGTGACGAAGAGCAGCCTGAGGGCGCTCATCGTCCGCGACGTTCCTGCTGCACCTCGTCGAGGAGCCGCCGAAGCTCACGCTGTTCGGCCCGGGTGACGGCGATCTGCTCGCCGAGCAACCCGGTGGCGAAGAAGATGGAGCCGAGCAGCAGGCAGGTCTGGATGATGGTCCACACCCAGCGCACGCCGGCGCCCGAGACGAGCAGGACGATGACGGCCGTGATGCCCGCGAGAACGCCGAGGGCGAAGAGCGCCGCGCCGAGCGTGCCGAACGCGAGCAGCGGCTTCTTGCCGAAGCGGAGCTCGAACCAGACGGCGAGCATGTCGAGCACGCCGATGGGGATGCGACTGAGGCCGAACTTCGACTTGCCGGCGTTGCGCGGATAGAGCGGCACGGGGATCTCGGTCACCGTGTACCCGCGAGCGTGCGCGAGCACGATCATGTAGCGGTGCCAGTCCGGCCGCACGGGCTGGTCGTCCATGATCTCGCGACGATACGCCTTCACGTTGTTCAGGTCGCGCACCGGCACGTCGAAGAGCGCCCGCGAGAGGCCGTTGTAGATCTTCGAGACGAACGCCTTCTCATACGCGCCTTCCTTGAAGCCCGTTACCATGTCGCTCTCGCCGGCGAGGATCGGACGGACGAGGCGCGGGATGTCCTCGGGCTTGAACTGGAGGTCGGCGGGATAGAACACGAGCACCTCGCCGCGCGCCGTGAGGTACCCGGTGCGCAGCGCGTCGGCGATGCCGCGGCGCGCGCGGTGGCGCACGCTGCGGAGGAACGGGTAGCGCAGTTCGAGGGCCTCGAGCACGGCCGGGGTGTCGTCGGTCGAGCCATCATCGATGACGATGACCTCGTAGCCGACCTCCTCCTGGCCGAACACCTCGTCGCAGAGCCCGATGAACAGCGGCAGGTTCTCGGCCTCGTCCTTGGCGGGGACGAGCACGGAGACGCGGGGGCGTGCGGAGTGCGCGGCGGTCGTCGTGCGCGAGCCGGTGGTGACGGCGGTCATCTGGTGGTCCGGCGGGTCAGAGTCGCTTTCGCATGCGCGCGGGGAGCACGCCCAACTGGTCGCGGTACTTGGCCACGGTGCGGCGCGCGATCTGCACGCCGTCCCGCTCGAGGATCTCGACGAGGGCCTGGTCGGTGAGCGGGTTCTTGGAATCCTCCTCCGACACCAGCTTCTCGATCGTCGCGCGGATGCCGCGCGCGGAGACGTCCTCGCCGTCGCTGCTCTTGATGCCGCTGGAGAAGAAGAACTTGAGCGGCAGCACGCCGCGCGGCGTCTGCGCGAACTTCTCGTTGGTGACGCGCGAGACGGTCGACTCGTGCATGCCGATGGCCTCGGCGACCTCGCGCAGCGTCAGCGGCCGGAGCCCCTGCACGCCCTTCTCGAAGAATTCGCGCTGCCGGTCGACGATGAAGTGCATCACCTTGAGCATCGTCTGGCGGCGCTGCTCGATGGCCTGGATGAGCCACTGTGCGGCGCTGAGGCGGCTCGTGATGAACTCCTTGTTCTCGCCATCGAACTTCTTCTTGTCGCGGGCGATCTCCTGGTAGGCGCGGCTCAGCTTGAGGCGCGGCAGGTTCGCGTCGTTGATGAAGACGAGGTACTCGCCGTCGATCTTCTCGACAATGAGGTCGGGCACGACGTAGTTGTCGCCGCCCTCGGAGTACGCGCGGCCGGGCTTGGGGTTGAGCTTGGCGATCTCGTCGGCGGCCGCCTGCACCTCGGCGGGAGTGGACCCGACCTTGCGCGCGATGTCGACCCAGCGATGTGAGGTCAGCTCCTGGAAGTGCTCGCGCACGACGCGCTCGGAGAGCGTGCCGACGAGGCCGGCGTCCTTGAGCTGCAGCGTCAGGCACTCGTGCAGCGATCGCGCGGCGATGCCTGGCGGCTCGAGCGCCTGGATCACCTTCAGCATCGCCTCGGCCTCTTCCAGCTGGTACACCGGCATCTCGCGCTCGTCGTCCGACGCATCGGCGGCGTGCAGGATCATGTCGTTGACGCCGGCGACGATCTCCTCGAGAGACGCCGAGAGGTAGCCTTCCTCGTTGATGTTGCCGATGAACTCCTCGGCGAGCAGTTCGTCGCGCGCCGAGAGGTCGAGCAGCCGCACCTGGTCGCGCAGGTGGTCGTCGAGGCCGCGCGTGGCGACGGTAGTGGGCTCGTAGTGCTCGCGGTTGTCGCGCTCCTCCCGCACGCCGCCGACAGCGACGACGAGTCACAGTGGGAGGAGATCCTCCTCAACGGCTTCGACGTCGGCGGCGGCGGGCGTCTCGCCGATCTCGGCGTCGTTGGTCGCGTCGGCCTCGGCCGCCGTTTCCTCGCCGGCCTCGGCCTCATCCTCCTCTTCCTCGACGAGGTCGAGGAACGGGTTGACGAGCAGTTCCTGCTTGAGGTGCTGCTGGAGGTCGAGCAGCGGCATGTACAACATGTCCATCGCCTGGTACAGGCGCGGGTTGATCTTCAGTTCCTGCCCCATCCGCATGGACTGCTTCATGCCGGTATTCATGGTGCCACCTCTTCGAGGAGGTGCTCGGCGTTGAAGCGCCCGCGGAGCCGCGCCGTGAGCGTCGGTCCGAAGTAGTCGCGCGACACGGTGTCGTCGAACAGCAGCTCGCGCACGGGGCCGGACACCTTCACCGCGCCCTCGAACATGATGTAGGCGCGGTCCACGATGTCGAGCGTCTGCTCGACGTTGTGGTCGGAGATGAGCACGCCGATGCCACGATCCTTGAGCGAGGCGACGATCAGCTGGATGTCGTGCACGGCGATCGGGTCGACGCCCGCGAACGGCTCGTCCAGCATCATGAACTTCGGCTGCGTGACCAGCGCGCGCGTGATCTCGAGCCGCCGGCGCTCGCCGCCGGAGAGCGCGAACGCCCGGCTGTGCCGCAGGTGCTTGATCTTCAATTCGTCGAGCAGCGCCTCCAGGCGCGCCTCGCGCTCGGCGCGCGTGATCGGCAGCGTCTCGAGGATCGCGAGGACGTTCTCCTCGACGGTGAGCTTGCGGAAGATCGACGGCTCCTGCGAGAGGTAGCCGATGCCGCGCCGAGCGCGCCGGTACATCGGCATGCGCGTGATGTCCTCGCCGTCGAGGGTGATGCGGCCGGCGTCAGGCGGGATCAGCCCCGTGATCATGTAGAAGGTCGTCGTCTTGCCGGCGCCGTTCGGCCCGAGCAGCCCGACGATCTCCCCCTGCCGCAACTCGAGCGCGACGTCGTTGACGACGTTACGCTTGCGATACGTCTTGACCAGCCCCTCGGCGGCGAGCACGCTGCCGCCGGCGACGGCTCGCTGCGCGCCCATGGGCGTGCGCCGGATCACCTGTTGTTCGCCAGTGACCTTGAGCGACCGCTCGAGCACCGGGGCGTTCTCCAGCCGCAGTGCCCGCAGTTCGGGACCGAGCCGAACGCGCGTCTCGCCGTTGCGCTGCACTTCCAGCGGCTCGATGGCCCCGGCCGCGGCCAGCCGCGGCAGCACCACCCGCGCGACATGCTCGGCTACCTCGTCGACGCTCAGGCGGCCGGCTTCCATCTCGGAGTTGCGGCCCTCGGCCTCGAGCGATTCCAGGTAGTCGGTGCGGAAGGCGATCGCGATGTCGTGGAATGACGCGCTGCCGCTCTCATCCGCGCGCTGCGTGATCGCGAGCAGGCAGAGCGCGGCGGACCGGTCGCCGGCCGTGAAGCGCTCGATCACCTCGGGCGTGAGGTGGTGATTCCTTGGATGTGTCATGGTCGCGCCCTCGCGCCCGTTGGAGGCGGCGGCGTGCGGCGCGAGGTGTCGGTCGGGGCGGCCTCGAGGAAGATCCCCGAAGCGCGCTCGACGACATCGACCTTCGTCATCTCGCCTTCCGCGAACGACACCTTGATCACCCTGCCTCGATTGTAGCTGATGTCTGGAACGCCTCTCGTGCCGTCAGAGGGTGCCAACTGATAGAACGAACGCGCCCCTCCCTCCGCAAGCACCTCGCGCATCTTCGGCTGTGACGCACTGTCCGCGGTGGCGACGGTGTCAAAAAGCGCGATGATGGTGTCGCCCCGGATCCAGTCCGGTTCGTCGGTCAGGACGGTGGCCGAGTCGGCCCTGGAGGTGGCCCTGGCGTCGCCGATCGCATGCACCTCGCGCAAGCGCTGGCCGGGCATGAGGATATCCAGGGAGTCGGCGTCGATACGCTGCGCCGGGGCGTCCGCCCGCGACCGCGCCCCCCAGGCGAACACCCGCTCCATGCGCTGGTCGCGGAGGCGCATGTCGATCGTGTCCGAGGTGAGGACGAGGGAGTCGCTGACGACGCGTCCCTGCCCCGCCGCGACGACGCGCTCGAGCTTCCGTTCCTTCGACCAGAGGTCGATGATGTCACCGTCGAGCGTGAAGTGCCGCTCGCCGCGTCCCACGATGACGGGATTGCGCATCAGCCGCGCGAACTCGATCCCGTCGTCCAGCATCGCCGAGTCGGCGGTGGCGAGCATGTCGGCGCGCTCGATCACCACGTCCCCGGACGCCCACATCAGCGAATCGTTCTCGGACACGATGTAGTTCGCGGTCATGTCCACGGAATCGCCGCGGGCGGCCGCCATCGCGGCGGAGTCGCCCCGCGGCGGGGCGGGCATCTCCTGGGCGGAATCGCCGGTCGCGGAGGGCGGACGCACCGTCGGCGCGCCGGACTCGGTCGGACTCATGCGAACGAACGGACGACCGGTCGCGATCCAGCGTGAGACGGGGCGCACGCCAGGCTTGTCCGGGAAGTACTCGACCCTCGGTCCGTTGAAACGCGTGCCAGACGCGGAGAGCGCCCTGACGTTGCCCTCGGCCAGCAGTCGCTCCTCGACGGTGTTGTAGGTCATGCGGTCCGCGGTGAGCCGCATCCCCTCCTCCGTGTAGCGCACGTTGTGGAAGAGGATCAGCAGCCCGCGGTCCGCATAGTGCTCGGCGCTGTCGGCGAGCAGTCGGTTGCCCCGTCCGGCGCAGGTCGCGTCGACGCCACCGCCGACGAAGGTCTGGCGCGCACCGGAGGCCGTGGTGACGGTCGTCATGCGCGTCGAGTCGCCGCCCCGGACCACTCCGCGCACGACGATCTCGCACGGCTGGCTGTCGCGCGCGCCTTGCGCCCCGAGCGCGGCGGGAATCAGGGCGAGGGCGAGCACGACGACACGCCGCACTAGGGCCTCGAGAGGTTGACCGTGCCGCCGCGTCCTTCTTGCAGCTTGAGCACGCGGACCACGCTCAGGTTCGGATCGGCCCGGAACCCGACGCCGCGCATCTCCTTGTTCCCCGGCTCCGTCATCACGAACGACGAGTCCGAGGTCACCTCGTTGAGGCGCTGGTCGTAGCGGATCTGCGGCGTGCGCAACACGCGACCGTCCACGGCCGTGATCACGACGTCCCCCCAGGCCTCGAGGTTCTGCGACCGCGTGTCGAAGCTGGCGACGCGCGCCACCATCGTCGCCTCCTTCACGCCGGTGGCGCCGAAGAAGTCGCCGTTCACGCGGCGCAGCGCCGCGCGCGTGTTCTGGTCGAAGAAGAGCGCGGTGTCCGCGAACACCTCGGCGCGCAGCACGCCGCCGTCGGTAACATGCGCGCGGAATCCGAACGCGACATGGTCCGCCGAATCGAGCATGATGTCTGACGTGCCCGAGGGCGCGGGCTGGACGTCGGAACAGCCGGTGGCGGTCGCGGCGGCGAGCATGAGCAGCACCATGGCGCGCATCAGACGGCCCCCGCGCGCATGAGGTCGTGCAGGTGCACGACGCCCACCACATGGCCGTCGTCGTCGAGCACCGGCAGGGCGACGACGCCGTGCTTCTCCATTACGTGCACGGCCGCGCCCGCGAGGTCGCCGGCGCTGGCGGACTTGGGGGTCGTCGTCATCACGCGCCTCACCGGCACGGCGAATACGTCGGCCTCCGCCTCCATCAAGCGCGTGAGGTCACCGGTCGTGATCACGCCGAGCAGGCGGCGGTCGTCGTCGGTGATGACGCAGATGCCGCGGCGCTCAGCGAGCTGCACGACCGCCTCGCGCATCGTCGCGCCGATCGGGAGCATCGGAATGTCGACCGCGACCATCACGTCGCTGACGCGGAGCAGCAGCTTGCGACCCAGCGAGCCGCCGGGGTGGAACCGCGCGAAATCCTCGCGACGGAACCCCTTCTCCTCGAGCAACGTCACCGCCAGCGCGTCGCCAAGGGCCAGCGCAACCGTCGTGCTCGTGGTCGGCGCAAGGTCGTGCGGACACGCTTCCTCGCTGACCCAACCATCGAGCGACACCGTGCTGTTCCTCCCGAGCGTGGAAGTGCGATCGCCGGTGATCGCGACGCAGGGTACACCCAGCCGTGTGAGCTGTTCCAGCAGCGGCAGCAGTTCCTGCGTCTCGCCGCTCTTCGAGAGCAGCACGGCCACGTCCTGCGATGTCACGATGCCGAGGTCGCCGTGCACGCTCTCGGTCGGGTGCATGAACATCGCGGGCGTGCCGGTGCTCGTCATGGTCGCCGCGATCTTGCGCGCGATCAGTCCAGACTTGCCGATGCCGGCGACGATCACGCGGCCGGTCGACTTGCGGATCAGCTCCACCGCGCGCGCGAACTCCGCGTCGAGGCGCTCGATGGCGTCGCCGAGCGCCTCCTGCTCCAGCCGCAGCACGCGGCGTCCGCGATCGACGATTCGCTCCGTGTCGGGCGAGCGCACGTCCGGCTTGGTCATGCCACCTCCGAGCGGCTGGTGACGTACGCCTCGACCTGGCGATCCCATTCGCCACGGGCCCGCAGGAGGACCTCGCAGAACTCACGCACCGCGCCCCTGCCCCCGCTGCGCGTGAGGTGCAGTCGCGCCGCCGCCTTCGCCTCGGCCGTGCCGTTGGCGACGCAAACGGGCAGGCCGACGACCCGCATCACGCCGAGGTCCGGCAGGTCGTCGCCGACGAACGCGACTTCGCCCAGGCCGAGTCCGTGGCGCTCCAGCAGCTTGTGCAGCGCCGGCAGCTTGCGCGCGTGACGGTCCTGCACGAGTTCGTCCACCTGCAACTCCTTCGCGCGCAGCGCGACGCTCTCCGACTCGCGACCGGTGATGATCGCCGTGAGGAGTCCCGCCTGTCGCAGCATCACGATGCCGAGTCCGTCCTGGATGTCGTACTGCTTGAGTTCGACGCGGGCGCCGGCGACGTCCCCGAGCAGGATGCCGCCGTCCGTGAGCACGCCGTCGACGTCGAAGCAGACGAGGCGGATGCGCGCCGCGAGTGCGGCGTCGAGTGTCGGCGCGAAGGCGGTCAACGGCGCGCCAGTTCCCACACCTCGACGCAGCGCTCGATCAGCGCGTCGAGTTGGCCGAGCGGCATCATGTTCGGCCCGTCGCTCGGCGCGTTGGCTGGGTCGGGGTGCGTCTCCATGAACAATCCGTCGGCGCCGGCCGCGCAGGCAGCGAGCGCGAGCGAGGGGATGTATTCCCGCGCTCCTCCCGACGTGCCACCCTCACCTCGACCCGGCTGCTGCACCGAATGCGTCGCGTCGAAGATCACCGGCGCATGGCAAGCCGCGCGCATGCGCTGGAAGCTGCGCATGTCCACCACGAGGTCACCGTAGCCGAAGAAGGTGCCCCGCTCAGTGACGGCCACGTCGCACTCGCCCTCGGTGGCCACGCGCGAAGGTGGGTACGCGCTGCGCACCTTGGCCACCGCGCCGATCATGCCCTCGGGATGCATCCACTGGCCCTTCTTCACGTTCACGGGCTTGCCCGTGGCGCCCGCAGCGACGAGCAGGTCCGTCTGGCGGCAGAGGAAGGCCGGGATCTGCAATACGTCAGCCGCCTGGCCAGCCTCGGCGCAATGCTCTGGCAGGTGCACGTCCGTGAGGACGGGCAGGCCGGTCCGCTGACGCACGCGGTCGAGCGCGGCGAGCCCTTCCGTGAGCCCAGGGCCGCGGAACGCACCCGCGTTCGAGCGGTTCGCCTTGTCGAAGCTCGCCTTGAAGATGATGCCGCCCGGCACCTTCTCCGCGAGCCGCGCGAGGTGGTCGCCGACGCGGAACATCAGGTCGTCATCCTCCACCACGCAGGGACCTGCGATGAGGAAGAGGCGATCGGTCGGGAACGTCGCGGGCATGGTCAATTCGCCTCGGCCAGTTTCTTCTCAGGATGCCGACGGCTTGTCGTACTGCCACCGTCGGCATGCTTCGCCGCCGCGGCCACGAAGCCCGAGAACAGCGGATGCGGCCGCGTGGGGCGCGACTTGAGTTCCGGATGGAACTGGCAGGCCACGAAGTACGGATGGTTCGTGAGCTCGATCATCTCGACGAGCGAACCATCGGGCGAGAGGCCGGAGAGCCGCATGCCGGCGGCCTGGAAGGTCTCGCGGTATTGGTTCGAGACCTCGTAGCGATGGCGGTGCCGCTCGGAAATCTCGGGCTGGCCGTAGATCTCGGCGGCCATGGAGCCCGGCTTGAGGCGGCAAGCGTAGGACCCGAGCCGCATCGTGCCGCCCATGTCCTTCACGTTCTGCTGCGACTCGAGCAGCGAGATCACGGGGTTCGCACAATCAGGCGCGAACTCGCTCGAGTTGGAGTCGTCGATCTTGCACACGTTGCGCGCGAACTCGATGATCGCGACCTGCATGCCGAGGCAGATGCCGAAGAACGGCGTGCCGCTCTCGCGCGCGGCGCGGAGGGCCAGCACCATGCCCTCGACGCCGCGGACGCCGAAGCCGCCGGGCACGAGCACGCCGTCGAAGCCGCTCACGAGCTCGTTCGCGCGCGCCGCGTCCGTGAACAGGTCGCTCGACGTCCATGCGATCTCGACGCCCACGTCATTGGCGATGCCGCCGTGGATCAGCGCCTCCTGCACGCTCTTGTACGAGTCCGCATAGTCCGTGTACTTGCCGATGACGGCGATGCGGACCGTGCGCGATGGCGAGAGCACGCGGTCGACGAGCGCCTGCCACGCCGTCATGTCCGGCTGCTTCGTCACGAGCCCGAGCTTGCGGCAGACGAGCTCGTCAAGGTTCTGGTCGCGGAACGTGAGCGGGATCTGGTAGATGGTGCGCACGTCGCGGCTCTCTATGACCGCGCCGAACTCGACGTTGCAGAAGAGCGCGATCTTGCGCTTGACGTCCTCGGCGAGCGGCCGTTCGGTGCGGCAGATCAGCACGTCCGGCTGGATGCCGATCTCCATCAGTTCGCGCACCGAGTGCTGCGTCGGCTTGGTCTTCACCTCGCCGGCGGCGGCGATGTACGGCACGAGCGTGAGATGGATGAAGACCGTGTTCTCGCGCCCGACGTCGTGGCGGAACTGGCGGATGGCCTCGAGGAACGGCAGCGACTCGATGTCGCCCACCGTGCCGCCGACCTCGACGATTACGATGTCGTTCTCCGGCGCGACGCGGCGCACGGCGCTCTTGATCTCGTCGGTGATGTGCGGGATCACCTGCACGGTGGAGCCGAGGTACTCGCCGCGACGCTCCTTCGTGATCACGTTCGAGTAGATGCGCCCGGTCGTGATGTTGTTGGCCTGCGTCAGCGGGCGGTCGATGAAGCGCTCGTAGTGCCCTAGGTCGAGGTCCGTCTCGGCGCCGTCGTCGGTGACGAAGACCTCACCGTGCTGATACGGCGACATCGTGCCAGGGTCCACGTTGATGTAGGGATCGAGCTTCAGGATGGAGACGGAGAGGCCGCGACTCTTCAGCAGCCGACCCACGCTGGCGGCGGTGATGCCCTTGCCCAGGGAGGAGGTCACTCCTCCGGTCACAAAGACATACTTCGCCATGGCTGGGTCCTCCGGGGGTTTTACCGATGGTAACGAATCGGACGCCTAGCCGGAAGCCCCGGGTCGGGCGGACCGGTCGCCCGAGGCCTCG
>DATLLD010000114.1:0-2311 GCA_035538035.1 Gemmatimonadaceae bacterium | reverse complement strand
CCAGAGTTCATACCGATGATCTCATGAGGGTTGGGCCTCGAAGCGCAGCGGGAGCCTCCGGCGATCACCGGGAAGGGTCAGTCCGCGCTGGTTGAGGACGGTGAACAACGCCTCGATGGCGCGACGCTCGGCACGGTTCGCGGCTGGAGCGAGCCGCACTCGGATCGCAGCCTCGGTGACGATGACCTGGCCCGGCGCGGCGAGCAGGTTGGCGACGACCTTCTTCGCCTCGCGCGGTCGCAACAGGTGCGGAGCGATCATCGCGGCGAGGTCGGACTCGGCGTTGGCGCAGACGACTCGGATCACGTCGAGAACGGCCTTGCGCTGGCCAGTGTGGCGAACGAGCGTGTCGGCGAGCTCGGTCTTCTCGACCGGCGCGTGCGTCGGCATGTGCGGGCGGAGCCACTCGATGTCCTGCTGTAGGCGTAGCGCCTCAGCGAGACTCTCCTCGGCAGCCGCGCGGCGCGTGTCGCCGGCCGGCAGACGCGCCAGGAGGCGGCGGGCATCGCCCTCGTTGACCCGAGCGATCCGGTAGGCGCGGTCGAGTCGGCGTCGTGCCGGATTCGGGATGATCGTGCCGCGCGGCACCGGCTCGACCTCGCGGTCGTCGAGCTGGTTGATGCCCCACCGCTCGACGCCGTGCTTGAAGCCGTTCTCCTGGCGCCAGCGATGCCACAAGATCTCGACGAGCCGGGCGGCCGGCTCCTTCGAGACGGCGAGGAAATTCACCTGTCGGCCGTCCTCGGTGAGCACGGCGATGCGCCGGACGCGACCGCGGCCGCCGCCGAGGTTGCGCAGTCGACTCTCGTGCAGGCCGACGGCCTCGCCGTTGATCACCGCTGGGGTGAACGCGGTCGTCGGCAGGTCCGGATACGGCTTGCGCTCGTAGGTCACGACCTCGAAGCCGGCGTCGCGGAGCTCGGCGAGCGGCGCGGCGTGCGCACCCGCGCGGTCGAACGCGAGGAGGATGCGCTCGTCATCGCCGAGCGCGGCGCGCAGCTTCGTCGATAGTGGGGAAAGCAGCGCGGGCAAGCTGTCGTGCGACGGCACCGCGATGCGCAGCACGGGCCGTCCGTCCTCGTCGTGGATGTAGTAGTCGGAGGTGCCGGGCAAGACGCGCCGGTCCTGCATCCGCCAGCCCTTCCGTACGACGTGCTTGCCGGTATACGGGCGGAGGTGGTTGTCGACGTAGAACACCGCCGGACCGTCGTCGGCGCGCGCGGCCCGGATGAGCCGCTCGCCCATCCGTGCCTCGAGCTTCGCGCCGCCGTCGGTCGCTGCGAGCAGGCGGTCGAGCAGGCGTCGCACACCGCTCGCACTCGGGACCCGCTCCGAGCGGAGCAGCGCCGGCCCCGACGGCGTCGCGAGTCGGCGCACGCCCTCGACGCAGAGCTGCCGGATCGCGAGCGCGCAGACGATCGCATCGAGCGCGATCCGGAGCGCGTCATGATCATGCGTGCTGCGCGCGAGCGCGCGGTCCGCCTCCTCGTGCAGGCCGAGCTCGGAGGCGAGTGCCAGCATCATCCACGTGCCGGCGTGCTGGACCTGCTGTTTGCTCGCCACCGAACGCGCCGTCATCGGCACGATCGCCGGGCCGACCTCGCTCTCGGCGATCTCGTCGTTCGTGACCGCGTCGGCGACGCTCGTCGTCGTCGCCGACCACAGGCTCATCTGACTCGCGTCGTCGACGGGCGCAGCCGGAGGAGCCTCCTTCGGTGCCGCCATTCGCGCCTCGAGCCACGCACGATGCTCGCGCCACACCGCCGAATACGCGTGTCGGCCGCGGCGCGGCTGCTCGCGCCACACCGCCTTCGGCGTCAGCCCAGCCTCGAACTGCACACGCCACGACGCCCTCGTCGCCTCCGTGATGGTGAGCTTCCCGCCCGCCCGCTGCAGCAGCAACGCAGCCGGGCCGCCGTCCTCCTCCTTGCGGCGGAGCCGGCGCAAGTACTCCTCGCCGATGCCAAAGGCGGCCGCGAGGCGGCCGAGATGCACGCCAGACTTCGCCAACGCCACCACCAGCACGTTGCGTCGACCGCGGTCCCGATCCCCGTCATCGAACTCGCCGAGCAGTAGACCACCCACGAACACGCTGTATCGCGAGCCGTGGCCCACCACCGAGCCGGTCGGCGAGAACCATCGGACCTCCGGGGCGGTCAGCTGTGGCGCGGGATCCACGAACAACGACGCAGCTTCCATCACCTCGGCAACCGCCACCAGTGCCTCCGGATTCCCACGTGCCAGAGATCCGCTCGCCGCCGTGCAACCCCGCGTCATTCGATCGGTTCGTCAGCGCCGGTATGAACTCTGG
>DATLLD010000113.1:0-14204 GCA_035538035.1 Gemmatimonadaceae bacterium | reverse complement strand
AGCTGCTTGATCGCCTCCTGGCTCGCTACCGGCCCCATCGCCAGCTGCTGCGTGGCACCCTCGAGCGTGGTGAGCTCGACCGTGGGCGAGAAGTTCTGGATCGCGCCCTGTTGCACCAGCACGAGCGCGATGATGAACGAGAGCGGCAGGAACAAGTACAGCGTGCCGCGCACGAGGTCGACCCAGAAGTTGCCGATGCGCCCCGGCGACCGTCGCGCGATGCCGCGGACGAGCGCGAGCGCGACTCCCATACCCGTGGCGGCCGACACGAAGTTATGGAATGCGAGCTGCCACATCTGCGAGAGATGCGACATCGTCGCCTCGCCGGCGTACGACTGCCAGTTGGTGTTTGTCGTGAACGAAGCCGAGGTCTCGAACGCCTGGCGGTCCGGCACGGCGCCGAGGCCGTCCGGGTTCAGCGGCAGGAGCGCCTGGAGCCGCAGGACGGCGTATGTCAGCAGCATCGACACGGCGCTGAAGACCAGCACCCCCGTCGCGTAGCGGGTCCAGTGCTGGTCCTCGGCGGGGTCGACCCCCGAGACGCGCCAGATCGCGCGTTCCACCTCCGCGATTCCCGGCACATGCAGGGTGCCGCCGTAGAGCTTCACGAGGTAGAGCCCGAGCGGCTTCGTCACGGCGAGCACCAGCAGCGAGAAGACAGCCACCTGCATCCAGCCGGCGACGTTCATCTCAGAAGCGCTCCGGGCGGATGAGCGTGTAGAGCAGGTATGCCAACACGAGCGCGGCGCCAACCACGGCCAGGCCGGTGATCAGGGCGGGACTCATCGTGTCCCGTCCTGTCCGCCGGCGTCGGGATCAGCGTGCCCGAGCAGGGAACAGAACCGCACATAGGCTGCCATCGCGACGAAGAAGCCGATGGTGAGCGCAGGATAGAGCAAGTCCTTGATGCTCACGAATCCTCCACGAGTGTTCCGGGCGGCGAGCGCCGCGAGCGGGCGCCTTCCGGGGCGCTCGGGAACAGTGGGGCGCGACGCGTGAAGACCGCACAAAGTCGACCGCGTCCCGCGTGAAGATTTCACAAGGATTGCGCGTGGGCATGGGACCGCCGATACCCCGCGCTCAGTGCGTCGGCATTCCCGCGTCATCGAACTCGACGAGTTCGGCAGCCGGCAGCACAAGCGTGAAGACGCTTCCGCCGCCGTCCCGAGGCTCGTACGTCACGCCCCCTCCCTGTGCCTCCGCCAGACCCTGGGCTATCGCCAACCCGAGTCCAGACCCTTCGGTGTCACCGCGGCGTTCGGTCTCGGGAACCCGCAAGAACGGCTCGAACACTCGCGCGCGAGCCTCGACTGGCACGCCGAAACCACGGTCCAACACCTCGAACCGCAACGACTCGCCGTCGCGCCGCACGCGGAACTCCACCGCCGAGTCGAGGGGTGAGTACTTCAGCGCATTCTCGAGCAGGTTCACGACGATCCGGAGCGCCTGCGAGAAGTCGAACCGACCGAGCAGCACCGGATGCTCCGTGTCGAGCGAGGCCCTCACCTCGCGGCCCGTGGCGATCCCGGTGATGCGCTGCAGCGCCGCGCCCATCAAGTCCTCGGCCGCATTGATCGCCGGCACCGGCCGCAGGCTCCCTGCCTTCAGCCGCGAGAGATCCAGCAGGTCGCGCACGAACCGGTTGAGCCGGTCCACCTCCTCCGCGATGATGAACGCGCGCTCGTCGCCTTCGGCGCCGATGTCCTGGGCCAGCGCGCGGATCGTGGTGAGCGGCGTGCGGATGTCATGCGATACCGTCGCGAGCAGCACATCCTTGAGCCGATCCGCCTCGCGAAGCGCCTCGGCCCGTTCGGCCACCGCAGAGAGACGCACCACCTCGTCCGCATGGGCGCGGGCCAACGACGCCTCACGCTGCGCTCGGTTCAGCAGCTCCGCGGCGACGATCCCGGTGAGCAGGAACGCGACCAGGACGAGCCAATCGAGCGGATTGTAGACCTCGAGCGTGAGGTAGGGAGGAAGGAACAGGTAGTTGAAGACGACGAACGCGGTGGTCGCCACGGAAATCCCGAGCGTCCTCCCCCCGACCGCACTGCTTCCGAGGACCACGAGAAGGTAGACGAGCGCGACGTGGACTCTCTCGAGATGCGCTCGGAGTGCGAGCATGCCGACCGTCGCGACCGCGAGCGCGAGGATGCCGAGGAACCACGCTCGCCGTGCGGTCACCGGGCGTCGCCCGGCGCGTCGGACGCGAACCGGTAGCCGACTCCAGGCTCGGTGACGATGAGGATCGGACGCAACGGGTCGCGCTCGAGCTTCCGGCGCAGGTTCGCGACATGCACGCGGAGGTATTGCTGGGCGTCACCATGCGCGCGCGCCCACACGGCGTCGAAGAGCTGCCGGTGCGTCATCGTGCGGCCAGCCTTCGCGACGAGCGCGTGCAGCAGCCCCCACTCGATCGGAGTCAGGTGCACCTCGGCGCCGTCTCGGGAGACACGGCGCGCGGCCAGGTCGACACGCAGTCCGTCCCGCTCGATCGGCAAGTCCCCACCGGGAACCGGGCCCATCGCAGCGCGACGCAGGTGCGCGCGGATGCGGGCCTGGAGCTCGACCGTGCTGAACGGCTTCGTGAGATAGTCGTCCGCGCCCGCGTCGAGCAGCGCCACCTTCTCTGCGTCGTCGTCGCGCACGGTGAGGACGAGTATCGGCACCGCCGACCAGCGACGAATCGCTCGACAGACATCCGCTCCGTCGGTGTCGGGCAGACCGAGGTCAAGGACGATCAGCGAGGGGCGCTCCGTGCGCGCGAGTTCGAGACCGTGCACGGCATTCGCGGCCTCGAGCGCCGTGCTTCCCCCCGACTCGACGGCAGCCCGCACGATCGAGCGGATGCTCGTCTCGTCATCGATCACGAGGACACGAGGGCGGTCTGGGGTCACGCCATGAGTCTAGCAGGTGTGGTGAAAGCTCGCCGACGGCTGTGGGCCTTTCCCTCACCAAAATTCAGCCCCCAGCCTGACGGTCGAACCCTCACGTGGCGGCGATACTCCATCGCAAGGAAGGAAAGACACTACACCGCTGCCCCGAGGGATTCCCGAATGACGCTCAACGAGACTGCCAAGAAGAACCAGCCGGAGGCGCGCCGCCGTTCGTTCTGGGCGCTCGTCGGTGGCGCGACGACCATCGCTGCCGCCCTGCTCGTGCTCACCGCCGCGAACCTCTTCCGAGACCCGGGCTCGTCGTTCCGTCCGGCAGTGCCCGTCAAGGACCTGCCCAGCATCAAGGGCGAGATGGTGGCACACCTGACGCAGGCTCCCGAGGTTCCCGCCCCGCTCGACCGCGACTACGCCACCAAGGTGATCGTGGAGCTCGAGACCACGGAGACCGTCCAGCGACTCGCCGACGGCGTCGACTACACCATGTGGACCTTCGGCGGCAAGGTGCCGGGCAACTTCATCCGCGTGCGTGAAGGCGACCTCGTGGAGTTCCGCCTCACGAACAGCAAGACGAGCGGCGTGCCACACAACATCGACCTGCACGCGGTCAGCGGCCCGGGCGGCGGCGCAGCCGTCACGCTCACGCTGCCCGGCGGCGGCTCGGAGTTCAGCTTCCGCGCCCTCAACCCCGGCCTCTACGTCTATCACTGCGCCGTCTCGCCGGTGCCGATGCACATCGCCAACGGCATGTACGGCATGATCCTCGTCGAGCCCAAGGAAGGCCTGCCGAAGGTGGACCGTGAGCTCTACATCATGCAGTCGGAGTTCTACGCCAAGGCGGGCAAGAAGGGCGAGCCGCACACGCTCGACTTCGAGCGCGGCGTGGCCGAGCAGCCGACGCACGTGGTGTTCAACGGATCGGTCGGCGCGCTCACCGGCGACAACGCCCCGGTCGTGAACGTCGGCGAGTCGGTGCGCCTCTTCGTCGGCAACGGCGGCCCCAACCTGAGCAGCTCGTTCCACGTGATCGGCGAGGTGTTCGACCATGTGTACGGCGAGGGCGGCAGCGAGGTCACGCAGAAGAACGTGCAGACCACGCTGATCCCCGCCGGCGGCTCGGCCATCGTCGAGTTCCGCACCGAAGTGCCCGGCACCCTGGTGCTGGTGGACCACGCGATCTTCCGCGCCTTCAACAAGGGTGCGCTCGGCATGATCAAGGTCGAGGGCAAGGCGAACGACGACGTGTTCAAGCAGATCAAGGGCTTCGGCGTGATGGAACACTAGGCAACCGAACTCAGCGGACACAACGATGAACGCTCTCCTTCGCCTCACCCTTCTCCGGACGATGCCTGCGCTGTTCTTTCTCGCGGCAGCCATCGTCCCGGCCAGCGCCGAGGCCGCCGTGACGGCGGGCGCGGCGGCCGCGGAGAAAGGTGGGGCGATGGTGAGCCTGCCGGCCGGCACGTACCGGCCGCTCTACGGCAAGGCTGGCGATGGCGAGACGCGCGTCGAGGCGTTCCGCCTCGACCGCGACCCGGTGACGCGCGGCGAGTTCCTGGCGTTCGTGCGCGCGAACCCCGAGTGGCGCCGCAGCCAGGTGCGGGGCGTGCATGCGGATCGCGCGACGTACCTCAACGACTGGACCGGCGACCTCGAGGCCGGCACTGCGCGCACGCTCCGTCTCCCCGTGACGTGGGTCTCATGGTCGGCGGCGCGCGCGTTCTGCGAATCGAGCGGCAAGCGGCTGCCGACGGTGAAGGAATGGGAGTACGCCGCGGCCGCGAGCGCGGGTGAGCGCGACGCATCGCGCGACCCGGCATTCCTGCAGCGGCTCACCTCGCAGTACGCGCGGCGCGGCCTCGGGCTCCGCGACATCGGCGAGCTCGAACCGAACGCCTGGGGCGTGCGTGGCCTGCACGAGATGACGTGGGAGTGGGTCGAGGACTTCAACAGCGTCCTCGTGTCGGACGACTCGCGCGGCGTCGGCGCGCGCGAGTTCGACCAGGTGTGCGCCAGCGCCGCGATCGGCGCGACCGACCCCTCGAACTATGCCGCCTTCCTGCGCTACGCGGTGCGGGCCGGCCTCGAGGGACGCAGTGCGATGGGTTCGCTCGGATTCCGCTGCGCCATCTGACGAGACAAAGGAGAATCATCGATGCCCCGATTCGACCGGACCGCGTTCGCGCTGCTGCTGCTGATCGGCGGCGTGCTCGGCGCCATCGCCTATGGGCGCGGGAGCACGAACGCCGCCGCGAGCCAAGTGTCGTCCGCCAAGCCGGCCGACGCGCATGAGCACCACGAGCCGGCGGATGAGGGCCGAAGTGCGCCGTCCTCGCGCGTCTCGCTCGCCGACCTCACGAGCGCCTGGCGCGACCAGACCGGCACCGAGCGCACGCTCACGGGACCTCGGGAAGACCGACGGCTCGCCGTGGTCACGATGCTCTACACCAACTGCACCGTCTCCTGCCCGCGCCTCATCGCCGACCTCAAGCGCATCGAGGGCGCGCTCACGGAGGAGCAGCGCGAGCGGGTGGAGTTCATCGTCGTGTCGCTCGACCCCGCGCGGGACACGCCGGAGAAGCTGGCCGCCTTCGCCAAGGACATGCGCGCCGATGACGAACGCTGGACGTTCCTGAACGGCAGCGATGCCGCGGTGCGCGAGGTCGCGTCGGTGCTTCGGGTGCGCTATGTGACGGAAGCCAACGGCGAGATCTCGCACACCAACCGCATCGTGGTGCTCGATGAGGCGAAGGAGCCGATCCACTGGCAGGCCGGGCTCGGCAGCGGCGTGCCGGGTACGGTGGAAGCGATCCAGGCGCAAACGGCGCGCGACAACTAGTACTCGAGCTTTCCCGCCGCCGCGAACTGCTTCATCAGCTTCTCCTGCTCGGCGGTCAGCTTCTCGGGCACGGTCACGCCGATCTCGACGATCAGGTCGCCGGTCGTACCATCCTTCACGATGCCATGCCCGCGCACGCGGAAGCGCTTGCCGTTCGGCGTGCCCGGCGGCAGGGTGATCGTGACCTTCTTCTCGTCGAGCGTGCGCACGGAGACCTTCGAGCCGAGCGTCGCCTGCGCGATATTGACCGCCGCATGCACGATCACGTCGAGCCCGTCGCGTTCGATGTCGGCCTCCGGCTTCACCTGGAAGGTGATCACGATGTCGCCGTTGGGACCGCCGCGCAGCCCGCGGCCGCCCTGGCCCTTGAGGCGGATCTTGGAGCCGCTGTCGGTGCCCGCGGGCACGGTGATCAGGAGCTTCTTGTGGCTGCGCGTGGAGCCCGCACCGTTGCAGGTGGGGCACTTCTCGCTCGGCACCTGGCCGCTGCCCAGGCAGAGCGGGCATGGGCGGTTCACCGCGAACGACCCTTGGCCGAACGAGATCACGCCACGGCCGGAGCACTCCGGGCAGGTCATCATGCGCGCGCCCTTGGCCGCGCCGCTGCCGTTGCAGGTCGGGCACTCCTCGTTCACCTCGAGCTCTATCGGCACCTTGCCGCCGAGCGCGGCCGTGCGGAACGGGATCTCCAGCGTCGTCTCGACGCTCTGCCCCTTCTCGGGCGCCGTCTGGCGCTGCTGCCGGCCCGCGCCGAACATCGAGCTGAAGATGTCGCCGAGGCCGCCAAGGCCGCCGATGTCGAAGTCCTCGACGCGCGGACCCGCGCCCGATGCGCCGGCGCCCGGGCGCGCGCCGGACGGTCGCGCGCTACGCTGCGTGAACGGGTCGAACGCCCCGAGCCGCCGCATCTCGTCGTACTGCTTCCGCTTCTCGGCGTCGCCCAGGACGTTGTACGCCTCGGAGATCTCCTTGAAGCGGTCGGACGACTTGGGATCGCCCTTGTTGCTGTCCGGGTGATACTGCTTGGCGAGGCGGCGGTACTGCTTCTTGATCTCGTCGGCGGTGGCCGACGCAGAGACACCGAGGACGGCGTAGAAATCCTTCTGGGCCATGGTCGGGGCGGCCGGTCAGCGGTTCTTTTGCCGCAACGAAATCATCAGTCGTTCCACTGCTGCACCACCACCCGCGCCGGTCGCAACAGCATGCCGTTGAACACGTAGCCCACCTGGAAGACCTGCGCGACGAGGTGATCCTCTTCCGGGCTCGACGCCGGCGTGGTGCTGATGGCCTCGTGCAGCGCCGGGTCGAACGGCGCGCCGGCGGGGTTCACGACCTCGAGGCCATGACCGCCGAGCGACTTGAGCAGCTTCCGCTCGACCATGTCCACGCCCTCGACGATGGTCTTCGCGTCGGTCGCCGCCGGATCGACGTGCGCGAAGCGCGCGATGTCGTCGAGCACCTCGAGCATGCCGCGCAGCAGGTGCATCATGCCGCGGTGTTCGGCGTCCTGGCGGTCGCGCACGACGCGGCGCTTGTAGTTCTCGAACTCCGCGTAGAGGCGCAGGTACTTCGCCTTCTGCTCCTCCAGCTCGGCGCTGAGTTCCACCGTCGCCGTGTCGAGCGGCGCCCCGACGTCGCCGGCAGGGACTGCCTCGGGCGCCGCCGTGGTGCCATCACCTTGCGTGGTGGCCGCGGTCTCGGGGATCGATGGCGTGTTCTCCGGGCCCTGGGCCCCGGCATCCGGCATGTCAGGGATACTGCTTCGCTGGTCACTCATAGTGGGAAAGGTCGCCGTTTGCCCCGTGCCGGGGCAACCGTGGTGGTCGCGTGGTGAGTCGGGTCGGCTTCGCGAGCCCCCGGGCACCCTACGCAGTCTTGCTGGTCACGTTTCGAACACGCTGGTACCCCGCGGAACGCGTGTTATCGCGTCTCGAGCGCCCGCAGCAGGAGCGCCAGCGCCGCCTGCGTGCCACGCTGCCTGACCTCGGCGCGGTCACCCACGGACGAGATGCGCGACGCCTGCACGTTCCCGAGCACGTCGACCGCCACCCAGACCGTGCCGACCGGCTTCTCCGGCGTGCCGCCACTTGGCCCGGCGATGCCGGTCACGCCGATGCCGACATCGACGCCGAGTCGCGTGCGCGCTCCGGTGGCCATCTCGCGCGCGGTCTCCTCGCTGACGGCGCCGTGCGCGCGCAGCGTCGACTCGCGCACGCCGAGGTGCCGCACCTTCACCTCGTTGTCGTACGAGATGATGCCGCCGGCGAACACGTCGCTCGACCCGGGGATCGCGCTGAGCCGCATGCCGAGCATGCCGCCCGTGCAGCTCTCGGCCACCGCCGCGCGACGGTGCATGGCGCGCAGCGCGTCGAGCACGAGGCCCGCGAGGTCCGTCTCGTCCTCGCCATAGATCCAGGGTCCAACGCGCGCGCGCAGCGCATTGGCCGCGATCTCGAGCTGGGCGTCGGCGACCTCGGCCGGCAAGTCGGTCACCGTGAGGCGGAGGTCGACGCCTTCCCACCCCGGCAGGAAGGCCAGCGCGACTCCCATCGGATCCTTCGAGAGCTTGCCGAGCGCATCGGCGATGGCCGACTCGGCGATGCCGGTGGTGCGCAGCGTGCGCGACCGCACGACGAGTCCGGATGCACCCGTCGCCGCCATTCGTGCCGTGAGGCGCGGCAGCAGTTCATCCGTGGTCATGCCCCGGAACTCACGCGGCACGCCGGGGAGCATCGCCACCCAGCGGCCCTCCGGGTCCTCGAGCCAGATGCCCGGCGCGCTGCCATGGCGGTTCGTCAGCACCGTCGCGCCCACGGGCACGAGCGCCTGCGTGCGATTCGCGAGCGGGATCTCGCCGGGCCACTTGCGTGCCTTCCAGCGCGCCTGCAGCGCCTCCCAGATGCCTTCGTCGAGCGCGAGGCCACGGTCGAACAGCTCGGCGATCGATGCCTTCGTGAGGTCGTCCGCGGTGGGGCCGAGCCCGCCGCTGGTGATGACGCCGCCGGTGCGGTCGAGCGCCTCACGCACCGCGTCGGCGATCTCCCCCGCGGTGTCACCGACGGTGCTGCGCCGCACGACGCGGATCCCGAGCTCCGCCGCCGCGCGCGCGAAGAACGTCGCATTGGTGTCGATGGTGTAGCCGAGCAGCAGCTCGTCGCCGATGCTGACCAGTTCGACGTTCATCGCCCTGCCGCGTTCCCTCGCCGCATGAACAGATGCCCGTGACGCCGGAGATAATCGACCAGCGAGATGCCGGTGAGGAGGAACGCCACGACCATCGTGATGGCACCGATGCCGCCGAGCAGTTGCGCGAGGAATGTCGCGATGGGCCCGTCCCATCCCTGCTCCGCCATCAACAGCTTGGTCCAGAACCAGCAGTAGGAGGCGCCGATCCAGGTGTACTGGAACCCCGCCTTCCACTTGCCGAGCCGCTGTGCGGCGATGACCTCGCCGCGCTTGTTGGCGAACCCGCGGAACCAGGTCATGAACGCCTCGCGCCCGACGATCAGCACGAGCACCCACCATGGGAACCAGACCGCTTCGGCGCCCCAGGTCACGAACGCGTAGGCCGAGCGCTCGCCGACCGCGGGCAGCAGCCGCAACAGGGGATCGTCCGGCGCGCCCTGCAGCAGGAACATCGGCACGAAGGTGGCGACCAGCAGCAGCTTGTCGGCGAGCGGGTCGAGCATCTTGCCCAGGTCCGTGATGAGCCCGCGGTTGCGGGCGATCACGCCGTCGATGTGGTCGCTGATGGCGGTCGCGAGATAGAGCACGAACGCGAAGACCCGCCACGGCACCGACGGGATGAACGGCAGCATCGCGATCAGGGGCGAGGCGACGATGCGTGCCGTGGAGATCCAGTTCGGGAGATTCACATCCGCATCAGGCGAGCGTCTTGAGGACGAGCTTGCTCACGGCCTTGAGCGTGTCGAACACGCCGTCGCCCGTCACGGCCACGGCCTCGAAGTAGGTCGCGCGCTCGATCCACTCGCCCGTCTCCACCTGCTCGATGATGCTCTCGCCGGCGTGGAACTGGTCGGGCGTCACCCTCATGCGCGACGGCTCGGTGACTTCCCATCCCGGGTTCAGCGACGACTGCAGTTCCTCGAGCGGCGCGGCGTTGGGCAGGTCGCGTTTGTTGTACTGGATCACGAACGGCATCTTCGTGAGGTCATAGCCGTACTCGGCCATGTTGTCGTACAGGTTCTGCATGGCCTCGAGATTCGCCTCCATGCGCTCCACCTGCGAGTCGGCCACGAACACGATGCCGTCGACGCCCTTGAGGATCAGCTTGCGCGAGGCGTTGTAGTACACCTGGCCTGGCACGGTGTAGAGGTGGAATCGCGTCTTGAACCCGCGGATCGTCCCGAGGTCGACCGGCAGGAAGTCGAAGAAGAGCGTGCGCTCCGTCTCAGTCGCGAGCGAGATGAGCTTGCCGCGGGTGTCCGGCTTAACCTTGCCGTACACATGCTCGAGGTTCGTCGTCTTGCCGCCGAGGCCGGGGCCGTAATAGACGATCTTGCAGTTGATCTCGCGCGAGGCGTAGTTGATCATCGACATGGCTGTTCCCCTTACCTGAACAGGTTGTCGATCTCGTCGTCCGCGCCGGCGAGGAGGCCGGGCTGTGACGCCGCGGCCTTCCCGCGGGTGAACACCTCGTGGAACAGCTTCGTCAGTTCGATCACCGTGTCCTTGATCTTGAGGCGCACGAGCCCGAGGGTGGTGCGATTGTCGAACAGCGCGACGAGGATCACCCGCCGCGCGATGTCCGCGAGGTACATCGACTCCTTCTCGCCCTGGTGGAAGAGCGAGTTGAAGTCGCTCTCGCCGATCAGCTTCGCAAGCTGGTCGTTCGCCGAGAAATCGGCCGCGGTGAGGGTCGCGAACGCCGTCGGGTCGAACGTCGGCTGCTCACCCACCGTCGCGACGAGCTGCCCGGAGCGGTCCACGAGCAGCGCGCAGCGCGCGTTGGTCTCGTGGAGGAACCGCTGCAGCGTCTGCGTGATGGCGCCGAAGTCCTCTTCCGTGAATGACCAGCTTGCAGAACCGACCGCCATTTTCCCGTCCTATGCGAGGGCGTTCTCGAACCGCGTGAGCAGCCGCCGGGCGCGGCGACGCAGCACGGGGTTGCGTTCCCAGCTCATGTATTCGCGCAACATGATCACCGACTCGGCGGACGGACGCCCGCTGATGTAACCCAGCGCGGCGAGCCGCCGCCGCGGCTGCCGGTGGTAGAGCGCCATCTGGTTCGACTGCTGCTCGTGCGTCCACCAATACAGGCCCGCGGCGAACCCCGTCGCGAGGCCCACGGCGAACCACATCGTCTTCCGGCCGTTCACATCGCCCGCCGCGCGGAAAGGGACTGTGCGATGGTGACGCCGTCAGCGTACTCGATGTCACCGCCCACGGGCAGGCCACGCGCCAGGCGCGTCACCGCGACGCCCGTGCCCTTCAGCTGCTCCTGAAGATACAGCGCGGTCGCCTCGCCTTCGAGCTTGGGGTTGGTGGCGACGATCACCTCGCGGACGGTGCCGCGCTCCACGCGGCGCACGAGGGCGTCGACGGTGAGGTCCTGCGGCCCGATGCCGTCGAGCGGCGCAAGCCGGCCGCCCAGCACGTGGTAGAGGCCGCGGTACTCGCCCGTGCGCTCGATCGAGCCGATGTCCGATGCCTCCTCGACGACGCAGACGAGCGATGCGTCGCGGCGCGGGTCGGTGCAGATCGAGCAGCGCTCCGACTCCGTGAGGTTGAAGCACTCGGCGCAGGGATGGATCTTCTCCGCGAGCGTGCTCAGCGCGTCGGCGAGCCGCTTGCTCTGCTCCGGCGGCTGCTTCAGCAGGTGATACGTCAGCCGCAGCGCCGACTTCCGCCCGATGGTCGGCAGCCGCGAGAGTTCGGTCACGAGGTCGTCGATCGCGGACACGCGCCGGTCAGAACGGGAGCTTGAAGGGCAGCCCGCCGAGTCCCATGCCCCCGGCGACCTTCTTCATCTCGTCCTCGGCCGCCTCGCGCGCCTTCTTCTGCGCTTCCTGCATCGCGACGGTGACGAGGTCCTCGAGCATCTCGACGTCGGCGGGGTTCACCACCGACGGCTCGATCGAGATCCGCTTCATCTCGCCCTTGCCGTTGACCTCCGCGGTCACCATGCCGCCGCCCGCCGAGCCCGTGAGGGTCAGCTTCGCGAGGTTCTCCTGCACTTCCTGCAGCTTGCCGCTGACCTGCTGGGCCTGCTGCAACATCTTCATGAAATCAGTCATCGCGTCTGGTGTGCGAACTTTCGCTGGGAGAGCAAGTTAGGCCCCCGCAAAGGGAGGCGGCAAGCACTGCAGGGCCGCGTCAGTCGAGCAGCTCGAGGTCGAGGGCGTCGACCGCGGCGGCGAGGAGGCTCGACTGCTTGCGCAGCATCGCCATGCGGTCGGCCTTCACGGCGGTCTCGTTGAGGCGGCGCGGCACGCTGTCCGCATCGGGCAGCACCGTGCGCACGCTGAGCTTCTGTACACCGTCAAAGCGGCGGCGGAGTGCGGCGAGCACCGACGCTTCGTTCCCTCCGACAATCTCGGCGTGTGTGTCCGACGAGACGGTGATGGTGATCACGCCGCCGGCCGTGACCGCGGTCGGCGTGGCGTGCGCCAGCGTCGACGAGAGGAGGAGCCCGCCGTCGGTGCTCACCGTGTCGACCACCTCGTCCCAGTGCTCGGCGAGGCGGTTGATGTCGAGGGGCACCAGCCGTGGCTCGCGCGCCGCTTCGGGACGGTCGGCGACGATGGGCGCGGGCGGCGCGCTGGTGCGTGCGACCGGAGCCGGGACGCTCGCGCGGATGGGCGGCACCGTGGCCGGTGCCGCTTGTGGCGCGCTGGCGCGCGACGAGGGCGCCGGCGCACTCGATCCGCCGCCCCCGCCGCCCACTCCCTTCAGCACTTCCTCGAGGTCGATCGTGCGGTCGAGCAGCGCGAAGCGCACGAGCAGCGTCTCGAACAGCATCTGCTGCTGCGAGCTACGCTTGAGGTGCGGCTCGATCTCCACCACGAGGTGCAGCATGCGCAGCAGGTCGCCCGCGTTGAACCGCGCGGCGCGCTTGGGCAGCTCCTCCTTGAACCGGTCCGAGACGTCCGGCAGCTGGCCACCGAGCACCACGGCGAGCTGCGCGCGCAGCAGGTCGGCGAAGTCCGTGAGGAGGATCGCGAAATCGACGCCGTGATCGGCGAGCCGGGCGACGGCGGCGAACACGTCGGCGGCGCGCCGCTCGACGATGATGTCGAGCAGCGCGAGGTGCTCGTCCTCGTGCACGAGGCCGAGCGCGTCGCGCACGCGCTGCGCGGTCACGCCGCCGCCCCCGAGCGAGAGCACCTGGTCGGTGAGCGAGAGTGCGTCGCGCATCGAACCGTCGGCGGCGCGCGCGAGCATGCCGAGTGCGTCACCGTCCGCCTGGATGCCCTCGGCTTCCAGCACGGAGGTCAGCCGTGCGCGCACGTCGGCCGGCCCGATCCGCTTGAGGTCGAAGCGCTGGACGCGCGAGAGCACCGGCGCGGCCGCCTGCTGGATCTTCTGTGGTTCGGTCGTGGCGAACACGAACACGACGCGCGGCGGCGGCTCCTCGAGGATCTTGAGGAGCGCGTTCCATGCCTCACGAGTGAGCATGTGCGCTTCGTCGATGATGTAGACCTTCCAGCGAGATTCACCGCTGGGCGCGTACATCGCGCGCTCGCGGAGCTCGCGCGCGTCATCGACGCCGCGATTCGAGGCCGCGTCTATTTCGACGACGTCCAGGCTCGCTGAACCGGACCAGATGCGCACACATGACTGGCACTGGCCGCACGGCTCGCCGTTTTCGCCGCGGTTTTCGCAATTGAGCGCCATGGCCAGCACGCGCGCGAGCGTGGTCTTGCCCGTGCCGCGGGGGCCGCACAGCAGGTACCCGTGTGCCACCCGTCCGCGCGCAATCGCTCCGCGCAACGTGTTGGACACGTGCGTCTGGACGGCGACGTCCGCGAAGGACTTGGGGCGATACTTACGCGCTAACGAAATCACGCTGGTTGCTGGTTGCTTGTTGCTGGTACTAGTACTGGTTGCTCGTGCTAGCACCAGCTCCAGCAACCAGGACCAGTACTAGCAACCAGCAACCAGCTTCAGTCACGTACTGGCCTGAAGCAATAATCCCACGCCAACCAGAGGATGCGCGAGAGCGGAAAGAACAGGAACGGGAAGACGAGCGCGAGTGCCGCGCCCCCATACTGCACCAGCGTCCAGGGCACCTCGGGCCACGTCGCGAACACGAACGCAACGACGATTCCCGTGACCATGAACTCGGCCAGCACCAGGTTCACCGCGTAGCCGCCGATCCAGAAGTCACGCTCGCCGCGATCGAGCGCGAAACGACACCGGGGACACTCGGGCTTGAGCGACCACCAGCCCTGGAAGATCGAGCCGCTCCCGCATCGCGGGCAGCGCAATGTCAGTGCGCGCCACGTGAG
>DATLLD010000112.1:0-28241 GCA_035538035.1 Gemmatimonadaceae bacterium | reverse complement strand
ACCGGTGCGCGCGTGGTGCTCTGCGCCAGCGCCGGCGCGAGCGACCTGCTCGAGCTGCGGCGGCAGGATCGTGCCTCGCTCTACGACCTCTCGGCGCAGCACCCGCCGCCGCTGGTCGCGCGGGGTGATGTCGTGCCGGTCACGGAGCGCCATGGACCGCTCGCTCCCACGGAACTCACGCGCGCGGTCGCAGCCGTGCTCGCGCTCGATCCCGAGGTGGTCGTCGTGGCGTTCCTGGATTCCCACGCCGACGACGCCAACGAGCGAACGCTCGCCGAAGCGCTGCGACGCGCGCGACCGGGGCTCGAGGTCGTCTCCAGCGCCCAGGTGCTGCCCGAGATCCGCGAGTACGAGCGCACTTCGACCGCGGTCGCCGAGGGCTACGCGCGTCCGCGCGTGGCGCGATATCTCGAGCGGCTCACGGTGCGCCTCGCCGAGGGGCAGTTCCCGGCGCCGGCCGTGATGACGTCGGGCGGTGGCATGCGTCACGCGGCCGAGGCCGCGCGCAATGCAGCGTCACTTGCGCTCTCCGGACCGGCTGGCGGCGTGGTTGGTGCCGCGGCTGCGCTCCGTGCGGCGAGAGCGCGATCGCGTGCCGCGCAGGGTGAGTTCCGCGCGGCAAGCATCGCCACGGCTCACGCCCTCACGATCGACATCGGCGGCACGAGCGCCGACGCCGGGCTGATCCTCGACGGCGAGCCACTGGTCGAGCAGGGCGGCACCGTCGCCGGCGTACCGATCGCGCTGCCGCGCGTGCTGGTCGAGACGGTCTCTGCAGGTGGCGGCAGCATCGCCTGGGTGGACGATGGCGGTGCGCTCCGGGTGGGCCCGCGAAGTGCGGGCGCGCGACCGGGACCCGTCGCGTTCGCTCGCGGGGGCACGGAACCGACGGTCACCGATGCGCAGGTCGCGCTCGGCCGCATCGGCGCGAGCGGATTGAGCGGCGGCGTCATGCTGGATGTCGAGGGGGCGCGCGCGGCGATCGCGCGGCTGGCCGGCACGCTCGCCGAGGAGCCGGCGCGTGTGGCGCGAGCGATCATCGACGCGGCGGACGCCGAGATGGCGCGCGCGCTGCGCCGGGTGAGCGTGGACCGCGGCGTGGACCCGCGTGACTGCACGCTGATCACGTTCGGCGGCGGAGGACCGTTGCATGCATGCGCGCTGGCTGAAGCGCTGTCGATGACGACGGTGCTCGTCCCGCCCTTTGCCGGCGTGCTGAGCGCGGTGGGGCTGGCGCTCGCACCGGAGCGGCATGAGAGCGCGATGAGCGTCCTGCGAGGCGTGGCAGAATTGGACTTCGCGACGTTTGGGCAACTGGTGCAACACCTCGCGAGCGAGGTACAGGGCGACGATCGCCGCACCGTCGCGCGCGTGCGCTATGTGGGGCAGGGCTACGAGCTCGACATCCGCGTGGAACCGCAGGACGACGGCGGCGCGGTGGCGGCGCGGTTCGAGGCGGCGCACCGCGCACGCTACGGCTTCACGCTGCCGCGCGCCGTCGAGGTGGTGGCGCTGCGTCACTCCGCGGGCCAGCCGGGCGCTACGGCGCGATTCGCCCGCGACGCCTCGCTCCCTGCGTGGGATGGCGGCGCGGATGCCGGCGGGCCGGCACAGGGAGCGGTCGTACACGGCCCGGCGAGCGTGACGCTCACCGATGCGACGCTCTGGGTCGCGGACGGCTGGCATGCCACCGCGCTCGAGACCGGCGGTTGGCTGCTCGCACGGGACGGCGCCTCATGAACGACGCGCGCGTTCTCGACGCACTCAGCCTCTCCGTCTGGTCGTCTGCCGTCTCGATGATCGCCGAGGAGATGGGTGCGGTGCTGATACGCGGAGCGATCTCGCCGAACATCCGCGAGCGGCGCGATGCGTCGTGCGCGCTGTTCAATGCCGCGGGCGAGATGGTCGCCCAGGCGGCACACATCCCGGTGCACCTGGGCGCGCTGCCGGAGGCGGTGCGCGCCGTGCGCGCCCGCGTACCGCGCGCCGGCGACGTGTTCCTGCTGAACAGCCCGTGGGCGGGCGGCTCGCACCTGCCGGACCTCACGATGATCGAGGCCATCGCCGATGCCGGCGGCACCGGGATCATCGGGTTTGCGGTCGTGCGCGCGCATCACGCCGATGTGGGCGGCATGAGTCCCGGCTCTATGCCGCAGGGCGCGAGCGAACTCGTGCAGGAGGGGCTGATCCTGCCGCCGGTGCGGATCGAACGCGCCGGCGTGAGCGACGAGGAGCTGATGCATGTGATCCTCGCGAACGTGCGCACGCCGGACGAGCGGCGCGGCGACCTGGCTGCGCAGCGGTCGGCCTGCGCCGCGGGGGCGGCCGGGTGGCGAGCGCTCGTGGCGCGCCACGGTCTCACTCGCGTCGAGGAGGCGGGCACGGGACTGCTCGACTACGCGGAGCGCCGCGCGGTGGCTCGCCTGCGCGCCATCGGAGATGCGCACGGCGCGGCCGAGGATGCGCTCGAGGGCGACGGCGTCGCCGACGCGCCGGTGCCGCTGCGGCTGGCGCTCCGCGTGAGCGAAGGCGAACTGTACCTCGACTTCACCGGCAGCTCGCCGATGGTGCGCGGCAACGTCAACTGCCCCATCCAGGTGACGCGCGCCGCGGCGCTGTTCGTGCTGCGCACGCTGCTCGGCGACGACGTGCCGACCAACGAAGGCATCGCGCGTCCGATCCGCATCGTGACGCCGGAGGATTGTTGCCTTGCCGCTCGGGCGCCGGCGGCCGTCGCGGCCGGGAATGTCGAGATGAGCCAGCGCATCACCGACTTGATCCTCGCCGCGTTCGCCGACGCCGGCGTGGACGTGCCGGCGCAGGGCCAAGGCACCATGAACAACGTGACCTTCGGCGGCGACGGCTGGACCTTCTACGAGACGCTCGGCGGCGGGCAGGGCGCGAGCGCGCGTGGTCCGGGGCCGGACGCCGTGCACGTCGGCATGAGCAACACGCGCAACACGCCGATCGAGTCGCTCGAGCGCGCGTACCCGATCGTGATCGAGGAGTATGCCGTGCGTCGCGGCTCCGGCGGGGCGGGGCAGCACCGCGGCGGCGACGGCGTCGTCCGGCGCTACCGAGTGCTGGAGCGCTGCACCGTGACGCTGCTGACGGAGCGACGCACCCTGGCGCCGCGCGGCGCCATGGGCGGCGGCGACGGCCTGTGCGGCGAGAACCTGCTCAACGGCGAGCGGCTGCAGGCCAAGTGCCGGCGCGAACTCCTGCCGGGTGATGTGCTGGAGCTCCGCACGCCGGGGGGCGGCGGCTGGGGGCCGCCACAACGGTGATGGCAGCCCGAGGGGCGCCAGGTTCCTCGGTCAGGGAATGATCTTCGCCGAACCCGGCGTCCGCCGCGCCGCCGTGCCCTCGCTCGGCGTGACCTTCGCAAAGACCTTCGCCTCGACGAACGTCGTCAGCAGGTGCCCGTCGATCAACCCGACCTTCGCCTCGTCGTGCAGGATGTCGATGGCGCGCTCCGTCGACACGGCGCGCTTGTAGGGACGGTCCGTCGCCGTCAACGCGTCGTAGATGTCGGCGATCGTCATCATGCGCGTCTGCACCGGGATCTCCTGCTCGCGCACGCCGCGCGGGTAGCCCGTGCCGTCGAGCTTCTCGTGGTGCCCGAACGCGATCGACGGGATGCCGCGCAGCTCGCGCGTCCACGGGATCCGCTCGAGGAACCGGTAAGTGTGCGTGACGTGCGACTCGATCTCGCGTCGTTCGCGCGCGTCGAGGTTGCCCTTGTTGATCATCAGGAACCGCAGTTCGTCGTCGGTCAGCAGCGGCCGGGCGACGCCGTCGAAATCCACGTAGGTGCGGTCGCGGATGCCGGACAGCTCGCCGGCGACGGCCTCGGGGAGGATCGTCGGTTCGTTGGCGCGCACGATCGCGTCGAGCCAGCGCGTGAGCTCGTCGCGACGGCCGCGCCGGATGCCATCGAGCCGCGCGACGGAATCCGCGTAGCCGCTCGTGCCGTGCGCGAGCAAGTGCTCCGCGCGCTCGCGCTCGAACTCGAGCTCCGACTGCTGCATCAGGAACTGGAAGCGGTGGCGCACGATCGCGAGGTCGTGGTCATAGAGCTTCTTCTGCTTCACGAGCACCTGTTCGCGCACGCCCACCTTGCCGAAGTCGTGCAGCAGCCCGGCGTAGCGCAGCTCGCGCAGTTGTGCGCGGTCGAAGGTGACGTCGCGGTACGGGCCGCTCGCACCGCGGTCGACGGCCTCCGCGAGGTTCGTCGTGAGCGTGGCGACGCGGAACGAGTGGCCGGAGGTGGTCGGGTCGCGCGACTCGATCGCGGTCACCGCGGCCGTCACGAAGCCCTCGAACAGCCGCTCGATGTCCTCGTAGAGCCGGCTGTTCTCGATCGCCACCGCCGCCTGCGCCGCGAGCGCGGCGACGAGGTCGGCGGCGCGCTGGTCGAAGGGGACGACCATCCGCTCGACATCCTCCGTAGTCACGAGCCGCACCTCGGCGTCGCGCTTGCGGTTGATCAGCTGCAGCACGCCGACGACCTCGTCGCGGTGCGTCCGCATCGGCAGCACGAGCATCGACTTCGTGCGGTAGCCGAACTTCTCGTCGAACGAGCGGTTCTGGCGGTAGGTGACGTGCTCGGGGAGCAGGTATACGTCCGCGATCATCAGCGGGTCGCCGGTCGCCGCCACGTAGCCGGAGAGGCTGGCGTGGTCGATCGGGATCGTGAACTCGCTGAACGGCAGGTCGGGGAGGGTGCGGTTCTGCGAGAGCTTGAACCGCAGGTTCGAAGCGTTTCCGTCGCCGTCGCGCTCCACGAGGTAGAGCGAGCCGGCGTCCGCCGAGGAGAGCCGCAGCGCCTGCGAGAGGATCATCTCCAGCAGCTTGTCGAGGTCGCGCTCGGTGGAGAGCGCGGCGCCCACGCGCGAGAGCTCGCGGAGGTCGTAGGCGCTCGACTGCTCGAGCCTGGCGGCGCGATAGGCATCGATCAGCGCGCTGGCGTGTCGCAGCGCGCCCATCAGCGCGGTGGCACCCTGCCCGGGGCTGGCGTCGAAGGGGAGCCAGCTCGTGAGTGCGGCGCCGCGCAACTCCTCCGACGGTTCCGTCTCGCCCGCCTCGCCAAGCCCGATGAACGCGACGTACGTCGCGAGGCTGCCCAGCGCCGCGCTTCCGCGCGACCTCCGCGCGAGGGCGGTGTCGAGCACGATCACCGTCGGGCGCTCGGGGTCGAGCTCATCCACCGACGGAAGGTGTTCGACGCGCCGCACGTCCAGTGCGTCGCCTCGGCCCAGCTGGGGAATCGTGGCCAGGGCTCGGCCGGCCGGCGCGAAGATGAGTGGCTGCACGTCGTCCGATTGGGTTCGTGGGCGGGCCGCCCGGAACGAGGAACCGCCGGCGCCCGTCGAGTGACGGATGCCGGCGGTCCAAGGTTACGATGCGGGAGCGGGCTCCCGCCAGTTCTTTCTCGTGGTCAACCGCGCCGAGCGTGCGATGTCACTCCCCGGATTCGATCTTCTTCAGCGCCGACTGGGCATCGGCGAAGTCCGGGAACTTCTGCACGGTCTGCTTGAACAGCGACACCGCCTCGGCCTTGTTGCCGGCGTCCTGCGCGCTGATCGCGCGCGAGTACATCATCACGGCGGCGAACGGGATCTTCTTCTGCTTCTCGGCCTTGGCCTCGCTCGTCTGGCGCGCGGCGGCCGGGATCTCGGGCAACTTGAGGCCCATGTTGGCGGTGCTGCCGACCTTCGCGATGATCGAGAGGAACTCGTCGATCTTGCCGCGCTCGACGTGCGCCCACTCGATGCGGCCCGTCTCCGAGTCGATCGACTTGATGGTGACCACCATCGTGCCGGTCTTGTCCGTGAGGAACGAGCCGGTGACCATGTGCTTGGCGCCGAGCAGCTTGCCGATCCTGGCGGCGGTGGCGTCCTCGACGCGGCCGTCACGGGCGAGGTCCTGTTCGGCCAGCAGCTTCATGATGTTCTCGCGCTCGACGACGCGGATGCGCGGGTTCTGCGCGAGGTCCGTGATCAGGAGGTCCGCGATTCCCTTCGTCAGCGGCTCGAGCTCGGCATTGTTGGACCCGATCGCGCTGTTGACGAACGGCAGCACGGCCACGGTCGGCCGCGTGTCGTCCTGCGCGAGGACGGGGGCGACCATGACCGCGAGCATCGCGGCAGCACGGGCGAAGTACTTCAGCATCACTTCCTCCGGAGAGGTTAGAGAATCAGGGACAAGCCTTCCGCGGCGGCCACGACCTGGAGTGAGCCATCGCGGGCCTTCACCAACGCCCGGCACTCCGCCAGGCATGCATCCAACTCGTCATCGGTGCGACGGGGCTCGTGGTGGAACAGCACCAGCTTCGCCACGCCCGCCTCCATCGCCAGCTCCACCGCATCGCGGAAGGTCGAGTGCCCCCAGCCGCGATGATCCTCGTATTCCTCGGAGGTGTACGTCGTGTCGTGGATCAGCACCTGCGCCCCACGCACGAAGTCCACCATCTGTTCACGCCAATCGTCGGCCGACGCGTACCGCGGGTGCGAGCCCAGTTCGTTGTCCGACACGTACACCAGCGCCGCGCCACGCCCGCCGGACTCCGTGAAGCGGTAACCCAGCGCGCCGCCCGGATGCTGCACCGGGAACGCCGTCACTTCATACCCCGTCCCCTCGCACCGGGTACCCCCCGCGAGGCCCTTGAAGTCTATCGTCGCGTCCAGCTCCTCGAACGTGACGGGGAACACCACCGGCGACATCTGGTCACGCACCACCTGGTCGACGCTCTTCTCCAGCGACTCCGAACCCCAGATGGTGAAGTGATTCCCGCGCCCGAAGATCGGGGCGAAGAACGGGAGCCCCTGGATGTGGTCCCAGTGCGCGTGCGTCAGGAAGATGTCTCCCTGGATCGGCGCGCCCCCGGACCGCTCCACCAACGCCCGACCCAGCTCGCGGATGCCGGTGCCGGCATCGAGGATCACGAGCCATCCGCTCTCCGTGCGCAGCTCGATGCACGGCGTGTTGCCGCCGTAGCGCACGGTCTGCGCTCCCGGAGACGGAATGGACCCGCGGGTCCCCCAGAATCGAACGCGCAAGCTCATCGGAGAACGATCCCAGGACACGCGAGTGAAGATGCGCGAGAGTACGCGCCGGACGTTAGGCGGTGGGTCACCGTGCGCGGGTGACCGCGGTCACGTTCGCCAAGGCGGTCCGGCGAGGGAACACGCGCATCAGGTCCGCTGCTGCGATCGCTTGTGGAGCGCCGCACGGTCACTGATGCGGATGCGGCGACGCTCGGTGACGATCCACCCGGCGTCCACGAACTCGCGGATGGCGCGCGACACCGTCTCGCGACTGGCGCCGATGACGTTCGCGATGGTCTGGTGCGTGAGCGGCTTCTCGATGTGCCCCGCGCCGGACTCGGCGCTGGCGTCGAGCAGCACGCGGGCGATGCGGCCGGGCACGTCGAGCAGCACGAGCGACCCGATCTTCTCGTCGGCGCGACGCAGGCGGTGCGACATCTCGATCAGCAGCGCCCAGGCCACCGACGGATTCTGCTCGACGCGACGCCGGAAGTCCTCGCGGCGGAGCACCAGCAGGGTCGACTCCTCCATCGCGACCACGTGCGCCGAGCGCGGCTCGTCGTCGATCAGCGAGAGTTCGCCGAAGTGGTCGCCGCTGTCGAGGATGCCGAGGATGACCTCGCGGCCGTCCTCGGCGACGAGCACGACCTTCACGCGCCCCGAGCGCACGATGAAGAGCGAATCGCCGGGGTCGTCCTCGAACAGGATCACGCTGCCCTTGGGGTAGCTCTTCTCGCGAAGCAGCTGCGAGAACGCCACGACCTCCGCCGGCGCGAGCGAGGCGAAGAGCGGAACGGTGGTCAGGAAGTCGGCAGTCGACATGCGTGCGGCGTCAGCGTGTTTGTTTCTTCGTCTTGCTTCGCGAGCGTGCGGCCGGCCGCACCGAATTGATGCGGCCCGACCGCGAAGCTAGCGCTGGGTGTTGGTCGCGTCAAACGCAGATGCGATGGACGCGGCGCCCTCGTCACGCGAGGGCGAATTCACGCATCCGTCGCTTCCGGCGTCGCGGGACACACGAGCACCGGGACCGCCGACGTGCGCATCAACTTGTCGGTGGTGCCGCCGACCATGAAGGTCTGCAGTCTTCCAGCGCCCTGGCTCGTGATGGCGATGCACTCCGCATGCGAGGACTTCACGAGTTCCATCAACGCGGTCGGCACCGTCGCATTGACCGACGTGGCGAGGTCCACCGTGAGGGTGGGCCCGCTCATCTCCCGGCTCAGCGGCTCGAGGTACGACTCCACGATCTCCTGGTCGGGCGTGCGGCCGCGCTTGGTCGCGGCGAGCGCCATCATGGGATGCACCACATGCGCCAGCGTGAGCCGCCCCGGCACGCCTTCCAGCAGCGCGCGCGCCGCCCGCAGTGCCATCTCCGCGCGCTCGGAGCCATCCAATGGAACGAGCAGGTGTGTGAAGAGCGGCCGGCCGGCCTGTCGCGTGCCGGTCGAGCGGTTGCCCGTGGAGAGCAGCACCGGCACTTGGGCACGGCGCACCACGCGGTCGGTGACGCTGCCGAGCCAGAATCGCTTGAATCCGCCTCGTCCGTGGGTGGTCATCACGATCAGGCCGGAGGCACCCGAGGCCCCGGCTTCCGCGATCATCTCGGCAGTCTCGCCCACGACCAGGCGCCCCTCGACCGGGACTCCCGTCTGCTTGGCGAGTCGCTTGGTCGTCTTGTTCAGGTAGCGCTCCTGCTCCTGGCGCCTCTCGTGGTCGAGCGCCGGGTCCCTCACCGGCACGCCGCCGCCGGAGATGAGAGGCAAGATGGGATGCTGCACGGTGAGCAGGACGAGGCGCGCCCCGTGCTGCTCGGCAAGGGGAACAGCGAGGGCGATGGCCCGCTCGGCCAGCTTCGAGCCATCCAGCGGCACCACGATGAGGTCGTGCATCTCTCCTCCGAACGGATGAACAGGGAATCTCGCCCACTGGCGTCACCGACACCACTCCAAGTCATGGCTCGGCTTGCATTTCGTCCCTCGACCCGGCTAGCTTTCGATGCTGGACAAAAACCGTTTTGAGGTAATTGCAATGAAGCCTGATATCCATCCGACGTACGCGACTGCGACGATGACGTGCGCCTGCGGAAATACCTTCCAGACGCGCTCCACGCACTCTGAGATCCGTACCGACATCTGCGCCGCCTGCCATCCGTTCTTCACCGGCAAGCAGAAGCTCATCGACACCGCCGGCCGGGTCGAGCGCTTCCGCCAGAAGTACGGGACGAAGGCCAGCGCCTGAGTATCCGCGACCGTCTCGCCGACGCGCTTCGGCGCGCCGCCGAGGTCGAGCGCGACCTTCTCGATCCCCGGACCGTACGCGACGCCCGCTTGATGGCGTCGCTCGGCCGGGAGCACCAGCGCCTCGGACAGGTCGTCGAGTGCGCCTCGCACCTCGAGAAGCTGGACATGGAGCTCGCGCAGGCGCGCGAGCTCTTGTCGTTCGATGACGCCGAGATGGCTGCCGAGGCTCGCGCCGAGGTCGGCCGTCTCGAGGCGGAGATCGAACGCGAGGAGCAGGCCCTCAAGCCGCTCCTCCTCCCGCCCGACCCGCTCCACGACCGCAACGCCATCTTCGAGATCCGCGCCGGCACCGGCGGTGACGAGGCGGCGATCTTCGCGGCCGACCTGTATCGCATGTACTCGCGTTACATCGAGCGGCACGGTGGCTGGCGCACTGAGATCATCACGATGTCGGACGGCACGCTCGGCGGCCTGAAGGAAGTCATCTTCAAGGTCTCCGGGCACGAGGCGTTCGGCGCGCTGCGGTACGAGTCGGGCGTGCATCGCGTGCAGCGCGTGCCCGAGACCGAGGCGCAGGGGCGCATCCATACATCCGCCGCGACCGTCGCCGTCCTGCCCGAGGCCGAGGAGATCGACCTCAAGATCGAGGACAAGGACCTGCGGATCGACGTCTTCCGCTCCTCCGGCCCCGGCGGCCAGAGCGTGAACACCACCGACTCGGCCGTGCGCATCACCCATATCCCGAGCGGGCTCGTCGTCAGCCAGCAGGACCAGAAGTCGCAGCTCCAGAACAAGATCAAGGCGATGGAGGTGCTGCGCTCCCGGCTGCTGGACCTCAAGGTCTCCGAGCAGGAAGCCGAGCGCAGCCGCATGCGGAAGAGCCAGGTCTCGACCGGCGACCGCTCGGCGAAGATCCGCACCTACAACTACCCGCAGAGCCGCGTCACCGACCATCGCATCGGCTTCACGACGCACGACCTCACGGGCGTGATGGACGGCGATCTCGATGAGCTCATGGAAGCGCTGCGCGTCGCTGACATCGAGGAGAAGCTCTCGGGCGACGGACTGTAAGGCGTGGCCCGCCGCGGAGTCGGGACCGCCGTGCTCTTGGCGGAGGGCGCATGACGATCGGTGACCTGCTCGATGCGCTCGCGGAGGAACTCGCCGGACCCGGCGTGCCTCCCGCGCGCGCCGTCGCCCGCGACCTGATCGCCGGGATTATGGGCGAGCCGCGCTTCTGGCCTACCGCGCATCGCGACGATGAGCTCGCGCCTGCCGCGGAGCAGGAGATTCGAGCGGCGGCGGCTCGGCTCCGGCAAGGGATGCCGATGCAGTACGCCATCGGCCGCGCCGCCTTCCGTCACCTGATGCTGAGCGTCGACCGGCGCGTGCTGATCCCGCGCCCCGAGACCGAACTGCTCGTGGACATGGTGATCGCCGCCACGCGCGGGAGGGGGACCGTCGTCGACATCGGCACCGGCTCGGGGGCGATCGCCCTCGCGCTGGCCGCGGAGGGGGAGTACGACGAGGTCATCGCCACGGACCTTTCGGCCGACGCGCTCGATGTCGCGCGGGCGAACCTCGTGGCCATTCCCGAGGACCGGCGCGCCCGCGTCTCGTTCAGGCATGGGAACATCCTCGAGCCGGTCCGGGGTCTCAAGGTGGACGCGGTCGTCTCGAACCCGCCCTATATTTCCCGGGTCGAAGCCGCGGCGCTTCCCACGCTCGTGAGGGATTGGGAGCCCGGGTCGGCGCTCTTCGCAGATGCCGACGGGATGGCGGTGATCGACGCCCTCATCCCGCAGGCCGCCGAAGTGCTGAAGCCCGGCGGACTGCTCGCCATGGAAGTCGACTCCGCGCGCGCCGACCGGGCCGCGCTGGCGGTGTCGAACGACGGACGATTCACCGATGTGGGCACCAGACCCGATCTCACCGGCCGCCCGCGTTTCGTGGTGGCCCTCAAAAGACGACAGGAGCAGTGATGCTGAGTGACAAGGCCACCGAACTCGGACGCCTGATCGGCCAGAGCCAGGAGTACGGCGCGGTGAAGCGCGCCAACGAGGCGCTCAACTCCGACCGCGAGGTCACGTCGGCGCTGCAGCGCATGGACGCCCTGCGCACCCAGGCGCAGCAGATGATCGAGCGCGGGGAGCAGCCGACGCCGGAGATGGAGCAGGAACTCGACACGCTGCTCACGAAGGTGCAGGCGAGCCCCATCTACCAGCGCGTCATGGTGGCCAACGAGAACTTCGACAAGGTCATGATGCAGGTGAACCAGTGGATGCTCGACGGCATCAAGAAGGGCGCCTCGAGCTCGATCATCACGCTCGGCTGACGGTCCCCATGCGCGGCGCGCTGGTGGTGTTCGAGGGAGGGGAGGGAGCGGGGAAGTCGACCCAGCTCCGCCGCCTCGCGGCTCGGCTCGAGCGCGCGGGCGTGCCGCACCGCGTGTTCCGCGAGCCCGGCGGCACGGCCGCCGGCGACCGCATCCGCGAGTTGCTCCTTCACACTGACGCGCCGCTGGCCTCCGCGACCGAGGCCGCGCTGTTCATCGCGTCGCGCGCCGAGTTGGTGGCCACGGAAGTGCGCCCGGCGCTCGAGCGGGGCGAGCATGTGCTGCTCGACCGCTTCCTGCTCTCGACATACGCATACCAGGTGCACGGGCGCGGGCTCGCCGAGGCGGACGTGCGCGCTGCGAATCATCTCGCGACGCAGGGCCTCGTGCCGGACCTGACGCTGCTGCTGATGCTGAGCGCGGCGGAGGGGCTGGCGCGGGCCGGCCAGCGCAGCGCCAGCGACCGCATGGAGCGCGCCGAGGGCGGGTTCCATGAGCGCGTCGCCGCCGCCTTCCAGCGTTTCTCGACGCCGGCGTGGCAGGCGCAGCATCCCGAGTGCGGGCCGATCGTCGCGGTCAATGCGAGCGTGGACGCGGACACCGTCGAGGTGCGAATCGACGGATGGCTTCGCGACCGCCTGCCGGCGTTGATATCCAACGCGCCGATCAGGGCCCCGGCCGACACCAAGCAATCGCCGTCCCATGCGCGCACATGAACATCCAGCCGATACCCTGCCGATGAGCGATTCCTCCTCCCGCATGCGGCTCTTGCCGTCCGCCGTCCTCGTGATCGCGGCGCTGCTCTCGGGCGGTTGGCTGGTGCAGCGGGCGGTCGGCGGGCGCGATTCGGCGCGTGACGGCTCGGTGCTCCTCGACGCGGTGATGCAACGGATCCGCGAGAACTACGTGGAGGCCGTGCCCGAGGAGGATCTCTGGGAGTTCGCCACGAGCGGCATGGTGCAGGAGCTCGGCGACCCGAACTCCGCGTACCTCTCGCCCGAGCGGCTCGAGCGCCTCAACCGCGTCGCGTCGAACTCGTATCGCGGCGTCGGCATGCAGGTGGACGTGCGCGACGGCTGGGTGACGGTGACGCAGCCGCGCCTCGGCGCCCCGGCGGAACGCGCCGGGCTGCAGGTCGGCGACCGGCTGGTCGAGATCGACGGCAAGTCGATGGCGGGCTGGACCGTGGAAGAGGCGCGCGACGCGTTGCAGGGACCGCTCGGCTCGAAGGTCAACCTCGTCGTCGACCGCGCCGGCGCGCGACTTCGCGTTACGCTGGAGCGCGCGGACATCCGCCGCAGCGCCGTCGCCCGCGCCACGCTGCTGGACGGCGGCGTCGGATATCTGGCGGTGACGACATTCAGCGATTCGACGGAGGCCGAGGTGGAGGCCACCATCGACTCGCTGCGCGCTTTGGGCGCCACGTCGCTGGTGCTCGACCTGCGCGGCAACCCGGGCGGGCTGCTGACGCAGGGTGTCGGCGTGGCGGATCTCTTCCTCCCGTCGGGCAAGCGGATCGTGACGACCCAGGGCCGTGTGTCCCAGTCCAACGCCGTGTATGTCGACGAATCCGACGAGCGCTGGGCGTCGCTGCCGCTCGTGGTGCTCGTGAACGGCGGCACGGCGAGCGCGGCGGAGATCGTCGCGGGCGCGCTGCAGGACCACGATCGCGCGCTGGTGATGGGCCGCGTCACGTACGGCAAAGGCAGCGCGCAGGCGGTCTACCAGCTCGACAACGGCGCCGCCCTCAAGCTCACGAACGCGCGCTGGCTCACGCCGCTCGGGCGGAGCATCGAGGTCGCCGCCGAGGATGAGGTGCCCCTGGCCGACGCGGACACCGCGCGGCCGGTGTTCCACACCGCGGCCGGCCGCGCCATCTACGGCGGGGGCGGCATCGTGCCCGACGTGATCGCCGGCGACAGCGCGCCGAACATCGCGGAGCGTCGCTTCTTCGCGGAACTCGGCGCCGACGTGCCGGTGTGGCGACAGTTGGTCGCCGCGCAGGCCACCGCGCTCATCCGTGCCGGCGCCGTGCGCGACTCGATGTTCCTGGTGCAGCCGGCTTGGCGCGATCGCCTGCGGTCGGCCGTCTCGCGACAAGGTCTCAAGCTCTCGGGCGCGACGTTCGACGAGGCCCCGGCGCTCGTGGACCGCGAACTTGGCCGCGAGATCGCGCGCCAGGCGTTCGGCGTGCCGTATCAGCAGCGGCGCCAGGTGCGCGCGGACACCGTCGTGCAGCGCGCGGCAGAGATATTGCGGCGCGCCAAGCAGCCTAAGGAAGTCTTCGCGGAGTAACAGGGGAACAACGGGCGCGATGCGTCCGTTTCGTCCTCATGCGCGCGCGCAGCGATTGGCTCTGGAGCGGCAGGCGCCTTGATCGGGGAGGGCGCCTGTGGATCGCGGGCGCGCTGGTGCTCCTCGGGGCCGCGCTCTGCGGGGCTCGCGCATGGTCACAGGCGTCCTTGCATGCGAAATCGCCCCACGCGTGGTCCCAAGGATCCCGCGCCTCCGCATTCGTCTACGTCGGCAACGCCGGCAGCCAGGACATCACCGTCTTCGCTTTGAGTGCGTCGGGCAAGCTGGAACTCCTCGGCACGGTGCCGGTGCCGGGACCCGCCGACTCCGGTTCGTCGTTGCCCCTCGCGGTGAGCGTCGACCGGCGCTTCCTGTTCGCCGCCCAGCGCAACGAGCCGTACTCCGTCACGACCTTCTCGATCGACCAGTCGACGGGACGTCTCACGGAGCGCGAGACAGGCCCGCTGCCCGACGACATGGTGTACCTGACCGTCGACGGCACCGGTCGCTACCTCCTCGCCGCGTCGTACTTCGGCAACAAGGTGACCGTGAGTCCCATCGACTTGGAGGGCACCGTCCGCGAGGAGTCGCAGGTGATCGAGACGCTCCCCAACGCCCACGCCATCATCATCGATCCGTCGAACCGGTTCGTGCTGCACACGAGCCTCGGCGGCGACGCCGTCTACCAGCAGCGGCTCGATGGCACGACCGGGAAGCTCACGCCGAACGACCCGGCCATCATTACGGTCAAGGAGGGATCGGGGCCGCGGCACATCACGCTCGCCCCGGACTCACGGTTCGCGTACCTCCTGTGCGAGCTGGATGGGTCGGTGCTCGTGATGCCGTTCGACACCGCGAAGGGCACGCTCTCCGCCCCGACGCAGGTGGCGAGCGCGCTGCCGCGCCGGTTCGAGGGCGAGCCGTGGGCGGCGGACATACATCTCACGCCGGACGGTGCGTACCTGTATGCGTCGGAGCGCCGGTCGAGCACGATCGCAGGCTTCCGGGTGAACGCGCGCAATGGCATGCTCACGCCGTTGGGGTCGTTCGAGACCACGAGGCAGCCGCGCGCGTTCGCGATCGATCCGTCGGGGCGCTTCCTGGTCTCGCTCGGGGAACTCTCGGGTCGGGCGCGGGTGCACGGCATCGACCCGCGGAACGGGAGGCTGCGGACGCTGCGGGACTACGAGGTGGGGACGAAGCCGGACTGGGTCGAGATCGTGCGGCTCAGGGCTTCTTCTTCGGGGGAACGCTCCCGCCCATGAGCGCCGCCTGGTCGATGATCCGCACACCCGGCGGGGGAGTGAAGACGAACGCGTCCGATGGCAGCGTGACTCCCGTGCGGACGCTCGTGAACTCGAGCAGGCGCTCGAGCCCCGAGTGTTCGACCAGCAGCGCGCGGCGGATCAGCGCCTGCGCGTCGATCCAGAGCGTGGCGCGCACGAACGGCGCGTCGCTCGTGCGCGGCGTCAATGCCACCGCCTTCACGTCGCGACCATCGATCGTCGTGTCGCCGAGGGCGGCGACGCGGTAGCGCTCGCGCGGGGAGCGGAGCACGGACTCGACGAGGTCGAGGCCCGCGCCCGCCGCCCGCGGCACCTTCAGCACCTGGCCCTTCGCGGCGCTCGGCAGGTAGAGCCAGAGCACGTCACCGTCGGCGACGATGGCGTCGCCGGCCGGGTCGGTGAAGCGGAAGGCGAACTGTTCCGCGCCGCGCTGCAGGAACTCACCGCGCGCGCGCATGACGTTGGCGGTGCGCGGGTTGGTGAGGGTCTGCGAGAACGTCGCATGCAGCGTGCGCGCCGAGCCGTAGGCGGCGGTCGAGCGCTCGACGAGCGCCAGCGCGGCGCTGTCGGCCGCTGCGGACTGTGCGGCGAGCGGCGCGGCTGCGAGCAAAACGGCGCTCGCGGCGCCGATGACGCCCGCGAGTGCGCGGATCGCCAGTCGCACGCGCGCGAACCTCACGAGGCCGGCCGCGGCGCGGCGAGGTTGCGCCCGACGGCCGTCGCGATCAGCGCCATCTGCCGCATGCACTCGGCGAACTGCACCGGCGTGAGCGTCTGCGCGCCGTCGCTGAACGCCTTCTCCGGCTGCGGGTGCACCTCGATGATGATGCCGTCCGCCCCGGCGGCGACGGCCGCGCGCGCCATCGGCAACACCTTGTCGCGGCGGCCCGTGCCGTGGCTCGGGTCGGCGACGATCGGGAGGTGCGAGAGCTGCTGCACGATGGGGATCGCGGTGAGGTCGAAGAGATTGCGGGCGGTCGGGTCGAAGCTGCGCAGGCCGCGCTCGCAGAGGATCACCTGGCCATTGCCCTCCGACAGTATGTACTCCGCGGAGAGCAGGAGGTCCTGGATCGTCGCCGCCATGCCGCGCTTCAGGAGCACCGGCTTGCCCAGCTTGCCGACGGTCTTGAGCAGCGAGTAGTTCTGCATGTTGCGCGCGCCGATCTGCAGGCAGTCGGCATGCTCGGCCACCAGCTCCGCACCCTCGTCGTCCATGGCCTCGGTCACGATCGCGAGGCCCGTCTCGCGCTTGGCGAGGGCGAGGAACTCGAGACCCTGCTTGCCGAGTCCCTGGAACGAGTACGGCGACGACCTCGGCTTGAACGCCCCGCCGCGCAGCGCGACCGCGCCCGCCGCCTTCACGGCGCGCGCCGCGGCGACGATCTGCTCCTCGGTCTCCACTGAGCAGGGACCGGCGATGACCGGGATCTCCCTGCCGCCGAAGTGCACGCCCGGGGCGATGGTGACGATGGTGTTCTCCGGCCGCCACTCGCGCGAGACCTGCTTGTACGGGTTCGAGACGTGGATGACCTCGGCCACGCCCGGCATGTCCTCGAGGGCGGAACCGTCCACGCGCCCGTCGTTGCCGACGAGACCCACGGCCGTGCGCTGTGCGCCAGGCATCGGCGCCGGGGTGTACCCGCGCTCCTTGATCCAATCGCACACGCGCGCGACATCGGCGTCCGTCGCGTCGTGCTTCATCACCACCAGCATCTTGGCTCCCTTATACGGCTGTAGTGGCGGCCACGCCTTCCGGCGTATCCGCATCGTCGACCGGCGACCCGCTCATCCGCACGCTGACGAGCGACGAGACACCGGGTTCCTGCATGGTCACGCCGTACACGGCATCGGCTGCCTCCGTCGTGGTGCGCGGATTGTGCGTGATGACGATGAACTGCGTGCTCACCTTGAACTTGTTCAACATCTTCACGAACCGGCCGACGTTCTGGTCGTCGAGCGGCGCGTCGACTTCGTCGAGCAGGCAGAACGGGCTCGGCTTGGTCAGGAAGATCCCGAACAGCAGCGAGAGCGCGACCAGCGCCCGCTCTCCGCTCGAGAGCAGGTGGATCCGCTGCGTCCGCTTGCCGCGCGGGCTCGCGTGGATCTCGATGTCGCAGTCGAGCGGCGCATCGGGATTCTCGAGCCGCAGGTCGCACTCGCCGCCGCCGAACAACGACATGAAGATCTCGCGGAAGTGCTCGCGCACCTTCGCGAAGGTCACCAGGAATAGGTCGCGCGCGGTGACGTCGATCTCCTTGATGGCCTGCTGCAGCTTCACCTGTGCTTCCGAGAGGTCGGCGCGCTGGGTGGTGAGGAACTCGAGGCGCTTGGTCTCCTCCTCGTGCTCCTCGATCGCCAGCGGATTCACGGGCCCGAGCTGCTCGACCTGGCGGCGCAACTCCTCCGCCTCGGTGCGCAGCGCGTCCTCCTCGGCCTCGACCGGCTCATAGCCCGCCATCAGCTCGTCCAGCGGTCGGCGCCACTCGGCCTCGAGGCGCTCCTTGATGGCGGCGCGCTTGCCCGAGAGATCGGAGAAGCGGAGTTCGGAGAGGTGCAGCGTCTGCCCGGCCGCGTCCGCCTCGTGGCGCGAGGTGTCGAGCGCGTGGTCGGACGCCTTGAGCGCGGTGTCGGACATGCGGACGCCTTCCTCGGCGGCGGCGAGAGCCGTGTCGGCCTCGCGCTGCGTGCCGCGGCGCGCCTCGAGCTCCTGCTGCCAGACGGTCATCTGCTGTTCGAGCTTGCCGTCCTGCTCGGCGATCGCCGCGAGCTCGCGCTCCAGTGATTGCAGGCGCGTGGCCGCAGAGTCGCGCTCGCGCGCGAGCCGCTCGCGGCGTTCCGCAGCGACCTGGCGCCGCGCCTCGGCCTGGGCGTGCTCCACCTGCAGCGTGGCGCGACCCTCACGGGCCTCGTCCTGCGCGCGCTCGGCGGCCATCAGCAGCTCGCGCGCACCGGTGGACGCCTCGTCGGCGGCGGCGAGCAGCCGCGCCGTCTCCTCCTGCGCGGTGATGCTGGCCGTGACGCGGGTGCCGAGTTCGGTGTGGCGTCCGGCGAGCTTCTCGCGCAGCGCCACCGCGTCGGCAAGTTCCCGCGCGGCGCGTTCGCGCACACGGTCGCGCTCGTTGCGCACCTGGGCCTGCTTCGCGGCTTCCTGCTGGGCAACGCCGGCGGCGTCCGCGGCCGCAGCGGCCGCAGCCTCGGCGCCAACGACCTCGTGATGCACCTGCAACGCAGTGGCCTGCACGGCGGCGCGGCGGACCTCGATGCCCCCGAGCAGCGTGCGCAGCTCCTCGAGCTCGGCACGACGACGGAGCGGGCCCGCGCCTGCTTCCTTGCCCGGCAGCCAGACGGCGCCACGCGCGTCGACGAACGCATCGCCACCCTCGGTCGGGCGCACGCGGCCAAGCAGGGCGCGCACCCAGCCGCCGGCAGCGCCCTCGGCACGCACGCGCGCCGCGAGCTCGGCGGGGTCGCCATTGGCGCCGTCGCCGGTGATGGCGTCGAGCGGCAGCAGAAGCAGCGCGCCCGGATTGGCTTCGGCGTGCCAGCGGCGCACCGCGTCGGCGGCCTCGCGGTCACGCACGATCACGGCGTGCACTGACGGGCCGAGGAAGCGCTCCACCTGTGCGGCCACGGCCGCGTCTGCGGAGATGAAGTCGGAGAGCGGGCCGAGCACGGCGCCCTCGCCGAACCGCGCGCGGTCGCGCAGCAACCGCGCAGCAGCCGGCGCAAGGCCCACGCGCTCGCGCTCCAGGCCCTCGAGCGCGGCGAGCTTGCCCTGCAGCGCCGTGTGTTCTTCCTCGACGCGCCGCACATCGGCGCGCGCGGCGGCTTCGCGCTCGCGCAGTGCGCGGGCGGCGGCGCGGGCGGCATCGAGCGCACCTTCGGCCACGGCGGCCTGCTCGCGCGACATCGTGAGCGACTCATCCGCGGCTGCGAGCTCGCGCTCGGCGAGGGCGAGGCGCGACGTCAGCGCCTCGTGCTCGGCGGTCAGCGCCTCGGAGCGCTGTGCGACATCGGCCAGCTCACGCTCGGCGCCTTCGCGCTCGAGCTCGAGGCGGCGCAGGCGGTCGCGCTGCTCGCGCACGGCGCGGTCGGCCTTGTCGGCGGCGTCGCGGGCGGTAGTGACGTTGCGGCGCGAGAGCTCCTCGGCCTCGACGCGCTCACGGAGCCGCGCGGCGGAACCCTCGAGCGTGGTCTTGCACTGCGCCTCGTCCTGCTGGGCGGTCTCGAATTCGCCGGCCACGCGCTCGCCGAAGGCGGCACCCTCGGCGCGTTCCTGGGCGGCGCGTTCGCGACGGGTGAGCGCGTTGCGGTGGCGCTCCTCGGCCACCGCGAGTTCCTGCTGGAGCTCGAGCACCGCCTGTCGCGCGGCGGCCGCCACGGCGGCGCGCTCATGGCGCGTCGTCTCGGCGGCGGCGCGTGTGGCGTGCGCGGCGTCGCGCGACAGCTCGGCCTCGCGCACTGCGGCTTGGCGCGAGGGCAGGGCCTCGCGCAGGTCGGCCAGCTTCGTCTCGAGTTCGGCGAGCTCCGCCTGCCACGACGCCATCTCGCGCGAGGCGAGCGTCAGCTCCACGGCGAAGCGGCGCGAGGTGATCTCGGCGTGCTTCTCGGCACGGCGGCGCTGGCGCAGCAGCGACCGCACCTGCGTCTGCACTTCCGATGTCAGGTCGTCGATGCGCAGCAGGTCGGCGCTGGTGGCCTCGAGCTGGCGCGCGGTGCTGCGGCGGCGGTCGCGGTAAAGGCCCACGCCGGCGGCCTCCTCGAACAGCTCGCGCCGGTCGTCGGGGCGGTCGGAGAGCAGCGCGTCGATCATGCGGCTCTCGATCACGACGCCGGAGTCGGCGCCGAGCCCGGTGCCGCGCACGAGGTCGTGGATGTCGCGCAGGCGGCAGGGCGCGCGGTTCAGGAAGTACTCGCTCTCGCCGCTGCGGCTGAGCCGCCGCGTGATCACGACTTCCTTGAACGGCACGGGAAGCTGGCCGTCCTCGTTCTCGAAGTGGAGCGAGACCTCGGCGATGTTGACGGCGCGCCGCGCGGAGGAGCCCTGGAAGATCACCTCTTCCATCTTGGCGCCGCGAAGCAGGCGCGCGCGCTGCTCGCCGAGCACCCAGCGGACGGCGTCGGACACGTTCGACTTGCCGCACCCGTTCGGGCCGACGATCGCGGTCACGCCGCGTTCGAAGTCGAGGTAGGTCGGGTCCGCGAAGGACTTGAAGCCGTGCAACTCGAGCTTGGTCAACCGCACTTAGAACGTTCTCCCGGTTCGGAAAGCCATCACCGGCACGGCACCGAGGTCGCGAAGCGACTTGGCGAGCAGCGCGGCCTGGCCGGAGGTCTCGAAGGCGCCCGCGAGGACGCGGACACTCCCATCATCCTGCACCAACGCGTACGCGGGGATGCCGCGGGCCTGCCAGCGCGCCAACTCCGCCGGCACCTCGGCCACTCGGACCCCATCGGCCAGGCGCAGCGCATACGGCACGCGGAGCACCCGTCCCACATCTTGTCGCACGAGCCCGCGTTCGCGGAGCGCGTCGAGCCAGGCCTGCGCATCGTCGCGTTGCCGCCATGCCCCGGTGAGAGCGCGGAACCACGGTCGTCCGTCCGAACCGAGCAGGACGGGAGCGAGCGTCGGCGCGGGCAACTTCTCCCCGCGCATCGCAAGACGGGAATTTGCACCCGCGAGGGTGTTCGCCGCTACGAGTTCGACCGCGAAAAGCGCGGCGTTTGCAGAGTCGCCGGGGTTGACAACGGGCCCGAGCGTGATGGTGTCCGCGGGAATCGGCGCCGCGGCGGCGTGTGCGACGGCGGCTGCGGCTGCATCTTCGTCGACCATTTCGACCGCGGCGTCGGCCGCGGCCTGCATCTCCACCGGCCGACGCCAGAGCACCACCGCAGCCGCGGCGAGCGTGGCGGAGGCCAGCAACACCGACCCTGCGATGAGGCGGCGGCGTCGGCGCAGCCGGAGCGAATCGACGGCCGGCACCACGCCGAACGGCCGCGAGGGCGTCGCGATCTCCGGCAGCTCGGGCTCCGGCCGGTCGATGGTCGCGAGCAGCGGCCACGCGCGCATGAGCGTGGGCGGGATGTCGACGGCGACCACGCCATCCACCGCGGCGATCAACGTCGGAAGCCCGGGCGTGCCGGGCGGCGCGATCAACAGCAGCAGCGCATCGACCTCACGAAAGCCGGCGATCAGCCGCGCCCAGCGCGCGCTCTCGAACACCCACCGTTCGGCGATCGGCCCGTGGCCGCTTGGCAGCGCGAACACGCTCTCGTCGCCGCCGATCGGGTGGGCGATGTCGGAGACGGGAATGCCGTCGCGGAAGCACTCCAGGAGGCCGGGGCGATCGTCGCTGGCGCGAAGGCCGTGCAGGTCGCCGACGAGGTCGCCGATGGCGACGCGGCGGCCGTGTTGGGCGCGGGCGATGGCGAGCGCGACGATGACCGAGACATCAGGGTCGCTGCCGATGATGACTGCGGCCGCGACATCATCGAGCGAAGGGGCGATCCGAACGGCCTCGGCCGCCCAAGCCTCGGGCGGCAGGGGCTCATGGATCACGGCACGCCCTCGAACACCCAGTACGGCAGCTTGGACGACATGCCCGCGCGCTCCGCATCCTCGCGCTTGTCGTACGGCCCGAGTACCACGCGCCAGATGGGGACGCCGTCGCGATTGCCCTCGATCACGCGCGCCGCGCGGCCATCGACCTTGATCTCGCGCGCCATCGTGCGTGCGCGATCCTCGACGAGGAGCGTGGCGAACGACACCGTCCACGTCTCGCGGCCGGCGCGCTCGAGCGGCGCCTCCGCCGCGGGCGCCGGCGCCGCGGCCGGCGGCGCAGCGCCCGCATTGGCGCTGAAATCGCCGTAGCGCGAGGCCATCAACGCCACGAGCGCGCTGTCGGCGGCGGCGGAGTCGGCGGCGAACTCCTCGAACTCCACCGGCCGGTCGAGGCCAGCGGCGCGCGGACGGAATCCGTTCCAGCGCACGAGCTGCCACATGTCGTCGGCGCCGCCGCGGTAACGCATGCGCTCGCGCCCGGTCTCGGCATTGACAAGGACCGCGTCGCGACCGAACGAGAGCAGCACGCCGCCGTCCGGCGTCACGAGCGGCAGGTCGGCGCGCCAGACGGAGCGGTAGGCGCCGATCATCCGCGCGGTGCCGACCGAGATCACGTAGACGGAGTCGCCCGTAGCGGGACGCGCAAGCAGGTAATGGCCATCCGGATCCATGCGCAGCGCCGTCACCGGCTGCGGCAGCGTGATCGCGCCGCGCTCGCGTTCGGCAAAGCGGTCGACCACCCTGAGCTCGGGCCGCTTGGTCGCGGCGTACAGGCGGTCTCCGCTCGGCGTGGCGGCCATGGCCACCACGGAGTCTCGCAGGCGGATCGTCGTGGCGCGCGTGAGCTCGCGCGAGCGCAGCGCGATCAGTCCGCTGTCGGTGTCGAACCAGACGCGGTCGCCGATGCTCGTGCGAAGCACGTGACGCGCCGGGGGCAGGGAAGTCGAGTCGAGCACGCGCGGCTCGGGCGGGATCAGGCGACGCACGAAGGTGCGGCCCTTTGCCGACGAGAGCAGCATCAGCGATCCGTCGGGGTTCGGCACGAGCTCGTCGGCGCCGCCGGCCGGCGTCCAGCTCCATGCGGCGACCGGCGTGAGACGCAGAACGCGTCCCGCCGCGTCGAACCCGAACACGGCACCGCCCTCGGCGCGCAGCCCGCCACGCAGCTTCTCGGAGCTCAGGGTCGAGACGCCACCCATGCGGAGGTCCACGCCGAAGGCGCGGCCGGCCTCGTCCGCACCTATCAGCAGTCCCTGGAAATCGTCGAAGCCGAGCAGGGACGCCACCGCCGGCGTGCGCTCACCGGCCACCCAAAGGGCGCTGTCACTGCCGACGCGATACGCGCGCGCGAAGCCGCCCTCGGCCGGAACACGCAGCAACAGCGCGTCGGGCCCGATCGCGTTGGGCGCGGACCCGGCCGCGCGCGGCGAGTCGCCGCAGGCGGCGGCGACTGTCAGGCAGAGGAGCAGGGCGAGAGTGCGCACCCCGCAATTTACCTCGGTGCGCAGGTCAGAACGACTGCCCGAGCGTCCAGAACCAATAACCCTTGTTGAACGATGCGTCGCGCGGCACCGAGTAGTCCCAGCGGATGAGCGCGAAGTTGAACAGGTTGAGGCGGATGCCGAAGCCGTAGCTGCGCAGCGGGTACCGATCCGTCACGAAGTCATAGTCCGCGGGCTTCGTGAGGTGGATGTCCTGGCCACCGGACCACGCCATGCCGAAGTCGTAGAAGAGGAGACCGTCGACCGGCGGCAACGAGACCGGGAGCAGGCCAAGATCGAACCGCCGCACCAGCGGGAATCGCAGTTCGACGTTGGCGTACGCCACGCGGCTGCCGAGCAACTGCTGGGCCGAGCAGAGCGTCGGGTCGGCCGCCGAGGTGCCGCAATCGGCGGACGAATAGAGCTCCCGGTCGTACCCGCGGAGGAACTCCGACCGCCCGATGTACTTGGGGAACTGGTCCTCGTCGGGACCCACCGACACGTTCGCGGCCACGCGGGTGGCCAACGTCAGGAAGTTGAAGAGGATCGCGTCGTACCGCCGGTAGTCCACCGAGTACTGCGTCCAGCTCACGTTGCCGGCGATCTGCTCGACCGCCAGCCGGTAACGCCGGCCGTAGATGCCGCCGGTGGCGCCGAAGAGCGCGTTGTCCGACACGAAGGCGGCGTACGGCGCGACGTAGTTGAGCGGGCCGATGCCCCGGATGGAGTCGAGGTAGAAGCCCGTGCTGTAGCCCGTGGCGCCGTCGATCACCTGGGTGATGTGCATGTTGGCGCGATCGAGGTTCGTGAACGACGTGCCGAACTCGAGGCGCGAGAACCGGTTGAGCGGATGCACGCCGGTCGCGAACGCGGTGCGCTGGATGAATCGCGTGACGACCTGCCGCTGGATGTAGCCGACGCCCGGCGTGTCCTCCTGCGTGAACCCGCTGAGGAAGAACGACGGCGCGTGCTGCAGCCCGACGCTGTACTGCTGGCGACCGCCGAGCAGGGCGTACTCGGCGTAGAGCTGCGCCTCGCTGACGCGCCCGTTGATGCCGCCCGCGAGCACGAGTCGCTTGTCGCCCACGAGGTCCGAGAGGACGACCGCGGTGCCGCCGTACACGCCGCGGCCGAAGTTGTCCGGCGCGTAGCCGACCTGCGGTCGCGAGACGTACTCAGGACGGAGACCGCCGCGGTAGTCCTCGCGCTTGAAGCTGTCGGCGTCGGGGAGCGCGAGGTTCGCGCTGTCCAGCAACGCCGCGACGGAGATGCCGCGCGAGTCGGAGGCGGTCATCACGCTCGACGGGCGCCAGCCGCCGCTGCCGCGATACACGGAGCGGCGACGCGGGTCGGACAGGCGGCGCGCGGTCTCGATGCTATCGGCGGCGACCCGCGCTCGCTCGGCGATCGACGCGGCGGCGATTGCGGCGCGCGCCGCCATGGTGTCAACGGGCGCGGTCGTCGCGGCGCCGGCGCCGCCGGCCGCGCCGGTGCCATTGCCACCCGTCGCGACCACCACCGGCTCTCGGTAAGGCTCCTTCTTCAACTGGCGCGGATTGACCACGCTCCAGATGGTGAAGTCGCCGTCATTCTGGTAGGTGAAGGCGAGCTTGTCGGCCTGGCGCGCCCACGAGATCGCCGGGCTGCTCGCCGTCATCGACACGATGCCGCCGACGAACCGCGTCAGCTGGTAGTGCTCGCGCTGCGCGACGTCGTAGAGGAAGAGCTGCGGGATGCCGGTGCGGTCCGAGACGAACGCCACCGACTGGCCATCCGGCGCCCACATCGGGTTGATGTTCCGGCCATCCTGGCCGTCAGGCGTCTCGATCGTGCCCTTCTCCAGGTCGAACAGGCTGATGCGCCACGGGCCGAAGTTCAGCGTCTTGAGGTCCGTCTGCGGCCCGCGCTCGCTGGCAAAGGCCACGTAACGGCCGTCGGGTGACCACTGCGGCTGCAGGTCGCCGTACGGATCGTCGGTCAACTGCTGCAGGTTGCGGCCGTCGGCGTCGATCATGTAGAGGTCGGACATGCCGCCCTTGGTGCCGCTGAACACGATCTTCCGGCCGTCGGGCGACCACGACGGGCCGAGCATCGCCTGCAGCGGCGTGTCCATGCGGCGCACGACCTTGTTGCGCTTCATGTCGTGGATGTAGAGCACATCCTTGCCGCCGCGCTGCGCGGTGAACGCGAAGAGCCGGCCGTCGGGCGAGAAGGCGCCCTGCGAGTAGCCGTAGCGGAGCTCCTCGAACTCAGGGTTCAGGGTGCTCTTCGTGAGGCGCTTGATGCGCTTGCCGGTGTTGGCATCGGCAAGGTACAGGTCGAGGAAGACTTCGGCGCGCAGCAGGCTGCCGGTGGAGATGTAGGCGATGGTGCGGCCGTCCGGCGAGAGCGTCGGCGCGATGTAGACCGGGATGATGCCGCCGGTGCGACGCGGGCTCAGCACCTGCTGGCCGACGCGGCGCGGACGGTCGAGCTCGGCGACCTGCGGGAGGTAGCGATGCTGCACGTCCTCCTTCCACTCCTCGCCAAGGTCGTCGAGCGCCATGCCGGTGTAGCGACGGAAGGCGCGATCGACGCCGAGTCCCGGCGTCGCCTGCATGATCTCGCCGATGGACTCGTCGCCCCAGCGGCCGCCGACGTACTCCCACAGCGACTGGCCGTAGCGGTACGGGAAGAAGAGGTCCGGGCGATCCGTCATCTGCTCGACGCTCGGGACGTTCCCGTTGAGCGCCGCGTCGCGCATGATGGCGTCGGTGTGCGGGTTCTTGGGGCCGACCGAGAGGTACTCGGCCATGCCTTCGATGTACCAGAGTGGCGGGTTCACCTGCTGCAGCGTCTGCAGGCCGGCACCGGCGCGGCCGCGCGCGAAGATGTCGTATTGGAACACGTGCACCATCTCGTGCGTGAGCACGTGCTCGGCTTCGCCGAGGTCGCCGGCGAAGAAGAACATGTTGCGCTGGCGGAGAGCGTCGGTGACGCCGCCGGTGCCCTCGCCGAGGTCGCCGGTCACGTTGTTCTGTGCGAACTCGCCACGCGAGCCATAGATGATGATCGGCTTGCGCTCGCGGAACTCATGCCCGAGCAACTGCTTGAGCCGCGCGTAGCTCCGCTCCGCCATCTGCCCGGTGTAGGTCGCCACCTCGGCGAGCTCCGGGTAGTAGTGGACGTCGAAGTGCTCGGTGCGCAGGATCTTCCAGTCGAGCCGCTTGTACTGGACGTGGTTCTGCCCGAAGTAGCCACCCTGCGCGTGCGCGGGCGTGGCGCCGCTGGCGGCGAGGACGACGAGGACTGCGAGGGCTGCGAGGCGGCGCATCAGGTCTCCTACGCGGTGACGGGCACGGTCGGGGCGTCGCCCCAGAGCCGCTCGAGCTGGTAGAACGCCCTCAGGGACGGATGGAACACGTGCACGACGAAGTCGACGTAGTCGAGCAGCACCCATCGACCTTGTTCATACCCCTCGACGGAGTGCACGTCGAGGCCTTCCTTCCGGAGTTCCTCGACGACGTGGCCGGCAGTGGAGCGTACGTGGGTGTCGGAGGTGCCACTGGCGACGATGAAGAAGTCGGCCATGTCCGTCACGGGTCGCAGGTCGAGCACGACGACGTCGTCGGCCTTGTTGTCGAGGAGCACTGCGGCGGCGCGTCGGGCGGCGGCGATGGACTGTGCGGGTGTCGTGACCGTCAATCGGGAAGGGGTCTGGAGTTCACCAAAGTTGCGAACACTGGGCTGCATGAAAGGTTCCGTTGCGTCGACGCCATTGCAAGCGCGGGACGGTGCGGGGTTTGCACCGGTGGGCAGGGCCGGTGGCTGGCACCAAGACGAACGGGCGCGCCGTTACCGGCGCGCCCGTTCTCGTACCACGCAACGCAAGCGTGATCAGGCCTTGATGACCCACACCTTGATCTCGGGCCGCACGTCGGCGTGCAGGCGCACCGCGACCTTGTAGACGCCGAGCGCCTTGATGGGCTCGTTCAGGTCGATCATGCGCTTCTCGACCTCGGTGAACCCCTGCGCCTCGAGCTGGTGCGCGATGTCGGCGGAGGTCACGGAGCCGAACAGCTTGCCCTCCTCGCCGACCTTCGCCGAGAAGGTCAGCGAGACCTCCTCGAGTCGCTTGGCGATGCTGCCGGCGGCGTCGCGGCGCGCGTTCTCCGCGGCCTCCAGCCGTCCCTTCTCCTGCGCGATGCGCTTCTTGTTGCCGGGGGTCGCCTCGTAGGCGACGCCGCGCGGCAGCAGGAAGTTGCGGGCGTAGCCGGACGAGACATCGACGATGTCGCCGGGATGCCCGAGGTTGTCCACGGCCTGCCTGAGGATCACTTCCATTGTTTACTCCGAACGTTGGGTTTTCGGCCGCGACCTGCGGCGCCAGTCGAACCACGTGTCGCCAAGTCCAATCGCGACGGCCACCAACCCGACGACGTGCCAGAAGAGCAAGGTGAAGATGACGAGAAACGCCATCATCCACCGGCCCGGCGCCAGGAACCAAACCATCACGCCCATCCCACGCAACGCGTAGAGGGCGCCGAAGAACACCAGCAGGTTGACGCCGGCGGCCCGCACGGGCCCGACCAGCGGCAGCACCACGATCACCAGTCCCGCGACGATGCCCCAGACGAGCGCATCATCGAACCGCAGGTCACGCAGTCGCGCCAGCGGAGGGCCAAGACGCACCCGCCCGACGCGATGGTACACGGCCCACGCCAAGGCCAGCGCCGCGAGCGACTCCAGCGCCAGCAACGCCGTGTAGGCGAGGCTGGCCACTCCCGGCAACGAGGCCAGCTGGCGATCCACCTGGTCCGCCAGCACTTTCGCGTCGGGTCGTGCCGTCGTGAGATCCATCCACTCGACGGACGACGTCATCTCCCGCCATTGCGCCAACGAGGCCGCCGCGCGCCGCGCGATCTCGCCGTTGAACACCTCGACGGCGTGCGTGACGCCACCCGAAGCGACCACCGCCACGAGCGCACTCAGTCCGAGCGCGATCGCGAGCGTC
>DATLLD010000111.1:0-3343 GCA_035538035.1 Gemmatimonadaceae bacterium | reverse complement strand
CGACCCGTCCGGCCGCAGCCAGTATGAGAACCAGTCCCGCAGGCGCCCGAGGCGGTCCACGAGCAACCAGGGCTCGCCCGTGCGCGAGAGGTCGTGCGTCGACCGCGGATACCGCACGAACTCCACCGGCGTCCCCTGCTTCTTGAGCGCCACGAACCACTGCTCCGCGTCCGTCATCGGCGTGCGGTGGTCCTCTTCCGACTGCAGGATGAACGTCGGCGTCTTCACGTTCCGCACGTTGCGGATCGGGGAGAGCGAGTCATACATCGCCGGGTTGTCCCACGGCCGGCCGTAGAACTCGAACTCCGTGAGGCCCTGCGCGTCCGACGTGCCGTACCACGACCACCAATTGGAGATCATGCGGTCCGCCTGGGCGGCCTTGTACCGGTCCGTCTTCGTCGTGATCCACGCCGTCATCACGCCGCCGTACGAGCCGCCGGTGACGCCCATGCGCGTCGAGTCGACGTCCGCACGCGCCGCCGCGATGTCCGTCGCCTTCATGATGTCCTGGAAATCCTCGGCGAACCAGCGACCGCGCGTCGAGTAGGTGAAGTCCGCGCCGTAGCCGCTCGAGCCGCGCGGGTTCGTGTACAACACCATGAAGCCCGCGGCGGCGAGGTTCTGCGTCTCGTCGAACCACTGCTCGCCGTACTGGCTGTGCGGGCCGCCGTGGATGTAGACCACCAGCGGATACTTCTTGCCGGCCGTGTAGCCATAAGGCTTCATCATCCAGCCCTCGATCTCGAGGTCACCGACCGACTTGAACGTCAGGCGCTCGGCGTCGGACCACGCGATCTCGGCGTTCAGCTTGTCGTTGAACGAGGTGAGCTTGCGCTCGCCCTTGCCATCCGCGCCGGCGATGTAGAGCTCCGTCGGCTTGTTCCCGCTCGGGGAGACGTAAGCGACCTGGCGTCCCTGCGCGTCGAACGAGAAGCCGCTCACCTTGCGGCGTCCGCCGAGCGCCTCGCGGCGCTGGCCGTTCTTCGGGTTGACGAGGAAGAGCGCACTCGAGCCGCCGATGTCGCCCCACATCGCGATCTCACCGCTCGGCAGCCACTCGAGGCCGGACGGCTCGTAGCGCCAGCCCTGCGTGAGGTTCGTGGGCTGGCCACCGGCGACGTCGATCACCGCGAGGTGAGCGTTCGCCGTGCGCGCCGTGCGATGCACGAACGCCAGCCGCCGGCCGTCAGGCGACCAGGTGATGTCGCTCTCGCTGCCCATGAGCTCCGCCACCTTGCGCGGCGTGCCGCCGGCGACCGGGATCACGTAGATGTCGGCGTCATTGCGGTCGGCCTCGTCGCGCACGCGATCGTACGGCAGGAGCGCGATCGAGTCGTTGATCGCGGTGACGACCGAGTCCGAACGCAGCTGTGCGTCGGCGACGAAGGCGATCCAGCGCCCGTCCGGCGACACCACCGGGCTGCGGTGCGAGTACTCCGTGCGAGTCACCTGCACGCGCTTTGCGCCCGGAACCTGCGTGAAGATCTGCTGCGGACGGATCACGCGCGCCTCGCTCGGGCCTGCGAGGAAGCCCATGCCGTTGGCCTTGTAGCGCGAGTGCGTGATGTGGCGGCCATCGAACCGTGCCGGATCGACCGGCTTGGTGATGGCGTCGAAGGGCGGGCGCGAGATGCCGCCCGTGCGAGTCATCGGATTCCCACCGCGTCCGGGGGCCCCAGCGGGTGCGGCGGCGGAGTCAGCCGTCGGAGCCGAGCTGAAGACGGCGAAGCGCCCGTCTCGCGGCCACGAGCCGTTCGGGAAGTCCGCGACCTGCGAGGCCTCGCCCGAGGGCGCGTCCATGCGAATGGCCCAAGCCGGGCCGCTGCCGCCGGCGCGCTGCGAGTTGAAGAACAGGTACTTGCCGTCCGGCGAGAAGCGCGGGTTGGAGCTCTCCGTGCTCGGCGCCGTGTAGCGCACCGGGTCGCCGCCCGTCGATGGCACCACCCAGACTTCCTGGTGCCGCTTGTTCTCGCGCTCGTTCACGGTGGTGACGGTGAACGCGACGACCTTGCCGTCCGGCGACATCGCCGGCTGCGAGACCGTGGTGAGACGATGCCAGTCGTTCGGCTTCATCGCGCGCGGGGCCTGGGCCACGGCGACCGCCGGCGCGAGGACGAGGAGGGTCAGCAGGGAACGTCGCATCTGGATCGGTTCTCCATCAGGGGAAGCAGGAAGGGTCCCCAAGCAAACGGAGCTCGGGGACCCTCAACCTACGCAACCCGGGCCCGGGGTGCTGGGCTCAGGGGGCCCCGCTCAGCAGGAGGTCGAGCGTGGGCCTCACGAAGCTGAAGTCGGAGGGACGCGCGTCCCAAACCAGTGAGCGCCATTCGGCGTGGACCGCGCCCTCACGAGTGTCCTTGATGACGTAGACAAGAAAGGTGCCGACGGCGCGCCGGCTCGATTCCTTGTCGAAGCCCTCGCCCATGCAACCGGAATCGGTTCGCTCGCCGGCGCCCCCTTTGCACCGCGGAAGAGGCGTCGTGGTACGGCCGCTGGTGGAGGGCTGGCTCTGCGCCGGGTCGGGTCGATCGATCATCGCGATGGTCAGCGCGAACTCCGCCGAGTCCGGCGGAACCGCGCGCCATCCGTGAGCACGAAGCACGACCGAGACATCCGCCGTGAGGCGCTCGATGTCCGGTTGCGCACTGCGCTCGTCATCCGTGCGCCGCACGCGGTTGAGCAGCGCCGACGGCGGCACCCACGCGTACGAGGCGCGCGCCGGCAAGGCGACGATCGCCCGCCCGACGGGTGCCGTGACGCCGCCGGAGATCTCTCGCGCCGAAGCACGGCGGACTTCGAGTGCCGCGGTCTCGACAGGCGGCGCGTGGGAGCCGCACCCGACGAGAGGCACGAGGGCGAGCACGATGAGTCGAAACGGGGCGACTGTCCGCTTCACTGCGCCTTCGCGAGCAGGAGTCCGAGCGTCCACTGCTTGATGTGCTGCGCCGTCTCCGCGCCGGAACGCTCGCGGAGAATCCACCAGCGTGACGCGCCATCGGACGTTCGTACGATGGCGTAGCCGATCCTGCGCACGGTGTGCTGCGCAATCGTCTGCCTGGGCGGATACCGCGGCGGCGGCACTTCCCTGCACCGCTCGCGCAGGTTCCGCCCCTTGGCACCCGTGCAGACCACCTCGGGTTCCCGCGTGCTGCGGGGGTCCGGCGTCACCGCCACCACCTGCTGGGCGGTGCTGTCCTGCACCACGAGCGCGAGCCGGAACTGCGCCGAGTCGCTGGGGACCTCGCGCCATCCGTGCGCGCGCAGCACGTCCTCGCCGCTCGCACGGAGCGAGGCGAACTGCGCCGTCGCCGCGAGGGAATCATCCTGCGGTCGGACCCCCCTG
>DATLLD010000110.1:0-8953 GCA_035538035.1 Gemmatimonadaceae bacterium | reverse complement strand
GTTCGGCGGCGCATCCAGCATGGCCTCGAGCACGGCGGCCTCGTACTGCGCGGCGGTCGCGCGAGCGTCGCCGCGGCCGACCAGGAACGTACGCGATGCGCGGCCTTCGCTCACGGCTTCCGCTCCTCTCGCCGCGTTCATCGCGTACACGAACACGCGTCCCGAGTCCGTCCAGGCCACTGCGAGATCGTTCCCACTGAAGACGAAATCGGTCCGGAATCCCAGCGGTCGCGCGAGGCCGCTGAAGCGACCATCCGGCAACCGCCCGACGATGCTCTCCTGGCGAACGGCGCGCGGCACATCGCGCTTCGAGTTGCCGTCTGCGTCATAGGTCTGCACGTCGAACGTGTCGACCCACACGCGATAGTCCCCTCCGATGCTGCTCCTGGCCGAGACGGCAGGCTTGGACTCCGCAGTGCGCCGGAAGCGGACGCCGAGCGCGAACTCCGCGGTGCGCGAGCAGGAGGGATTCGTCGTCGAGCGCATCTCGGTGTTGCCCCAAGTGCGCGCGTGGCCGGTCTCCGGCAGCAGCACGCTCATGCGCGCGAGCACGAAGTCCCAGGCAAACAATGAATCCGTGCCGCAGCCGTCGATCCACCCGAGCGACGCGAACTCACCTGGCCCGCGCCCTTCTCGTCCATGTGAGCGCAGCACGCGGCCATCGGTCGCGATGATGCGCACGGTGCGGTCGCCGCCGTCGGCGAGCGCGATCTCCCCGTTGGCGAGCCGCGTGGCCCAGGTGGCGGTTCCGAATACCGGTGCGCCGTCAGTCCCGGTCGCGGCCACGCGGATCGCGGGTTCGCGATCGACGCGCCACTCCGGCACGCCTTGGGCCGCGATCACTGGAGCGACAAGGGCAAGGCAGGCAACGGCGAGGCGCATGGATTCGGTGGGGTGCGGGGCGGTTTGGTCTTGTGTGAACGCCCAGACACTGACCGACCGACGCCCGGAGAGCCTCATCAAATCATTGCGTGCCGAATCAGAGCGGTGCCAAGTACGTTGAGAGTGGCACCCACACCTCCCCGATTCCTCCGACTCATGCCTGAGACACCTGCAGTCGATTCGCGCCGTCGCATCGGCACGACCGTGATCGCCATCCTCTTCGCCCTTCTTGCTGTCGAAGCCTGGGTCCAGGTGGTCCGCGCGCTCGTCGGCGATCGCGACCTTCCGTTGGTGATGATCTGGCAGTTCCTGACTGGCGCCGCGGCTGCGATGGCCGCCGTCGGCGCATGGCGCCTGCGCCCGTGGTCGCATCGCGCCGTCGTGCTCTACGGTGTCCTCACAGCTGCGCTGATCGTCGCGCTTGGCCCCATCCTGAATCTCGACCCGAGTGGACGCCGCGGTCTGCTTTCCGGAGCGTTGGTGGTGCTACTCGGGTGCACCGCTGCCGCATGGCTCCTGCGGCGATCCGTGGTCACGTCTTAGTTACCAATTCTGGGTAAATTTGCCTTTGTCCGCGCGCACCCGCTCCTCCTGCCGCTTCCGCCGACGCCCCAGCGGGGTATCGATCCCAGGCAGGACACCTTTCTCCGAGCCGCGACGATGACCAGATCGCTCTCCCATTTCGCCTCCCTGCCGCGACTCCTGCTGGCAGCCCTGATCGCGACTCCGGCCACCGCGCAGTCCCCCGCACAACGGCCAACGATCCCGCCCGTCTCCGCGGTCGAGATCGAGTCCCACATCCGATTCCTCTCGGATGACCTGCTCGAGGGCCGCGCCCCCGCCACCCGCGGCGGCGCGCTCACGGAGCTCTACCTCGCAAACCAGCTCCGCTCGTACGGCGTCGCCCCGGCCAACAACGGTTCGTATTTCCAGCGCGTGCCGATCGATATCGTCGACGCGAGCCGCGAGTCGATGCGCGCTGTCGCGAGCGGGAAGGCCACCGCGCAACTCCGCTATCCCGAGGACGTCGTCGTCTGGGCAGGCGCGTCGGTGACCGAGAGCGCGGCCAAGGCGCCCGTCATCTTCGTCGGCTACGGCTCCACCGCGCCGGAGTTCCGCTGGGATGACTTCAAGAACGTCGACGTGCGCGGCAAGATCCTGCTGGTCCTCGTCAACGACCCGCCGGCGCCGGCCAACGAACCGCAGCTCTTCGGCGGCAAGGCGATGACGTATTACGGCCGCTGGACCTACAAGTTCGAGGAAGCCGAACGCCGCGGTGCCGCCGGAATGCTCATCATCCACGACACGGAGCGTGCGGGCTACGGGTGGCCGACGGTCGTCGGCAGCTGGGCCAAGGAGCAGCGCATGCTGCCGCGCGATCCCGCGCTGCCGCCGCCGCTCGGCTTCCGCGGCTGGATCACCGGCGACGCCGCCGCGTCACTGCTCAAGCAGGCCGGTCTCGACCTGACGCAGCTCCGCAAGCGCGCCGAGTCACGAAGCTTCCGTCCCGTCGACACGGGCATCACGCTCGACGTCGGCTTCACGAACACGGTGCAGCACCTCGAGAGCAACAACGTCGTCGGGGTGATCGAAGGCACCGACGCCGACGCCAAGCGCGAGCATCTCGTGCTCTCGGCGCACTGGGACCACCTGGGCATCGGCCCCGCCGTCAACGGCGACTCCATCTACAACGGCGCGGTCGACAACGCCTCGGGCACGGCCGTGCTCCTGGCCGTCGCGCGACAGCTCTCGCGCGGCGAACGCACCAAGCGCTCCGTGCTGATCGCCTTCGTGACGGCCGAGGAGAGCGGCCTGCTCGGGTCCGAGTACCTGGCGCGCAACCCGCTCGTGCCGACGCAGGACATCGTCGCGAATCTCAACGTCGACGGCGGCAACGTACTCGGCGAGATGCAGGACCTGACCGTGCTCGGCGACGTGAAGAGTTCGCTCGGGCCGTCGCTCGCGGCGATGATCAAGCCGAGGCAGATGACGCTGTCGCCGGACGCGTATCCCGAGCGTGGCTTCTTCTACCGGTCCGACCACTTCTCGTTCGCCAAGGCCGGCGTGCCCTCCGTGAGCATTGGCGAGGGTGAGAAGTTCGTGGGGCGGACGCTCGAGTGGTCCAAGCAACAGGGTGACGACTACACGACCAACCGCTATCACCAGCCGGGCGACGAGTTCGACGAGAAGTGGGATCTCCGCGGCGCGGTGCAGCTGGGGAACATCGTCGTGGACTTCACGCGCGAACTCGGCAACTCGCGCGAATGGCCCACCTGGAGCGCCGGCGCCGAGTTCAAGCGCGTGCCGCGGAAGCCGGCGATGTGACGGAGCGCGATGTGATGGCGCGCGAAACCGCCGGCGGGTCATGGCAGTAGTTCTGGGGAGTCCTGCCACCCGCCAAAAAAACCGGGGCACCATCATGTGGTCACTGCTTCGCACCCTGCTCGTCCAAGGCATCCTCGCGAAGACCGCCCTCCGCTCGTTCGGGTGGCTCGCCTGGCTCCTGCCGCTCGGCTTCCTGCTCAAGTGGGTCGGCTTGCCGATCCTCCTGGTGCTCGGCACCCTCGCGCTGCCGGTGCTGATCCTGCTAGCCGTTATCGGCCTGCCGATCATTGTGGTGCTCTTCTTCGGAGGGGTGCTGCTCTCGATCGTCGGGTTCGTCCTGACGGCGGGATTCGCGCTGGCCAAGGTGCTGATCCCCATCGCGCTCGTCTTCCTGCTGCTGCGATGGATCTGGAGATCGCGCCAACCGGCACCGCTCACCGGCCCCGTCGCGGGACCTACGGAGTGACGTCGCGGGGGACCGAGCGCCCGACGATGATCGTGATGTTGTCGGTGCCGCCCGCCTCCAGCGCTTCCGCCAGCAACTGCTCGCAGGCCTGACGGGACGAGGTCATCGCGCCCAGGCACTCGGCGATCCGCTCGTCCGAGACATGCTTGGTGAGCCCGTCTGTGCAGAGCAGGTGCACGTTGCCCCAGTCGGCTCGCAGCCTCGTCACCACAGGCAACGCTTCCTCGGCGCCGATGGCGCTCGAGAGGATGTTGTTGAAGTTCGTGTGCTGGGCGGTCGTCCGCGTCATCACGCCCTTGTCGACGAGCTCCTGCGCGATCGTCTGGTCGCGGGTCACCTGCGTGAGCTGGCCATCACGGTAGAGGTAGTACCGCGAGTCGCCGACCTGCAGCAGGTAGTACCAGGGCCACACGCCCATGAAGAGCGTGAGGGTGGTGGCCATCGCTCCCTTGCCGCCCTCACGCTTGGCACGCGCGCGCACCGCGGAATGACACCGCATCGCCGCCTGCTCGAGGGTCTCGATGAACTCGCCCTCTGCGGTGTCTGCCGTCCGGTAGTAGCAGTTGGTGCTGCTGACGACGTACTCCGTGGCGACCTCCACCGTCGTGGCGCTGGCCCGCTCGCCCCCGACCCCGCCGCCGACGCCATCGGCGACCATGGCGATATACGCGACGCGCTCATCGGCGAGGGGCAGTCGCTCCGCGTCCGTGAGGCTCGTCTGGATCACCTGTAGGTGCTTGTGCAGCGACGCGAGGAGGAAGTGGTCCTGGTTCTCCTGCCGCACTTTTCCCTTGTGTGACACGCCAAACGTGTCGAGTTCGTCGTCGCGGGGCTTTCGCTCGGTGGTTGGCACGGTTTTCCTCGGGCCGGGGGCCTTCTTCAGTATGCCGTCGCCGGGCCCAGCCAGCCAGCCGGGGGCGGTGGTGGCTCACTGGACCCCTGGCGGGTACCATTCAGGTACCCAGCCCCGGAGGGCACCGATGTCACGCCTGGACGACAAGTCCATCCAGAATCTCGTGAAGAAGATGCAAAAGCAGGCCAAGCCCCGGAACACCGAGGCCAAGACGTACGACGCCACCGCTCCGCAGCGCGTGACGGACGACCAGGATCAGGAACGCGAGAAGATGTTCAAGGAGATGAAGCGCCGGGAGTTCTAGCGCGACCTGGCTCGCGCAGCACCGCGCGCACGGAGTCGACCGACCCCTGCGTGTCAGCGGTCTGCAGCCCGAGCAGTCGCGCCATCAGCGCGTAGAGATGGATGTTCCTGAAGGGCGCGACGACGCTGCCCCGGGCGATGCCCGGGCCCGTCGCGATGAACGTCGCGCCCATCGTGACGAGTTCCGGCGCGTAGCCGTGCGCGCCGCCGCCCGTCCAGTTCGCGGCGCGCCACCGGTCCACCTGCGCGCGCGACGCGATCGTCCAGCCCTCGTCGGCGACGGCGACGATCGGCGTGATCCGCGGGTTCGACTTGTCGTTGAACTCCCACCGCGCCGGCAGTTCGCCCTTCCGGAACACCTGCAGCCGCGGATGCTTGCCATGGAGCGCGGCGTACACCCGCTCCTCGTCGCCGGCGCGCGGCGCGATCATCGCCACCGGGGTCCAGTCGACGACGTCGACGGTGGTGAGGTCGACGTAGTCATCGAGCACGATCACGCGGTCCGGGCTCGTCGCGACCATGCCGTGATCGGACACGACGATGACGTTCACGACATCCGTGAGTCCGAGTCGCGCGATGCCGTCCACGAGCGCGCCCACCGCGCTGTCCACCCGCGCGATCGCGATGCCAACGGCCGGCGAGTCCGGGCCGGAGGCGTGGCCCGCATCGTCGACGTCGGGGAAGTACATGGCGATGAGCGCCGGACCCGAGTCGGCGGGCAATGCGAGCCAGTCGAGCACGCGCCGAATGCGTTCCGCGTTCGGCAGGTCGTGCTCATAGCGCGACCACCACGTGGGCTGGACTCCCTGGATCCTCGCCTCTGAACCAGGCCAGAAGAGCGCCGCCGCGCGCCGTCCCTGCTTCTCGGCCGTGACCCAGATGGGCTCGCCGCCCCACCACCGCGGCTCGGCCTGCGCCGCCGGGTCCGAGAGCCTGAAGGTGCCCAGCACCGGGTCCTTCATGGTGTTCGCGACGATGCCGTGCCGCGCGGGCGTCAGCCCCGTCACAATGGAGTAGTGGTTCGGGAAGGTCTTTGACGGAAACACCGGAATGAGGCGCTCGGCGCGAACCCCGCGGGCCGCGAGTTCACGCAACCGCACGGCCTCCGGGCGGTCCACGTAGTCCCAGCGGAAGCCATCGAGCGACACCAGCAGCACGCGCGCGCCCGGAACGAAGCCCGGCGCGGCGACGTCCGCGGCCGGGCGCCTTGCATCCGACTCCGGCGCGGCCCGGAAACAGGCGGCGGTCGCAAGGATCGCCGCGAGAGCGAAGGCAAGATGCCGGTGGTGGAGCTTGTGGTCGCTCATAGGGCAGGTGGTAGATTCCGTGCATGAATACAAACACCATGACGCAGGGCCCGATGCGGGCGCTGCTGGCGCTCCTCGTGCCTGCCGCACTCGCGGCACAGGACGTGAAGCTACCGACCAATGACGCCGCGGTGAAACGCGCGATGGAGACCGTCCGGGCGCAGCAGGCCTGGACGCTCGAGCAGCAGATCTCCATCTGTGAGATTCCCGCACCGCCGTTCAAGGAGCAGGTTCGCGCCGAGGAGTTCAAGAAGCGCCTCGTCTCGTTCGGCTTCGCCGATGCGCGCATCGACAGCGAGGGCAACGTGATCGCCGAACTCGGCTCCGCCACGGCGGGTCCGACGGTGATGATCGCCGGTCACCTCGACACGGTCTTCCCCGAGGGGACCGACGTGAAGACCACGCGCACCGGCAATAGGATCGACGGTCCTGGCATCGGCGACGACTGCCGCGGCCTCGCGGTGGTGCTCACGCTCGCCAAGGTGATGAAGGAGCAGAAGTACACGCCCAAGGGCCGCATCCTCTTCGTCGGCAACGTCGGCGAGGAAGGGCCGGGCAACCTGCGCGGCGTGCGCCACCTGCTCACCAAGGAGTACGCCGGCAAGGTGAACTACTTCATCTCGGTCGACGGTTCGGGCGAGGCGAGCATCGTCTCCCGCGCGGTCGGCAGCCACCGTTACACCATCTCGTTCGAGGGCCCGGGCGGCCACAGCTACGGCGCCTTCGGCATGGCCAACCCGATGCATGCGATGGGCCGCGCGATCGCGCGCATCGCCGACCTGCCGGTGCCAACGAACCCGCGCGTGACGTACAACGTCGGCATCGTGCGCGGCGGCACCAGCGTGAACACCATCACGCCAATGGCGCAGATGGACATCGACATGCGTTCCGAGAGCGCCGAGGCGCTGCGTGACATCGACATGCGCATCCGCGCCGCGGTCGATTCCGGCACCGCCGAGGAACTCGCGCGCTGGCCCAAGTCGCGTGCGACGATCACCGTGAAGTACGACACCATCGGCATCCGCCCGACGGGTGCGCAGGCGGACAACGCGCCGATCGTTCAGACGGCGATGGCGGCGGCGCGCGCCGTGGGCTGGACGCCGCGCACGAGCGCGTCGAGCACCGACTCGAACCTCCCGATCTCGCTGGGCATCCCGGCGATCACGATCGACGGCGGCGGCCGCGGCACGGGCGCGCACGGCACGGAGGAGTGGTACGAGGATACGCCGGATTCGTACAAGGGTCCGCAGTTCGCGCTCCTGATCATCACCGCACTTACCGGCGGGAGCCGCTGAGGAAGAAAGCAATGGGAGGCAGCATGGAAGACCGCATCGAACGCCGTGATTTCCTGCGCACCACGCTGGGCGCCGCACTCGGCGTCGCCGCGTTCACCGCGACCGGTGCATCCGTGCTCGGCGCGCTGCGTCCGCTCGCACTCGGCGCGCAGGCCGCGCTCCCGGTGATGACGGTCTACAAGAGCGCGTCGTGCGGCTGCTGCACTGCCTGGGTGGAGCACGCTCGGAAGTCGGGTTTCACCGTGAAAACGGTCGATACCGAGGACCTCGGCGGCGTGAAGCGAGAGATGGGGATCCCGTCGCGGCTGCAGTCGTGCCACACCGTCGTCGTCGGGAGCTACGTCGTCGAGGGCCACGTCCCGGCCGCCGACGTCAAGCGGTTGCTCGCCGAGAAGCCGAAGGTGCGCGGGCTCGCCGTGCCGGGCATGCCCGTCGGTTCACCGGGCATGGAGCAGGGCTCGCCGGCGAACTACGACCGGTACGATGTCGTCGCGTTCACGAGCGATGGGAAGCAGAGCGTCTTTGCGACGCACGGGCCGGCGGCAAAGAGCAGGTGAGTTCGAGGTGACGTGGTGGGAGAACGAGAAGGGGCGGCCCAATGGGCCGCCCCTTCTCGCATCTCATTCTCTCGATACTTACTGGGGCGGTTACTGGGGCGGGAGGACTCGAACCTCCAACCACTCGATTAACAGTCGAGCGCTCTGCCATTGAGCTACACCCCAAGTGCACATGAGACCCGGCTGCCAGGAGCACAGCCCGGGTCTCGTTCGCGCCCTCAATATCACCCAATTGCCGGGCGAATTGCAGTCGTTGGTGCAGGCTCGCCGGGATGCATCGAAGGACGGGTGTGAGAAAGTGAGAGCGCCTACGGTCTCGCGGCCACTCCGGACAACGCTTCCCTCACCTCCACCCCATCGAACCGATCGAGTGCCGTGATGGCCCTTCGACGCAGGGGCGCCAGCTCGGTCGACTGCGCGATCGCGATGAGCTTGTCGCGCGCCGGCCTCGAGCCCTCCTGCCCGAGCGCCGTGATCACCGCGCCGCGCGCGTCGGTGTCGTCGACGGCGTCATACAGAGCGGCGAGTTGCGAACCCGTCGCGCCGGCCCGCTCCGCGAGGGTGATCGCACGGCGACGAAGGGCAGGCGGCTCATCGCGCTCGCGCGCCACGGCCATCAACCATTGGGCGTTCACGCTGCCGCCCACCGCCGATACCGCGGCCAGCGCCGCATCCTTTGACTTCTGTCCGGTGAGCGTCCGGTAGGAGTCACGCAGGAGCTTGGCGTCGGCGCCGGTCGCCATGTCCCCGCCGAGCCCGGCGATGGCCGCGGCGCGCAACTCTTCCGGGAGCTGTTTGTCGTTCACCGCGGATCGCAGGAAGGCGCGTGCGCGCGGGTCTCCGCTGCGCGCGAGCACCCGCGTGGCCTCACGGCCGAGCCACGTGTCGTCTCGATCGCCCGCGAGTTGCGTGAGCGGCGCGACGCCATCGTCCGGCGCGCGCGCCAGCCAGCGGATCGCGCTGCG
>DATLLD010000109.1:0-78110 GCA_035538035.1 Gemmatimonadaceae bacterium | reverse complement strand
ATCCACCGGTGCCCTGCGGCACGACTGGAGCCGCGTTGCGCACGGCGACGGCAGGTCCGCCGCCGCTCATGTTGCCGGCAGGCGCCGCCGGCTGTCCGCCCGGGCCCGCGCCACGACCGCCGCCCGGGAAGCCGCCACCGGTGCCGAAGCCGCTCAGCTTATTGCGCGACGTGATCATGCCGGCCACGCCCGCCTGCTCCAGTCGCATTCCGAGCGTCCCTGTGCCGAGCCCCATCGAACGGCCGGTGCCGCGGTAGAGGCGCGTGCTGTCGCGCGTGTCGCTCGCCCAATCCGCCTGCATCGAACTCACGAGCGAATCCATGCGCGCCTTGGACGCCGGCGTTGCGAAGCGATACCAATCCTCCGACGGGCGGCAGGTGGGCCAAGCCGGCGAGAGGAGCACGATCTTCCCCTTGGCCTGCGGCAGCCACTTCACGAACTCGGTGCTGTCCTTGAACTTCGGGAGCACGATCGCCTCGGCCGTCACCGCCTTGCCCTTGGTGCCGGGGCTCCAGGCGAGCATGGTGCCCTCGAGCGAGCGCACGCGCGGCCCCACGAGATCCACGTGCGAGACTCCACGCCGCCAGCCGCGCCAAGTGCCGTACACATCGCGCCGCGACTCGATGCCCCATGCCTTGTACTGGCTCTCCACCCAGTCACTCGCCGACGCGTAGCCCGGGCTGCCGGTGAGGCGTGGGCCGATGGAGTCGAGGAGCACCTGCCCCAACTTCTCCGTCATCGAGCTGTCCATGCCGATCGACCAGATCCGCTTGATCACGGGGTCGTCGGTCGGGAAGGTCAGCGGGACGGTGCCAGCGAGCGGCGCGGATGGTGCCTGCTGCGCTGAAAGCGCGATGGCGGGCACGAGCAGCGCCCCGAGCAACGACGGCAGGAGCGACGCGGAGAACAGCCTTCTTTGGCGGATGCGCATGTGGACGTTGTCTATTATGGGGGTTGGCTGGTGCGGCGATGGCGACCCACGACTAAACGATACGCCATCTCCGCAGGTGCCGTTGGTGACGCCCCCTCGCACCCCCCCGCGTCAGCCCGAGACCATCGACGGAATCCGCGCGGTTGCGCTGATGCGGAGTCGGATCCACATGCCCGCGACGCCATGCCCCGGCACACCGCAGAAGATCAGGTATTCCCCGGCCGGCTCCGCGTCGAAGCGCATGCCGTCCGTGCCTTCCGGAGGAATTCCCTTCTCGAGATTCAGCGTGAAAGCGCGCGGGATCGCCGGTGCGACGGGCTGCAGTGGGACGGGCTTCTGCGTGGCGATCACCTCCGCGCTATGCGGCAACATGCCGTCGTGGTTCCGGAACTTGATCTCCGTCTTCCAACCCAGCGGGACCACGAGCGTGAGCTCGCCGTCCCGAAACCCGTTGAAGTTCAGTGCGCCGTTGAACCCGGTGAGCCCGGCGATCAGCTCGAACCGAACCGTCTTGGCCGCAGCATCGAAGGTCAACCACGCCGGATCCACCTGCTGTTCCTGTGCATTCGCGGGAAATACCGGCGCACTGAGCATCAGCCCGGCGAGCGCGAGAGTGAACGTTCGCATCGTCTACCTCTTCCAGGGCGCGAGTGGGAGCGAAAGCCCCGAGAGCAGCACCATCCGATCCCTCGACTCGACCCCGTCCGGCAGTCCTGACACGACGTACGCCATGAGCGCGTACACGCTCAGGCCGTTCCACTGGCCTTTGGCGTTCATCGCATCGCCGAGCTTGAAGAAGAGGTCGCCCTCGAACAGGAACTTGTGCGTGTAGTCGCTGTTGCCCTTGGCCGCCGGCCCATAGGCGAACAACCCGTCGAGGTCGAAACTCCACAACCGTTGGTCGACGACATTCACCACCGGCCCGTACACGAAGGCGGGAGAGTTGGCGTTCCCACCCGCGCCGTTGTCCGCGAACGGCGTGAACTGCACGATCCCGACGAGCGACGTACGCTTGATCGCGAGCGGGACGACAGTCACGACACGGGCATTGAATTCCGTCGTCGCGCCCTTGGAGAGCGGTGTCACCGCTCCCGGCTGCGCCACGAACACCGGTGCCTGGAAGAATCCTGTTGACCCGCCGTTCTCTGCAGCCGTGCTTGTCTCCTGAGCCGTCGCAGGGACTGTTGCGCACAGCATCAGTACCACACCGGCCAGCCTCGCCAGCGTCTGTTTCATTTGATCCCCCGTTGAAGTGGCGCGCCGCGGACTACGGATCCTGGCGCGGCTGGTGCAATCGCTGATTGATGCTCGCCAAGGCCACGTGCAGCGGGGTGGGAAAGTGATTGTCCCACCAGTAGAACTCGTCGAGTTGGTTGGCGTAGACCATGTGCCCGAACGGGAAGCGCAACGCGCCCGTGCGGTAGAGCGAATCGACGCTCCGGCGAATGACCGTCGTGTCGGTGGTGTTCACTGTCGCGCCGGCGGCGCCCCCGAGGAAGCCGGCGACGTACGCCTGCTTCTCGCGCGGCGAGAACTCCGTCCAGTCGCGCCCATCGAGCGTCGTCCAGCGCCGTGGCTCCCGTGCGGTTTGTGCTCCCACCGGCTTGGGGAGCCCGAACACGAACACCGCGCTCCCGAGCGGGAACCCGAGCTGGAAGTTGCCGCCCGCGGCGACCGCGACGAACTGCTCGCCATCGAGCTCGAACACCGACGGCGCCGCATTGACGCCGGCACCGCAGTAGAACTTCCACAGGACCGCGCCAGTACGCGCATCATAGGCCTTGAACCAGCCGTTCCCCTCCCCGGTGAATACCAAGCCGCCGGCCGTGGCCGTCGCGCCGCCGATCATCGGCTGCTCGGTCTTCACCTGCCAGGCGATCTTGCCTGTGTGGAGGTCGATGGCGGACACGTAGCCCCACTGCGCCTCGCCAGGGATCGCGATGAACGCGCTCCCCAGCCACAACCGTCCGCGCTCGTAGGGCGCGTAGTGCGTCTTGTAGAGCATGGGCTGATGCAGCGCGACGCTGTACGCGTACTGGAGCGTCGGGTTCACCGCGAGGGGCGACCACTCCTGTCCACCGTTCGCCCCAGGCAGCATCATCGTGCCTTCCGGCGTTGGCGGAGCGAACATGTTCTTCTGCGGCACGAACGCATCCGACCGCCTGATCAGCTTCCCGGTCGCCGCGTCCAGCACGTAAACCCATCCCACCTTGCCGGCGTGAATCACCGCCTTTCGCCCGTCCACCATGGCGATCACCGGAGGACTGGCGGCGTCGAGGTCCCAGACGTCGTGCGGCACCATCTGGTAGCCCCATTTGAACGCGCCGGTCGTCACGTCGAGGGCGACGATCGACTCGCCCCACAGGTTGTCACCCGGGCGCACCGAGCCGTCGAGGTCGGGCGACGGATTGCCGATGCTGACGTACAGCATCTTCGTCGCCGGATCGTATGCGGGCGTCATCCACACGGGACCGCCTCCATGCATCCACGCATCGGCGTACTTCGCGGAATCGGCTTTCTCCTTGGCGATGTCGCGATGCAAGTCGGTGCCTTCCGGCGTGGTGCGCGCCCAGCGTCCGAACCAGCCGTTGATGCCGCCCTCGTCAGCCCGGGCGTCGGGAGCGGGGATCGTGAACCACGTCCACATCAACGCGCCGGTGCCGGCGTTGTACGCCTTCACGAAGCCGCGGATGCCGTACTCGGCGCCGGAAGTGCCGATGATCACCTTGTCGTCGATGGCGAGTGGCGCCATCGTCTCGGTGTAGCCTTCGGCGGGGTCACCGACGGTCGCGACCCACTTCTCCTCGCCCGTTGCCTGGTCCAGCGCCACCAGCTGCGCGTCGAGGGTCGCGACGTAGACATTGCCGCCCGAGACGGCCACGCCGCGATTGTTCGGTCCGCAGCACGCCGTGCTGACGGGGCCGTTCTTGTGCTCGTAGCGCCACAGCGTCCGTTGCGTCCGCAAGTCGACCGCGACGACCACGTTGTTGGGCGTCGCTGGCGTCGTGAAATACATGACGCCGTTCACCACCACGGGGGTGGTCTCGAGGCTCCCGAGCCGATCGGTGCCCGTCTGGAAAACCATGCGGGGCACGAGCGTGCGGACGTTGGCCGTGTCGATCTGGTGGAGCGGCGAGTAGCGATTGTTCCAGTAGTTGTGGCCATACATCAGCCAGTCGCCGCTCTTCTGCGCCTGTTGCAGCATGGCCGGCGTCACGTTCGTCTTGGGCGACGCCAGGTCCGGCGAGCGGGACGCGGCGGCGAGCGGCACTTCACGTTGGGCAGCTACGGTACTGGGGAACGCGATGAGCACTCCGACACTGAGCGCCCCCGCGAGAGTGGCAACAGTGAGAGGCTTCATATGCGATTCTCCTGGCGTCCGTGACGCCACGTTGGACACACCTTTCGTTCGCGAGTATGTTGATCGTGAGGCGCAGCAAGCGGCAATGAAGCGGCAGTACCATGGTGGAGTACGGGCGTTCTACGGGCGTGAGCTCGGCTGGTCTCCTCGTACGGCAGGACGGGAGGTGCACAATGCTCGAAGCGGAGCTGTTCGCATTGTTCGAACAGACCGCGGACGCCGCATACAGCGTCACGGAACTGGGCGAGATCTGCTCCTGGAACCGGTCGGCGGAGCGATTGTTCGGTTACCCGGCCACTGAGGTGATCGGCCGTCACGTCGAAGCGGTCTTCGACGCCTTCGATGCGCTGGGCACCGAGCCGTTCGTCGGGGGAGCCACGACCGCGCTCCGCAACCCGGACACCAGCGACGGCAGGATCCCAAACTTCGATGTGGACGTCCGCACGCGATCCGGGGCGCGCCTCTGGGTGAACGTGTCCACGGTCGTCTTCGACAACCGCCGGACGGGACGCCGCCTCCTCGTGCGAGTGGCGCGCGACATCTCGCAGAACCGGCGCAACGCGATGCTGCTCGATCACATGCTGGAGGTCGCTCGTGATCTCGTCGCGTTCTCCGAGGACACATCCCACCACGCGTCGGTGGAGGCACTCACCAGCCACGAGAGCCACATTCTCGCGCTGCTGGCTGAAGGCGGGAGCTCGACGTCGGTCGCCCGTCAGTTGGGCATCTCTGCGCAAACGCTGCGCAACCACCTGCACCACATCAATCGCAAGCTCCGCACGCACACCCGCCTCGAGGCGGTGACCCACGCGCAGCGGCGCGGGCTGCTCAAGTAGCGGTCAGGAGCCTCCGCGTCGGCATCTTATGCCGACTGCAGCGCGATCGGGGGTGCCGCGATAGGGGGTGCATGATATATCGTTGACGATATATATGACGCCGACTCCCTCACCCGCCCTTTCCCGGTCCGCCGGCTCCCGGGACGCCGCCCGCGCGATGGACGCGCTGCGGCGCCTCGTCAGTGCCCTGCGCGGCGCCGGCCGAACCGCGGTCCTGAACGTCGGCGTGACCGGCGCGCAACTATTCGTGTTGCAGTCACTGGCCGACTCACCTGGACAGTCGGTGAGCGAGCTGGCCGAGCGCACCGGCACCAGGCAGAACACTGTCTCCGAAGTCATCGCCCGCCTGGTCCGTCGCGGCCTGGTGCGACGCGAGGTCGCGACCGACGATGCGCGCCGCGCGGTGGTGTCGCTCACGCCGGCAGGTCGCGCCATCGTGCGCAAGGCGCCGTCCACCACGCAGTCCGTGCTGCTCGAAGCCTTCCTCGGCCTTTCGGCCACGCAGCGTCGCACCCTGACCGGCTCGCTCGAGGCGTGGGTGGCCGCCGCCCGACTCGAGAACGAGCCCCCCACGATGTTCTTCGAGAAACCGCGCCGCCGCGACAACGGCTGATGACGCCCGCCCGTGGCCAGGGCGCGCACGCGCCCGCGGACGCAGAGCGGTTCGACCGTCGCGTCGTCATCATCGCCGCCCTCGCGATCGTCATAGCGGCGAGCGCCGCGGTCATCGCGCAACTGCTCGTCGCGCTCATCGGCCTCGTCACCAACGCGGCCTTCTACTCGCGCGTCTCGACCGAGTTCGTCTCGCCCGGCGGGGCGCACCGCGGCCCGCTCGCGCTCGTGCTCATCCCCGTGGCGGGCGCACTCGTGATCGGCGTGATGGCACGCTTCGGGTCGGCCGCGATTCGCGGCCACGGCATTCCCGAAGTCATGGAGAAGGTGCTCTTCGGACAGAGCCGGATCCCGGCACGCCTATTGATCCTCAAGCCGCTTTCGTCGGCTATCGCCATCGGCACGGGTGGCCCATTCGGTGCTGAGGGGCCCATCATCGCAACCGGCGGCGCGCTCGGTTCGCTCGTCGGCCAACTGCTCCAGGTCACGATCGACGAACGCAAGACGCTCCTCGCCGCCGGTGCGGCCGCGGGCATGGCCGCGACCTTCGGAAGCCCGGTCGCCGCCATCCTGCTCGCGGTCGAGCTGCTGCTGTTCGAGTACAAGCCGCGCTCGCTCATTCCCGTGGCCCTCGCAGCCGCGGTCGCCACAGGGGTGCGCATGGCGTTCGTCGGTTCGGAGCCGGTCTTCCCGATGCCCACGCCCACCCAGCCGGGCGGCGCAGAACTGGCCGCGTACACGGTGCTCGGCGCGCTCATCGGCGCGCTCGCGGTCGGCATCACGCGCCTCACTTATGGCATCGAGGGATCTTTCGAGCACTTCGGCAAGAAGTTCAAGCTGCACTGGATGTGGTGGCCGGCGGTCGGCGCGGTCGTCGTGGGCCTGGTGGGCATCGTCGAACCGCGCACGCTCGGCGTCGGCTACGACAACATCACCGCCGCGCTCGCGGGCTCGATCGCCGGCCGTGCACTCGCCGTGCTCGTGGTGCTCAAGCTGCTGTCATGGTCCGTCTACCTCGCCAGTGGCACGTCGGGCGGCACCCTCGCGCCGCTCTTCACCATCGGCGGCGGAGTCGGCGCCCTGCTCGGCACGGCTGCGGCCGACGCGCTGCCGTGGCTCGGCATCCAACCGGCAGTGGCCGGGCTCGTGGGCACGGCCGCCATCTTCGCCGGAGCGTCGCATGCGTTGCTCGCCTCGGTGGTCTTTGCCTTCGAGACCACACGCCAGCCGATCGGCCTGCTGCCGTTGCTCGGCGGCTGCAGCGCGGCGTATCTCACGTCGCTGCTGCTGAGCCCGCACTCGATCATGACGGAGAAGCTCGCGCGTCGCGGCACCAAGGTGCGTGCCGAGTACGCATCGGACCATCTCACGCACGTGCTCGCGCGCGATGCCGCCAGTACGCCGGTGGTGTCAGTCGCGGCTGCCGAGACCGTCGGGGCCGTGCGCGCGCGCCTGCAGGCGGAAGGACGCGACAACACGTTCCAGGGATTCCCCGTGCTCGACGCCGCGGGCCTGCTCGTCGGCGTCGTGACGCGACACCAGCTGTTCGACCCGTCGTTGCGTGTCGAACAGGCCGTGGGTGAGATCATCACCAGACGCGCGCTGGTGGTGTTCGAGGACAATACGCTCCGCGACGCCGCCGACCACATGGTCCGCGAACGAGTCGGACGACTGCCGGTCGTCACTCGCGACAATCCGCGGCTGGTGGTGGGGATGCTCTCGCGCAGCGACCTCCTGGCAGCGCACGCTCCGCGCCTCCATGCGGCCAATACTCGGGTCGCGCCGCGCTGGCTCCTCAGACGCGATCACGCGACTTGAGGTCAAGGCCCGGCGCTCCATCGCGCAGCGGGGCATGCCATATCCGGCGCCCGAAGTACGGACGACACCGGTGAAGGAGAGAGACCGTAGGGAACAAGTAGGGACGCCCGTCGGCAGACTCAACGAGGCAGGTGACATGAACACCAAACGGAAGCTGTGGTACCCGATCGCAGTTGGCCTGAGCATCATCAACTGGGTTGGACTCGGACTCGCCTCGCAACCCGCCGAGCCATTGCACGCCACGATCCATGGCGTCCTCGCCTTGGCGTTTGCGTACTGGGCGCACCGGCTCTACTCGAGCTCAGACGCGAGCGAGCCGGCAAGCCGTCTCGAGGACCGCGAGTCACGTGAAGCGCTCGAGGACGAGGTGCTGACGCTTAGGCAGGCGCTCACCGAGTCGCTGTCTCGTTTGGATTCCGCCGAGCGTCGGCTGGCGCAAACGGTGGAAGCGCGCCAGGGGCCGCCGGAGCGTTAGCCCCCGAGGAGCGGCGCCGTCGAGCCGGGTCGCGGCTCGACCTCCCAAGCCGCAGTATTGGTGCATGAGCCGCCTCCTCCTCGTCGGCGTCGTTCTCGCCGCCCCGCTCCTCGCGCAAGACAACGCACTCAGCTCCGTCGCGCCGCCGGCGCGCTTCTCCGACCCCCAGCGCGTCGAGAAGCTCCGCTCCGCGATCCCCGCCATCGACTCGCTCGTGCGCGCCTTCGCCGCCGAACGCCGGGTCCCGGGCTATGCCTATGGCATCATCATCGACGGACGCCTCGCACACGTTGTCGCAGAAGGGATCCGCGACACGCACACCCGCTCACGCGTCGACACGGCGACGGTCTTTCGGATCGCCTCGATGAGCAAGAGCTTCGCCGCGGTCTCGATCCTGCAACTGCGGGACGCCGGCAAGCTCTCCCTCGACGACCCCGCCGAGCGCTACGTGCCGGAGCTCGCCTCGCTCCGCTACGCGAGCAGCGACGCACCGCGCATCTCCGTCCGGCACCTCCTCACCCACTCGGCAGGCTTTCCCGAGGACAATCCCTGGGGAGACCAGCAGCTCGATGCCACCGAGCCTGCGTTCAGCGCGATGATGCGCGGTGGGATTCCCTTCTCCACCGCGCCTGGCACGGCGTACGAGTACTCCAACTACGGCTTCGCGATCCTCGGTCGCATCGTCGCGAACGTCTCGGGCATGCCGTACGCGCGCTACCTGCGCGAGCGAATCCTGCTGCCGCTCGGGATGACGTCGACGACGCTCGAGTCCGGTGATGTGAACCCTACGAAGCTCGCGCACGGATACCGCCTGCAGGATGGCGAGTGGCTGCTCGAGCCCGCGCTCGCTGATGGCGCGTTCGGCGTGATGGGCGGCATGCTCACCACCCCTGCCGACCTCTCCAAGTGGGTGAGCTTCATGCTCGACGCGTGGCCCGCCCGCGATGGCGTGGAGTCGGGGCCCGTGCGACGCAGCTCGGTGCGAGAGATGCAGCAGATCCACCGCTTTTCCGGCGCCAGCGCCGATGCGCGGAAAGACGCGCTCGTGCTCAACGCCGGTGGCTATGGCTACGGCCTGCGTGTCGGGCAGAACTGCGACTTCCGCGTGGCCGTGTCGCATACGGGCGGATTGCCCGGCTACGGCTCCATCATGAAGTGGCTGCCCGACCAAGGCGTGGGAATCATCGCGCTGGGGAGCCTGACGTACACGCCCTGGACGCCGATCGTGGATCAGGCGTTCGAGCTGTTGCGCGGCACCGGTGGCCTCGAGCCGCGCGCGCCCCAGCCTTCGCCGGTGCTGGAGACGCGCCGCTCGCAGGTCACGCGGCTGGTGCAGGCTTGGTCGGCTCCGCTCGCCGACTCGATTGCCTCCATGAACCTGTTTCGTGACGAATCCGCGACGCGGCGCGCGGCGCAGATCGCACAGGTGCGCGACGCCGCCGGCGGTGAGTGCCGCGAGGAGGGGCCTTTCGTGGTGGAGAACGCGCTGCGCGGACAGTGGCGACTGCGCTGCGCCACCGGAGACCTGGCGGTGCGCATCACGCTGGCCCCGACCGAGCCGGCGCAGGTCCAGTTCCTGGGCGTGATCCCCGTCACGCGCGCGGCGTCGCTCACACCGGCAAACGCGTGCCGACGATGACCGGCTAGGCCCAGCCGCAACGGGATTGCCTACCTAGCCCCTCCGCTCTCCGCGTGGCATCGTGCAGCATGCTGACGCTCCCCGCTCTTTCCCTCGCGCTGGCCCTCGTCGCCGACGCCTCCGCACCAGTCCGTGTCGTCCGCTCCACGCCCACCGGTGAGGGCTCGCCTCGCAGCGAGATCACGGTGATGTTCGACCGACCCGTCGCCGGGTCGCTCGAGCGCAGCGTGGACCCCGCGCGCGTCATGCGCCTCGACCCCGCCCTCCCTGGGCGCTTCGAGTGGCGCGACCCGGTCACGCTGCGCTTCGTCCCGTCCGCGCCGATGCCGCGCGGTGCGCGCATCACGGTCACGGTCAGCACGGAGTTCACGGCCATGGACGGCACGCGGCTCGCCGAGCCGTTCCGCTTCACCTTCCGCGTGCTCGGCCCGCAGCTCATCCAGACGCGCCCCGTCAGCCGCGGGAACGTCACGATGCACCTCCTGCCCAACCAGCGCTTCGAACTCGCGTACAGCGAGGCTGTCGACGCCGCGCGCTTCGAGCAGGGCGCACGGATCCTCGTCATGCCGCCCTGCACGGGGAGGGTGATCCCGCTGCGCGTGGCCGCCCAGCGCGCCATCAACACGGACGACGGCTACGCCATGACGGAGGCCGGCGGCTGGCAGCGCGACCGCTCGCTCGACTCGCTGCGGCGCATCGTGCAGGTGGTGCCGCGCGCGGTGATCCCGCGCGACTGCCCGGCCGAGCTCGTGGTGCCGGAAGAGGTCGCGGAGGGCGCGACGGCGGGCTCGGCACGCTTCGCCTTCCGCACGTTCGGCGCACTCTCGCTCGTCACCGCGCAATGCGGTTGGAATGGAACGTGCCCCACCGGCCCGCTGCGCGTGACCTTCGGCACGCCGGTGCGCGGCGCCGATGTGTTGCGGCACGTGAGCCTCGTGCCCGCGGTGAAGTTCGCGGTGCACGACACCAACGCCGTGGCAGCCACTTGGACGCTCGACGGCGCGCTCAAGCCGCGCACGACGTACGCCGTGGTCGCCGATACCGCGTTGCGCGACACCTTCGGACAGCGCATCGCAGGGAACCCGGCGGTCGCGGTGCGCACCTCCGGCTTCTCGCCGTCGGCCAGCTATCCGTTCGGGCGACAGCTCGTCGAGCGCGTCGGCTTCCGCACACTCGCCGTCGAGCACGTGAACGCCGACACGCTCATCGCCGAGATCGCGGCGGTGCCCGACTCGCTCGAGCGCGCATTCCTCTCGCGCTACTCGTGGGGCCTCGGCGAGCTCTGGGCGGCGCTCGGGACCAACATCCGCACGGAACGCATCGCCACGCGTTCGGGCACGGACCGCGCGAGCGTCACCGGGCTCAAGCTCCCGGTGGCGGACGCGTCGCGCTCCGGCACCCCGACGCTCTTCGCCATCAAGGTGCGTCCTTCGGCGAAGCCCGAGGCACGGCCCGGTCGCCCGCAGGAAGAGGTGGACGTGCCGGTCGCGCTCGTGCAGGTCACCGACCTCGGCGTCACCGCGCGCGTCGGGCCAGACGAGGGCACCGTGTGGGTGACCGGCGTCAGCGACGGACTTCCTCGCGCCGGCGCGACGGTGGTACTGCACGATGCCGCTGGCGAACGCCTCGCGACGGCCCGCACGGACGCGCAGGGGATCGCGCGGCTGCGCGACTTCCCGGCGCGGCCGCCTGAGCCGGAAGACGACGAGCAGGCTCGACGCAGGTCGGGCGAGGCCGAGGGCTACGTGACTGCCACGCTCGGTCCCGACCGCGCAGTGGTGCCGGTGAACCGCTACGACCCCGACCTGAGCCCTTGGTCGTTCGGCGTGAGCGGGGCGTGGGACGGCAAGCGATTCGCACTCGCGGGCGCGGTCTTCACCGAGCGCGGCATCTATCGCCCGGGCGAGGAAGTCATAGCCAAGGCGATCGTGCGCGACGGTCCGCTCGGCGCGCTGCGCCTGCCCGCACGCGGCGACTCACTGCGCTGGGTGTTCACCGACCGCGACGGACAGCGCATACACACACGCACCGTGGCGCTCTCCGCCTTCGGCACGTCCGACCAGCGCATCACGCTCCCCGCCGGCGCGCCGATCGGCCAATACGAAGTGCTGATCGCGATGCGGCGCCAGGGAAGCTGGCAGCCCATCGGCAACGCGAGCTTCCGCATCGCCGAGTTCCGTCCGCCCGAGTTCCTGATGGACCTCGTGGCCGACGAGCGCGGATCGCTGCCGGGCGAACGATTCGTCGTGACGGCGCGTGGTCGATATCTCTTTGGCGCGCCGATGGCGGCCGCCGCGCTCAACTGGTCGGCGCGGCATGCTCCGCTCTCGCCGTGGGAGCTCGAGATCCCGGGGATGCAGGACTGGACCATCGGCCGCCAGTCGTGGTCGTGGGCGGATTCCTTTGGCGATGAGGAGACGAGAGGCGGCGGCGAGATCGCGAGCGGCATCGACACACTCGATGCGGCGGGCGAGAAGCGCATCACGCTCAAGCTTCCCGCTCCGAGCGGCGGGTCCCCTGCGCGCGTGACCTTCACGGCCTCGATCACCGACGTGAACCGTCAGGTGGTCGGCAACGCGACGACGACCATCGTCCACCCGGCCGCGTTCTATGTGGCCGCGAAGCCGCGCAACACCGGCTGGTTTTGGCGCGAGGGGCAGCAGGAGCCGATCGACCTGCGCACTGTGCGCCCGGACGGCACGCCCGTGGGAGACGTCGAGGTGCGCGCGACGCTCGTGCGCCGCGAATGGCATCAGGTCCGTCGTGAACGCAATGGCATGGTGCAGCTCGTAGGAGAGTGGGTGTCGGACACGGTCGAGCGCTGCACCGTGCGCACCGGCACCGACGGCAACGCAGAATGCCGCGTGACGCCCAAGGGCGGCGGCGTGCACGTACTGACCTTCGAGGCGACCGACGCCGCAGGCCGCAGTGTTGCGACGTCGATGAGCCGCTGGGTCGCTGGCACAGGATTCGTCCCGTGGAGCGACGAGACGCAGTTCAAGATGGACCTGATCGCCGACCGCGATCGCTACAGCCCGGGTGACACGGCCACGATCCTGCTGGCCGCTCCGCTCACGAACGTCGAGGCGTGGCTCACGGTGGAGCGCGAGCGCGTGATCGAGTCACGCCGCCTGCGCCTGACCGACGGCGCGACGACGGTGAAGATCCCGATCACCGAGGCGCACGCGCCGAACGTCTACGTGTCGGTGGTCGCGGTGCGCGGTCGCAGCGCAGCGCCCGGGTCGGTCGACGATCCGGGCCGTCCGACGCTGCGCGTGGGATACGTCGAGCTGCGCGTGACGCCGGAAGTGAAGCGGCTCAGCGTCGCGGTGACACCGAGCGCGCCGGAGTACCTCCCCGGTGACTCGGCGCGGCTGCGCGTGCAGGTGCGCGACAAGGCCAATCGCGGCGAACGGAGCGAGGTCACGCTCTGGGCCGTCGACGAAGGCGTGCTCGCGCTCACGCGTTACAAGACGCCGGATCCGATCGACCTTCTCTACGCGCGGAGAGCGCTCGGGCTGCGGCTCGCGAGCAACCTCGTCGCTGTCGCACCGCAGGTGCCCGAAGGCGAGAAGGGGTTCCGTGCGGCGGGTGGCGGTGGCGGCGCCGGGGAGTCAGAGATCCTGCGCTCGCAGTTCAAGACGACGGCGTTCTTCCTCGGCTCGGTGGTGACCGATGCCGAAGGCAACGCCGATGTCGCGGCGAAGTTGCCGGATAACCTCACCACCTTCCGCGTGATGGCGGTCGCCGTCACGGCCGGCGATCGCTACGGCAGCGGCGAGTCGCCCATGCTCGTCACGCGCCCGCTGGTGGCGCGGCCGTCGCTGCCGCGCTTCGTGCGCCCAGGCGATCGCGTGCTCGCGGGCACGGCGCTCAACCTGAGGAGCGGTGCCGCGCGCGCGGTGTCCGTGAATGCCAAGGCCGAGGGCATCCGCCTGCAGGGGATCGCGGACCAGTCCGTCACGCTGGCGCCGGGGCGCGGTGGCGAAGCGCGCTTCCGCTACCTCGCGGTGCCGGGAGACAGCGCCAAATTCACCTTCAGCGCACGCAGCGGCTCGGATGCCGACGCCGTGCGCGTCGCGATCCCCGTGAAGCCGGACCATCATCCGCGCTCGCACGTGGTGTCGGGCGTGCTGCGTGACACCGCCACCGTACGGTTCGACCTGCCGGCGGACATCGATCCCGCGCGGAGCATCCTCACGCTGCGCGTGACCTCGTCCCCGCTCTCGGTGATCCGCGGCGCGCTCGGCAACGCGCAGGTCTATCCGTATGATTGCACCGAGCAGATCATCTCCGGTGGCGCGAGCGTGGTCGCGCTGCTGCGCGTGCCGGGCGCGTTCGATGCGAGACAGGTTGCCCGTGCGCGTGAGGACCTCACGCGCGCCGTGCGGGCGTTGTTGCTCCGCCAGCGCACGGACGGCGGCATCGGCTACTGGTCGCCGACCGATTGGACGACGCCCTGGCTGAGCGCGCATGCAGGTGCACTGCTGCTCGACGCGAAGTCGCTCGGCATCGCGGTCGACAGTGCCGCACTGGGCCGTCTCGCGGAGTTCCTGCACGGATCGCTGCGCGGTACGCGCGAACTCGGCGTGCTGCCGGTGGCGCAGTTCTATGAGTCGCGCGCCACGCGGCTCGCCGACCAGGTGGCGTCGGCGGATTTCCTGAGCCGGTTCGGCCAGGCAGACGTCGGCGCCGAGAACGAACTGCTGCGCATGACGCCGCAGTTGCGGCGCGAGGATCGCGTGCGGTTGGCCGAGCTGCTGCGGCGGCGAGGCGGCACGACACAGGCGCGCGAGTTGCTGCAGCCAGTGTGGGACGCCGTACGGGTGGAGGGCCAGCGCGCGGTGCTCGACCCGGCTGCGACGACGCCGTTCTACTTCCCATCGACGACGCGCGAGATGGCGCGGCTGCTGATCGCGACGCTGGCGATCGAGCCCGGGCACAGGCTCGTGGGGCCGATGGTGGAGACGATGGCGACGCAAGGGCGCATTGCGAGCGTGCAGCGCTGGAACACGCAGGATGCGACGTTCGCGGTGAAGGCGCTCTCGGAGTTCGAGCGGCTGCAGCGTGAGCTGCCTGCACGCACGGTGCGCGTACGAGCGGGACGCCGCGTGCTCGCGAGCGGCACTGGCGCGGCGGACTCAAGCACCGCGCTCACCGGTCTGCTGGGAGCGAGGAACGACGAGTCGCGGCCGCTCACGCTCTCGCTCGACGCCGACGCGTTGGCCGGCGCCGCCGCCGGTGGGACCGGCAGCGCGATGACGTTCTATCATCTCACGGTCACCGAGGTGCCGCTCGCCCCGCCGGTGCGGCCGGCGGAGAACGGGATTCGCGTCGAGCGTTGGTACGAGCGCTTCAACGACGCCACGCCGGTCACGAGCGTGGCCGAGGGCGAGCTGGTGCGCGTGCGGCTCCGCGTGACGGTTGCGGCGGAGCGGCAGTTCGTCGTGCTCGATGATCCGCTCCCCGGTGGGTTCGAGGCTATCGACCTCTCACTGCGCACGGTCGTGCCTCCGGGCAGCGGCAGCGGCCGCGCCAGCGATGATGATGACACGGACGAGGAGCAGAACCAATTCAGCTGGGGCTTCGGCATGTGGGATTCCGGCTGGTGGACGCCCTGGGACCACCGCGAGATCCGTGACGACCGCGTCGTCTACTCGGCCGTGCTGCTCTGGCCGGGCACGTACACCGCGAGCTATGTGGCCCGCGCGACGACGGCGGGGACGTTCGTGCGGCCGCCGGCGCATGCGGAGGAGATGTACAACCCCGCGGTCAACGGACGGTCGGAGGGCGGGACGTTCGTCGTGACACCCAAGGCGGCGCCGCGGTGACACGCGCGTTCTTGCGCCGCGCGCTGCGCTTCGGCGCGATCATGACTGCCGGCGCCGGCACGCTCGTTGCGCTAGCGCTTGCCGCGTGGGTGATGGCGCCGCTGCCCAACGGCTTGCTCGACCCGCCATCAACAGGACTGCGGATCGAGGACCGGCACGGCATCGTGCTCCGGTCGACGCGCGCGACTGACGGCAGCCGCACGCGCTGGACGCCGCTCGCGGAGATGGACCCCGACCTGCTGCTGGCGTTCGTCGCGGTGGAGGACAAGCGATTCTGGTCGCACGCCGGCGTCGACCCGCGCGCCGTGATGCGCGCGGCCCTCGCCAACCGGCGGGCGGGGCGCGTCGTCTCGGGCGCGTCTACGATTCCCATGCAGCTCGCGCGTCTGCTCCAGCCAGGCGCACGCGGCTGGCGCAGCAAGGTGCGCGAGACGGCTTGGGGACTGCGACTCGACTGGCAGTTGAGCAAGGAGACGCTGCTCGAGCAGTACTTGAACCGCGTGCACCTGGGCCAGGGCGCAGTCGGCGTCACCGCGGCGGCGGGACTCTACTTCAACGCCACGGCGGCCGAGGTGAGCGTGGGCGAGGCGGCGATGCTCGCCGGGCTCGCGCATGCGCCGTCGCGCGACAATCCCATGTCCGACCCTCATGCCGCCCAAAGACGCCGGCGCGTGGCGCTGGCTCGCATGCAGCGCGCCGCGATGATCGCTGAGACGGAAGCGCGGCTGGCCGGTGCGGAGCCGCTGTTGCCGATGCGCTCAAGCGCGCCGTTCCTCGCACCGCACTTCACGACGCGGCTCGTGCAACTGGACGAGCGGCTTTCGCGCAGCACCGCCGTGAGCGAACGCACTTGGCGAGCGACGCTCGATGCCGCGTTGCAAGCGGAAGTCGAGGCCGAGGTGCGCCACGCCGTCGACGTGCTCCGCGCCCGCGCCGTGCGCCACGCCGCCGTTGTCGTGCTCGACAACCCTTCGGGCGACGTGCTCGCGTGGGTCGGGTCGCCCGACTTCTGGGAATCGCGCACCGGGCAGACGGACATGGTCGTCTCGCCGCGACAGCCGGGATCGGCGCTCAAGCCGTTCCTCTATGCGCTGGCGTTCGACCGCGGCACCACCGCCGCGACCGTGCTGGCCGACGTGCCGCGCAGCTACCCCACCGCCACCGGCGCCTACTCGCCGCGCAACTACGACCGTCGTTTCCGCGGCCCGGTGCGCGCGCGCGAGGCGCTCGCCAGCTCGTACAACGTGCCTGCCGTGGAGCTCGCGGAACAGGTGGGTGTCGGCGCGCTGCTCGCGACGTTGCGTCGCGCCGGATTCGCGTCGCTCTCGCGCGAGGCGGACCACTACGGACTGGGCCTCGCGCTTGGCAACGGCGACGTCACGCTGATCGAGCTGGCGAACGGATACCGAGCGCTGGCCAACGGGGGCGTATGGAGTCCGTGGCGCTGGCTGCAGTCCGGGCCTGACGGCACATCCTCGACCGACATGTTCGCGCCGTCCAAGACTGAGGGTGACGCCCGCGTCGTCTCGCGCGAGGCGGCCGCGCTGGTGCTCGACGTGCTCTCCGACGCGAGCGCGCGCGTGCCGGGGTTCGGCCTGCAGACGCCGTTTGACTTCCCCTTCCGCACCGCGGTGAAGACGGGCACCAGCCGTCACTTCACCGACAACTGGGCGGTTGCCACCACGGAGCGATTCACCGTGGCGGTGTGGGTCGGCAACTTCTCCGGGCAGCCGATGCAGGGCGTCAGTGGCGTCACCGGCGCCGGCCCCCTGCTGAACCGCGCGGTCATGATCACGGCGCAGCGCTACCCGCCGGGACAGCTCGTCTCGCCGTCCGCGATGGGACTCGTGGCCGCCGAGATCTGCCGCGTGTCGGGCATGCTCGCGACGCCGGGGTGCCCCGGGATGCGCGAGTGGTTCCTGCCCGGCAGCGAGCCCACGCGCGCCGATGACTGGGTGCGCCGCGGGCGCGTGCGCCTGCCCGCGGAGTACGCCGAGTGGTCGGCGAGCGCGGAGCGCGGATACGTGCTCGACGAGGACGAGTCGTGGGAGGAAGTGCCAGAGGCGGATCGTCTTCCGGGCATTGACGAGAACCGCGAGGAGCGCGCGGCGCCGCGGGGATTCCGCATCATCTCGCCGGCGGATGGCGACGTGCTTCGCGTGCCGCCTGGCGTGCCATCGCAGTTCGCGACCGTCTCGCTGCGCGCCGTCGGCGCGAGCGGGCCGGTGCGATGGTTCGTCAACGGCAAGGCGTTCGAGGGTGCGCGCTGGCCTCTCGTCGTCGGTGAGTACGTGATCCGCGCGGAGGGCGCGGGCGGTGCGCATGCCGAGGCGAGGGTGCGAGTCGAGTGAGCTACCGGAGCGCCGCGATCCGCTTCGGGTCGCCTGCACGTATCGCGCGCCGGTGAGCGCTCGGGCGACGGTCATGGCGCTCAGTCGGTCCAGGTCTTCCGGCGTGATGAACTCGCCAACGATCGCTCCGTGCTGCACGCGCTCCATCCGATCATAGAAGCCCCGCCGGGCGAGCGGCGTGTTCCGGCGCTCGCTGATCTCAACGGTGGGGAGCACGCGCGAGCGCCGAAAGCCTGACAACGATTGAATCGACTCCAACGGCTACTTGCACCGTCGCCTATCTGTAACCGACCCGCCGAACGATGACGAGTGTGGAATCGCCTAGTGAGAGACGCGTAAAGGCGGCTACACCGTCGCTGTCCGCCACTCGCCGGCCACCGGGCGAGGCATCTACGACTGCGTAGGGGATGGCGATGCCGGCGGAGTCCAGAACCCGGACTTGGAGCGGCACCTGTGCGTCGAGCGGAGCAACGAGATCGCATGTGCCGCACATCACTGTCATTCCCGATCGCCACGACAACTTTGCACTCCTGTACCGCCTAGACGGCGGCGAACCTTGACGAGCGGAACCTCTGACGCCGACTTTAGGCGTCCGCTCGACCGAACGCACTCGACCTTCTCCGGTCGAACCCACACCAGGAGCCCCTCGATGCAACTGTCCCGTCTCTTCGCTGCTGTGGCAGCAGCGAGCCTTCTTTCTGTCCAAGCGGCCCCGCTGAGCGCCCAGAGCCTCGGCGACCGGTTGAAGCGCAAGGTCCAGGAACGCGTGGATCGCAAGACCGACGAGGGCATGGACAAGGCGCTGGACAAGGCGGAAGAGACGGTGAAGTGCGCCGCGACCGACAGCGCGTGCATCGCGAAGGCGAAGGCCGAAGGCAAGAAGGTGGAGACCACGGGGGCAAAGGGTGCGGCGGCTGCGGGCGCGAACGCGAACGCGAACGCGACCGAGGACGGATCCAGTGACGTCAACGCCCTCAAGCCCGGCACCGGCGCGTGGGCAAACTACGACTTCAAGCCCGGCGAGCGGATCCTCTTCTTCGACGACTTCACCAAGGACGAAGTGGGTGACTTCCCGCGGCGGATGGAGTTCCAGTCCGGCTCGCTGGAGCTCGTGGACTGGCAGGGCGGCCGCTGGCTGCGGGCCTCGTCCGATTCGAAGTGGTACGTGCCGCTCCCGGAGGTTCGTCCGGACCGGTTCACGATGGAGTTCGACTACTACATCCCGTCGGGCGAGGTCTGGATCTACTTCGGCGAGAAGGAGGAGCGCCAAGTGGATTTCGGGGGCCACGGCCACGCGGCGTTGTCGAACCGCGCGAACAAGGTGCAGGCCCAATACACCGAGTCAGGCGGGGAGTCGAAGATCCGCCGCGGGCGCATCATGGTGGACGGCAAGTACGCGAAGGTCTACCTGGACGAGAAGCGCGTGCTGAACGTGCCCAACGCGGACCTCGAGCGCACCAACAAGATCCTGTTCTACACGGACGGCGACGACGCCAATCCCTCCCTGTTCGGCAACTTCCGTCTCGCGGCCGGCGGCAAGAAGCTCTATGACGTGCTCGCCGAAACAGGACGCGTGGCGACGCAGGGCATCTACTTCGACACCGGCTCCGACCGCATCCGCCCCGAGAGCTCGCCCACGCTCAAGGAGATCGCGGCGATGCTCACCGAGCACGGCGACCTCTCGCTCACGATCGAGGGACACACGGACAACGTCGGCAGCGCGGCCACCAACAAGACGCTCTCCGAGAAGCGGGCGGCTGCGGTGAAAGCAGCGCTCGTCGGCAGCTACGGAGTGGAAGCGGGACGACTCGAGACCGCGGGATTCGGTTCGACAAAGCCGGCAGGCTCGAACGACACGCCTGAGGGGCGCCAGACGAACCGGCGAGTGGAGCTGGTTCGGCGGTAGGCGCTACCTCGTCGGTTTCAACGAGTAGGTGCGGGCGAGAAACAAAAGACTGGAGGCAACCGCACGGCGTAGTTGCCTCCAGCCTTCATTTACTTCGTCGACACGGCGCGAATGCGAACGGTGGTGTCCCATGGATCGCGAGACACGACAGCATCTTCGCCCGACGCAGCGTCTCGCTCGGCGACGAACCCGCCGCGCGTGAGGCTTGCCGCGGCGGCCGCCACATCAGCGGCCGTCGGAACCTCGATCGTCCACTCGAGCAGGCGTGGCTCCCCCTCCCCAGCCGGCTTGGCGCCGCTCCCGGCCCAGAGGTTCGTGCCGACATGATGGTGGTAACCGCCCGCGCCCAGGAAGAGCGCGCCCGGGTAGCTCCAGACCGTGCGATCGAACCCAAGTCCTTCCGCGTAGAACGCGATCGCGCGCTCGAGATCGCCCACGTGCAGGTGCACGTGGCCCATCACCGTGCCCGCGGGCATTCCGCGCCACGGCCCGCTGCCCGCATCCTGCACCAACGCGCGCACGTCCACCGGATCGGTGGCCATCATGAGCTCGCGCCCGACGCGCCTCCAACTATCACGCGGCCGGTCGGCATAGACCTCGATGCCGAGCCCGTCGGGATCCTGGAGGTAGAAGGCCTCGCTCACGAGGTGATCGCCAGCGCCGGCGCGTGCATTGATGTCGCCGAGGTGCTTCACGAAGCGGGCAAGCGAAGGTCTGTCGGGCAGCAGGATCGCGAAGTGATATAGCCCGAGCCGAGCCACGCGCGCGGGCGCAGCCGCGACGCGGTGCTCCTCGAGCTCGACCAGCGGCCGGTCGTCGCCCTGGGCGGTGAGCACGGCGCGGCTTGCCTCGCGCGCCACGGCTCGCAAGCCGAGAACGTTCTCGTAGAACTCCAGCGAACGTGCGAGGTCAGTGACCTGAAGTCGTACGCCGCCAAGGCGTGTGGCGTCGGGTAGCCGGAAGCCGGATGGCGCAGTGCCATAGGTGCCCGGCATCGCCGGCTGTGCGCCGGCGCCAAAAATGTCATTCGTCGTGACGCCCATCGAGTCTCCGTTAGTCCGCCGCGTAAAGGGGTGCCCGCGGCTGGTATTGGGATAGTTAGTGTTCTAACACATATCTGCCTTCGCATGCAATGGTTCCCGGGGCGCGAGGTGCAGTAGCCACCACGGGACGGTACCTCCACTGGGGGCCTTGGCGAGGGGAGTAGCCGCGGAGCGGGCTCGGGCCCGAATGGCGGCCGGTGTAGAACATCGCGGTGGCGCATTCCCGACACCTCTTGAACTGCGAGGTCCATTCATGAACCACCACAAGGTCGGCTATTTCATCGGCAGCCTCGCGCGCGGATCGATCAACCGCAAGCTTGCCCGGGCGCTCATTCGCCTTGCCCCGCAGAATCTGACCTTCGTCGAGATCCCGTTCGGGGACCTACCGCTCTACAGCTCTGACTACGACGCCGACTATCCGCCGCCGGCTCGCGCGTTGAAGGATGCGATCAAGGCGGTCGATGCGCTGCTCTTCGTAACGCCCGAGTACAATCGCTCCATCCCGGGCGGGCTGAAGAACGCCATCGACTGGGCGAGCCGGCCCTATGGGGCGAACTCCTTCACCCACAAGCCATCTGCCGTGATCGGCACCTCGCCGGGCGCCATCGGCACCGCCGTCGCGCAGCAGAGCCTGCGGAGCGTGCTGAGCTTCTGCAACTCTCCGCAGATGAACGCGCCGGAAGCCTACATCCAGTTCACGCCAGGCCTCGTGACGGACGATGGCGAGGTCGCCGACCTCACCACGGAGACGTTCCTTCGGCATTTCATGGAGGAGTTCCACATCTTCATCGCCAGGGTGCGATCGGTCCTGCCGAGCGAGGCCTGACCGGTCGTAGATTCATTCGAACCCATCGCCGGACCACCCACCACCCGCGCGAAAAACGACCGTGCCGACTGCGCTCCTCATCATCGACGTTCAGCAGGGGCTCTGCGAGGGAGACAGCGCGCCGTACGACCTCGCGGGAACCATCGCGCGGATCAACCTCGTCGCGGCCACGGCGCGCGCCGCGGGGGCACCCGTGATCTTCATCCAGCACGAGGGGCGGGACGGCTATCTCGAGCACGGGAGCGATGGCTGGCAGCTCGCGCGCGACCTGGAGGTCGCTCCGTCCGACCTGCGCGTGCGAAAGACCGCCGCCGACTCGTTCCATCTCACGGAGCTGGCAAGCGTGCTCGACCACCATGGCGTCAAGGACCTGGTGATCTGCGGGATGCACACCGAGTTCTGCGTGGATACCACGACGCGGCGCGCATTGGCGCTCGGCTATCCGGTGGTGCTCGTGTCGGACGCTCACACGACCGCGGGGCATGCCGACCTCTCACCCGCCCTCGTGATCCGGCATCACAATCACACGCTCGGCAACATCACGAGCTTCGGGCCGCGGGTGCGGCTGGTACCCGCGGCGGAACTGACCTTCGAAGCCTGAGCGTGCATGCCGGGCGGTGGAGCACCGCCCGGCACGCAACCCAGCAAGACGTTATTCCGGACGCGCCGCGGTGATCACCGGGTTCATCACCCAGCGTCCCGAGCCGCCGGCCAGCTGGCCGAAGCTCTGCGCGACGTCGAAGTCGACCACCAAGGTGAGCGGCACCTCTTCGTCGATCACGACCACGTCACCCGGCAGCTTCACCTTGAGCCCCGACTGTGCGAGGCTCGGCATCTGCAGCTCACCGGCGACCGTCGCGCCTTCGGGCAGGCCCGCGTAGTCCGGCGACGACGCATAGATCAGCGTCGAACCGTCTGCCTGCTCGACCTCGATGTACGCGCCGCTGATCACGAACCGGAGCTGCGAGTATCCGCCGACCGGCAGCAAGGCATCGGCGAACAGTTCCTGCGTGGTGCCGACGAGCGTCAGCAGGTCGGTCGTCACGTCGTCCTCGAGCAGCACGACGCGGCCGTTGTCGCCGGCCTCGGACGGCTGCATGTAGATGCGATCGATCGTGACGACGGCGCTCACGACGTCGCCGGGCGCGTCGGTGAGCAGCAGGGTGAGTTCACCATTGCGCGGCGACGTGGACGAGTCGCAGGAGATGGCGCCGAGCGCGAAGACAGAGAGGGCAAGTCCAGTTGCCAGGCGGGTCGGGAGTGCGCGAAGGGAGATCATCAAGTACCTCGATTGGGAATGACAACGGCCTGATTTTGGGCACGATGAGACGTGCCCTTACCCTGCTGACTGCAGGCAACGCGCGCCGCGTCACATCCATCATCCAGCCGCCCACTCCCGACCGAGGCCGCGGCCTAGCCGTGGTCGATCACCACGCGCCTCACATCGGAGCCCAGCCTCACTCGCACGCGGAGGACCTGCAGCACCGCAGCCGCCGCGAGCCCCGCCGTGAGCCCCCACCAGAGCCCGGGCGCACCGAAGTCGAACCGGAAGGCCGCGAGCGCTCCGAGTGGGATGCCCACCGCCCAGAAGCTCAGCGCGTGGAGGATCATCGGCACGCGCGTATCGCCGGTGCCGCGAAGGATGGCCGAGGAGATCACCTGCGTGCCGTCGAACACCTGGAAGACGGCGGCGATGGGGATCAGCGTCGAGGCGACGACGCGCGTGGCCGAGTCAGTGGTGTACGCGCTGGCGAGAAGGTGAGGAGTGAGCGTGAAGAGCACCGCCATCAACGCCATGAAGCCGACGCCGCAGACGAGCGCGGCCACGGCCTCGCGGCGCGAGGCGGAGATGTCCCCTGCCCCGACGGCGTGCCCGACCATGACTGCGGCCGCGGCGGCGACGCCCATCGGCACCATGAAGGTCATCGACGCCAGGTTGAGCGCGATCTCATGACCGGCGAGCGTCGTGGTGCCCATCCATCCGGCCATCACGGTCACGAGCCCGAACGCCCCCGCCTCGGCGAAGAACTGCATGCCCACCGGCAGGCCGAGCCGGAGCATCCGCTTGAGCGGCGCCGCGAGGAAACTCTCCGGCCGCCAGGGCACGAGCGTGGGCCTGAGCGTGCGCCACGCGGCGATGAGCAGCACGCTCGCCATCATCCAGCGCGCCAGCACCGTGGCCTGCGCCGCGCCCCGCACGCCGCCCGGCGCGAAGCCGAAGTGACCGTAGATCAGCACCCAGTTGAAGAGCACGTTCGCGGCGTTGGCGACGAGCACCGCGATCACGACCGGCGTGATGCGCGTCAGCGCCTGCAGCGTCTGCCGCATCATGTTGAACATGAAGAACGGCAGCAGCCCCGGAATGCTCCAGAGCACGTACGACGCGGCGAGCGGCACCACGTCCGGCGGCTGCCGCAGCGCACTGAATACCGCTCTCGCGGGCGTGAAGGCGAGGGCCACGACCGCGGTCACGAGCAGCGAGAGGAGCACCCCCCGCTGCACGCCGCGCGCGACACCCACCTGGTCCTTGGCGCCGACGGCCTGCGCGATCACGGGATCGAGCGACATCAGCACGCCGACGCCGATGATGCCGGTGACGAAGAAGTAGAAGTTGCCGAGCGCGCCGGCGGCGAGGGCGCTGGCGGAGACGCGGCCAAGCATGATCGCGTCCACCGTGCCCATGGACTGCATGCCGATGTTGACGAGCACGATCGGCGCGGCGATGCGCGCCATCTCGCGCAGCTCGCCGCTCGTGGGGCGGAGCCGCGCGAGGGAGGTCATGCTACCGGGCGCGCTGCGTGGGAGTCACTGTCACTCCCACTCGATCGTCGCCGGCGGCTTGGAGCTCACGTCGTACACGACGCGGTTGATGCCCGGCACCTCGTTGATGATCCGGCTCGAGATCCGCCCCAGCACCTCGTGCGGGAACGCATACCAGTCCGCCGTCATGCCGTCGGTGCTCGTCACCGCTCGCAGCGCGATCACGTGCTCGTAGGTGCGACCGTCGCCCATCACGCCCACGGAACGCACGGGCAGGAAGACGGCGAACGCCTGCCAGATCTCGTTGTAGAGGCCGGCGGCGCGGATCTCCTCGAGGTAGATCGCATCGGCCTTCCGCAGCGTCTCGACGTTCACCGGATCCACCGCGCCGAGCACGCGGATCGCGAGGCCGGGGCCCGGGAACGGATGCCGGCCCACCATCTCCTCGGGCAGCCCGAGCTCGCGGCCGACGTTCCGCACCTCATCCTTGAACAGCTCGCGCAGCGGTTCGATCAGCTTGAACTTCATGTCCGGCTTGAGGCCACCCACATTGTGGTGCGTTTTGATGACGGCGCTCGGCCCTCCCTTGGCGCTCACCGACTCGATCACGTCAGGGTAGAGCGTGCCCTGCACGAGGAAGGCGGCGTCCTTGCCGGCCGCCTCGGACGCCTCCTCGAACACGTCGATGAACGCGTGTCCGATGGCCTTCCGCTTCTTCTCCGGGTCGTCGAGGCCGGCGAGCGCGCCAAGAAAACGCTCCTCGGCGCGCACGGTGATCAGGCGAATGCCGAGGTGCTTCCCCATCGTGAGCTCCACCTGCTCGCGCTCGTGCATGCGCAGCAGGCCGGTATCCACGAAGATGCAGGTGAGCTGGTCACCGATCGCCTTGTGCACGAGCGCCGCGGCCACGGATGAGTCCACGCCGCCCGAGAGGCCGCAGATGACCTGCCGGTCGCCCACGAGTTCGCGGATGCGCGCGACCTCGACGTCGATGAAGTGGCCCGGCGTCCAGTCGGGCGTGCACCCGGCGATGCCGAAGAGGAAGTTCTCGATGATGGCCGCACCGCGCACGGTGTGCGCGACCTCGGCGTGGAACTGGATGGCGTGGATCGGCCTGGTCTTGTGCCTGATGCCGACGACGGGATTACCGAGGCTCGTCGCCGTGAGGACGTAGCCTTCCGGCACCGACTCCACGTGATCGCCATGGCTCATCCAGACGGTGGATCGCTCACCCTCCTCGAAGCCGGCGAAGAGCCCGGCCGGCTCGACGACCGCGAGCTCGGCGCGCCCATACTCACGGCGCCCAGCGCCCACCACCTGGGCGCCGGCGTGATGCGCGATCCACTGCATGCCGTAGCAGACGCCGAGCACCGGCGCGACGTCGAGGATCGCCGGGTCGAAGGTCGGCGCGCCGATGTCGGTGACCGAGCTCGGACCGCCCGAGAGGATTATCCCCGTCGGCTTCCAGGCGCGGATCCAGTCGAGACTCACCGTCCACGGGTGGATCTCGGAGAAGACGCGCGCCTCGCGCACGCGCCGCGCGATGAGCTGGGTGAACTGCGAACCGCAGTCGAGGATCAGAATCCGTGAACCATCATGCGTGCCAAAAGAACTCGTCACGTCTTCCACTCCGCCGCATCGAGCTTGATGAACTCGACGTGCTTGGTATCGAGGTCGAGGATCGCCGCCGTCGGTGATCCATGCATCCAGCCGCACGCCTCGCCGGGGTTCACGATCAATGTGTTGTCGCGCACCTTCATCTCCTGCTGGTGCGTCATGCCGTGGATCACGAACGCGTGGGCGAGCACCGAACGCTCCACCACGTCGCCGATGTCGTGCACGATCAGCACCTTGTACTCGCCGAAGGCGATGCTGTGCGGAGACTCGAAGAGCTCCTGTCCCATGCCCTGCTCGGCGAAGGCACGGATGCCCTCGGGGTCGCCGTCATTGCGCCCGAACACGCCGGCCATGGCAACGCCATGGTCCTGGAACGGCTTGAGCGCGAACGGCGAGCAATAGTCGCCCGCATGCAGGACGAAGTTCACGTCCCGCTTCAGCATCTCCTTGAGCAACGCATCGACCGCGGGCACGCGGTCGTGGGTATCCGCCATCAGCCCGACACGCATCTAGTTCTCCATCCAGAGGGGGCTCGCTGACTCTTGCCGCACCAGGTCCTCGTACTGTTCGCGCGCGGTCACGACCGCCCAGCGCGCGCCATCCACCAGCACCTCGGCCACGCGCGGCCGGGCGTTGTAGTGCGAACTCATCACGAACCCATACGCTCCGGCGGTCTTCACCGCCAGCAGTGCACCCGGTCGGACATCGCCGATCGTGCGGTCGAGCGCGAGGAAGTCGCCGCTCTCGCAGACCGGCCCGACGATGTCGGCCACGATCTCACCGTCGGTCGCCGTCACCGGCTCGATACGGTGATACGCGTCGTAATGCGACGGGCGCAGCAGCTCGGACATGCCGGCGTCGCAGATGAGGTAGGTCTTGTCGCCCGAGTGCTTGCGGTACAACACGCGGGTGAGGAGCACGCCCGCCGCGGCCACGAAGAAACGGCCCGGCTCCACCAGCAGCTCCACGTCCCCGAGCGCGCGCGCGGCCTCGACCAGGATACGGCCGTAGGCGGCGAGGTCCGGCTCCTCCTCGCCGTTGTACGGCACGGGCAGTCCGCCGCCGGCGTCGAGATAACGAATAGGCGCGCCCTCGGCACGCAGCGTGCGCGACGCGGCGACGAGGCGCTCGGTGCCCTTGCGATAAGCCTCGAACGACGAGAGCTGCGAGCCGACGTGCATGTCGAGCCCGAGCAGCGCCACGCTCGGCAGCCCCAGCGCCACGCGCCCGACCGCCAGCGCCTCGCCGATGCCGATGCCGAACTTGTGCCCGCGCTCGCCGGTGGCGATGTAGTGGTGCGCGTTGACGACGTCGACTTCCGGATTGATCCGCAGGCCGACCGGAGCTACGACGCCGAGCTCGCGCGCGATCTCCGCGAGCAGCCTCAGCTCCGCCTCTGACTCCACGTTGATGAGCTTGACCTTGGCGGCGAGTGCCTCGCGCAGCTCGCGCTCGCTCTTGCCCACGCCGCCGAAGAGGATGTCCTCTCCGCGGAACCCGGCGCGCAGCGCACGGAAGAGCTCGCCGCCGGAGACGACGTCAACTCCGGAACCGGCCTCGCGCAGCACGCCGAGGATGCCGCGGTTGGCGTTGGCCTTGAGCGAGTAGTGCACGCGGTGCGGCACCGCGGCCAGCGCGGCCGTGAGTCGCGCGTAGCGGTCACGCACGACGCTGGCGCTGTACACATAGCAGGGCGTGCCGGCCTCGCGCGCGATGCGCTCGGCCGGGACGCCATCACAGAGCAGCGTGTCGCCTGCCCTGGTGAAACCGGACGCCGCGCTCAGTACGCCTTCGCCCACACGACCTCATGCTTGGCCGGCTGGCCAGTGATCATGCAGGTGCGCGGGGCATCGGCGGAACGGAACTCCGGGTCGGGGATCACGCGGATCGTGGCCTTCGTCTCTTCCTTCACCTGCGCCTCGATGGCCGGGTCGCCATTCCAGCCGGCGTAAACGAAGCCGCCCTCGCCGTCCATCAGCTCGCGGAACTTGTCGTAGGACATCGGCTCGCGGAACGTCGCCGCCTCGCGGCGCGCCTTGGCGTCGTCGAACATCTGCTGCTGGATGGCGTCCAGCATCTTCGCCAACGCGGGGGCCAGCCCGTCCATCGAGAGCGGCGCCTTCTCGCGCGTGTCGCGGCGCGCCGTCATGACGCTGTTCTGGTCGAGGTCGCGGGGGCCGAGCTCGAGGCGCAGCGGCACGCCGCGGAGCTCGTGCTCATAGTACTTGGCGCCGGGCTTCATGCCCTCGCGGGCATCGACCTTCACGCGCAGGCGGTCGGTGGCGCCGCGGCCGGTCCAGGCCATGAGCTCCTCGCGCAGCTTCTGCGCCGCGCCCACCACGCGGTCGCGCTCCTCGTCCTTGCGGAAGATCGGCACGATCACGATCTCGACCGGCGCCAGCTTGGGCGGCACGCGAAGTCCGTTGTCGTCGCCGTGCGTCATCACGAGCCCGCCGACCATGCGCGTGGAGACGCCCCACGAGGTGTTCCAGGCGTGCGCCATCTCGCCCGCCTCGTTCTGGAACGTCAAGTCGAACGCCTTGGCGAAGTTCTGCCCGAGGTTGTGCGAGGTGCCCGCCTGCAGCGCCTTGCGGTCCTGCATCATTGCCTCGCACGAGTAGGTGCGCAGCGCGCCGGCGAACTTCTCGCTCTCGGTCTTCTGGCCGGTGATCACCGGCATGGCGATCCAGCCCTCCATGAACTCGCGGTAGACGCCGAGCATGCGGCGCGCCTCTTCCTCCGCCTCGTCGTGCGTGGCGTGCGCGGTGTGGCCCTCCTGCCAGAGGAACTCGAGCGTGCGCAGGAAGAGCCGCGTGCGCATCTCCCAGCGGACGACGTTGGCCCACTGGTTGATGAGGATCGGCAGGTCGCGGTACGACTGCGTCCACTTGGCGAACATGTGGTAGATGATCGTCTCGGACGTCGGCCGGATGATCAGCGGCTCCTCGAGCTCCTTGCCGCCGCCATGCGTGACGACCGCCACCTCGGGCGCGAAGCCCTCGACATGGCTCGCCTCCTTCTGCAGGAAGCTCTGCGGGATCAGCAGCGGGAAGTACGCGTTCTCATGGCCCGTCGCCTTGAACATGTCGTCGAGTGCGCGCTGCATGCGCTCCCAGATGCCGTAGCCGTTGGGGCGGATGACCATCGAGCCCTTGACGGGCGAATAGTCGGCGAGCTCCGAGCGCAGCACGACCTCGTTGTACCACGCGCTGAAGTCCTCGGCGCGGGTCGTGAGCTTCTTGTCGTTGCTGGTGCTGTTCTTGTTGTCGCTGTTGTCTTCAGCCATTCGTCGTCGTTCCGGTTGTGCTCGAGCCCGCACGCTGCGCGTGCAGCCAGTGCCTGAGGTCGCTCATCACCGTCGCGTCGCCCATGAGCGCCGCGCCGGCATCCACCGCGTGCGTCGCGGCCCCCGTCATCTTGCCGAGCAGGCTCATCGCCTCCACGGCCCCATCCTCGCGATAATAGACCACCGCGCTCGCGCCCGCCTTGCGCGCGCCATCCACCTGGTTGCGCGTCGCCTGCGAGAGGTAGCGTTCGGCGTTCATGCCGTGATTCACGCTGAACCCCGCCCCGCGCAGAGACGTGATGAGCCGCAGCACGTCGGCAAAGGGCCGGTTGAGCGCGCCATTCCCCGCCACGAGGTGGAAGTCGACGGCATCCTGCCCCTCCGCCGGCCAGAGGCCACGCGCGGTGAGCAGCTCGCCCAGCACCACGTCGCCCATGCCGAAGCCAAGCGCCGGCAGGTCCACGCCGCCGAGCGACTTGAGCAGCGTGTCGTACCGGCCGCCTCCGCAGATGGCGCGCAGCTCGCCCTTGGCGTCGAAGAGCTCGAACACGATGCCGGTGTAGTAGGCCAGCCCGCGCACGATCGAGAGGTCCAGCTTCACCCAGTCGCTGGCGCCGAGCGCATCGAGATGCTCGAGGTAGCGGCCGAAGCGCTCGATGTGCTCGCGCGCCGCCGGCGCCTCGCCGAACTCAGTGCGCAGCTCGTCGAACGAGATGCCTCCGGCGAGCGCCAGCACGCGGTCGGCCAGCGGCTTTGCGAGCCCTGCCGCGGCGAGCTTCTCCTCGGAGACGGCGCGCGGCTGCCGCGCGATCTTGTCCATGACCGTGTAGACGGCCGGCAGCTGCTCCGGCGTGGCGCCGAGCGTGAGCAGCACGCCGTTGAGCATGCGGCGATCGCTCACGCGCGCCTGCACGTCCGCACTCGTGAGCCCGAGTTCCTTCATCACGTCGATGGCCACGCAGAGCAACTCGGCGTCCGCCAGCTCGCTCGTCTCGCCGACGATGTCGACGTTGAGCTGGTAGTGCTCGCGGAGCCGCCCGCGCTGCGCGCGCTCGTAGCGAAAGAGCTGGGGCAGCGAGAACCATCGCACCGGCTTGCGCAGCGCATTGGCGCGCGCCGCGACCATGCGCGCGAAGGTCGGCGTCATCTCCGGGCGCAGCGCGACCTCGCGGCCGCCCTTGTCCGTGAAGTTGTAGAGTTGGCCGACGATCTCGTCGCCGCTCTTCTTGGTGTAGAGGTCGAGGGGCTCCAGCGGTGGCCCGTCGTACTCCACGAACGCGTAGCGACGGGCTACGGCCCGCCAGGCGCTGAAGACATGCGCGCGGCGGGCCAGCTCGTCGGGATAGAAATCACGGAATCCGGGAAGCGTTCCTGCACTCATCCAGCAAAGTTACCCGGTCGCCGGAGAGAGCGGCAACTAAATCTTGGCTACCCCGCCGTAGCCGGCACCTTGAGCCGCGCCATGGCGTCGCCGACGGTGTGGAACGAGCCTGTCACCAACACCGTCGCGCCGAGCGTCGGCGCGAGCTGCAGCGCCTCCTCGAAATCCGGCTCGAGGTCGGCAGTCCAACCCTCGCCGCGAGCGAAGTCGAGCGCCGCCGCTGCATCCCACGCGCGGCTCGCCGGCGCCGTCGGAGCGTTCGTCAGGAGGAACCGGTCCACCGTGCCGGAGAGCGCCCGCAGCATGCCACGCCAGTCCTTGTCGGCAAGCACGCTCACGAGCGCGCAGATGGGACGCTCGGGACCCACGGCGCCCAGCGTGAGCGCCGTGACCGCCGCCCCATCGGGATTGTGCGCGACGTCAAAGAGCCACTGCCCATGACGCGAGAAGCGCCCCGGGAGCTGCACTTTCGCCATGCTCGCCGCCGCCTCGGGAATCCCCACGCGCCACGGTTCCGGCAACGCGTCGAGCATCGTCAGCGTCGTCATCGCGTTGAGGGCCTGATGACGGCCCGGCAGCCCCGTCGTCACCTCGTGGCGCTCGTTGCCGCGCACCCAGGTGAAGCTCGTCCCATGGGCGCCCACGGTGATGCCCTCGGCGCGCCCCTCCTCCGCCACGATGCGAATGGGCGACGCGCCGAGGCGGGCGCCCTCCGACGCGAGCAGGTGCCGGATGTGCTCCTCCGGCTCGCCGATGACCGCGGGCACGCCGGGCTTGAAGATCCCCGCCTTCTCCGGCGCTATGGCCTCGAGCGTCGTGCCGAGGTACTCGACATGGTCGATGGCGATGCCGGTCACGCCCGCCACGAGCGGCGTCACGACGTTGGTCGCGTCGAGGCGGCCGCCGAGTCCGGTCTCGATCACCGCGATGTCCACCTCCGCATCGGCGAAGAGCTGGAACGCCATCGCCGTCGTGGCCTCGAAGAAGGTCGCGCCGAGTCGTTCGACGGTCGGCGTCCACTGGTCGAGGAAGTCGATGATCGACTGTTCGCTCACCGGCTGGCCGTCGACGAGGAAGCGCTCGCGGAAATCGACGAGGTGCGGCGAGGTGTACTTGGCCACGCGCAGCCCGCGCGCGCGCAGCACCGTCTCGAGCGCGGCGCAGACGCTGCCCTTGCCGTTCGTGCCCGCCACATGCATCACGCGGAGGCGCCTGTGCGGGTCGCCGAGCTCGTGGAGGAAAGCCTCCACTCGCTCGAGTCCGAGCCGCCATTGTCCGGTCGTGCGCGCGAAGAGGAAGTCGAGCGCCGCGCGGTAACTGGGCGAGCTCAGGCGGACGCCCACCCCGTGGCCGCGGGCTTGCCACTCATGTGGCGCAGGAGCTGTCCCACCGTGCGCTTGAGCTGGTGCCGGTGCACCACGCTGTCCACCATCCCGTGGGAGAGCAGGAACTCCGCCGTCTGGAAGCCTTCGGGGAGGTCCTGTCCGAGGATCTGCTTGATGACGCGCGGGCCGGCGAAGCCGATCACCGCGCCAGGCTCGGCGAGGATCGCATCACCGAGCATCGCGAAGCTGGCGCTCACGCCGCCCGTGGTGGGGTTGGTGAGGATCGAGACATAGGGGATCCGCCGTTCCGCGAGCTGCGAGAGCATGGCCGAGGTCTTGGCCATCTGCATCAGCGAGAGCACGCCCTCCTGCATGCGGGCGCCGCCCGACGCGGAGAGGATGATCAGCGGCCACTTCTTCTCGAGCGACCGCTGGCCGAGCCGGGCGATCTTCTCGCCCACCACCGAGCCCATCGAGCCACCCATGAACGCGAAGTCCATGATGCCGATGTTCACCGGCATCTGGTCCATGAGGCCGGAGACGGTGAGGATGGCGTCATGGTCGCCGGCGTTCTTGAGCGCCTTCCGCAGGCGCGCCGGGTATTCGGGGAACTCGAGCGGGTCGAGCGAGCCGATGCTGACGTCCTTCTCGTCGATCGAGCCTTCGTCGAGCAGCAGGGTCGCGTAGTCGTGCGCCCGCAGCCGGCGATGATAATCGCAGCTCGGGCAGACGTTGTGGTTCTTGATGAACTTCTCGCGGATGTCCGTATGGCCGCACGCCTCGCACTTCTCCCAGAGGTCTGCCGGGATCTCGAGTCGCTGGGCCCGGGGCTGCCGGGGTTTCTTGTCTTTGCGGAACCAAGCCATCTGGGAATAGTGCAGGGTCGGAGCCGCGTCGGGCAAGCGACTTGCGCCCGCGGTTTCCCGCTACAGCATGAGCCCGTCGGCCCGTCCGCGACCTTCGGCCGAGACGAGGGCGAGCACCCCGACACCCATCCAGGTGGCCAGCATGAACGAGCCGCCGTAGGAGAAGAACGGCAGCGGGATGCCCGTGATCGGCATCAGGCCGATGGTCATGCCCACGTTCACGAGCACGTGCGTGAACCAGGCGGCGGTCAGGCCGAACGCCACGAGGGACGCGAACGGGTTGGTGGCGCGGGCCGCTATGCGAATGGTGCGCGTGAAGAAGAGCAGGAAGAGCATCAGCGCCAGCGCGACGCCGAGAAAGCCGAGTTCCTCACCGACCACCGGGAAGATGAAGTCCGTGTGCTGCTCCGGCAGGAAGGCGAGCCGCTTCTGCGAGCCCTCCGTGAAGCCCTTGCCGAAGAGGCCGCCAGACCCGACCGCCACCTGCGACTGGATCACGTGGTAGCCCGACGCCCGCGGGTCGCTGGAGGGGTCGAGGAACACCAGCAGGCGGCGCTGCTGGTAGGGGTTGAGCCGCTCCCAGAGCACCGGCGCGACGACGCCCATGGCCACGTTGGCCGCGACCAGCAGAACGCCCTCCACGACCGCTGGCCGGTACCAGGCCACGATTGCGAGGAAGACAAGGAACCAGGCGCCCCAGACGCCCGGACCGAACGCGAGGATCAAGCTGACGGCCGGGCTCGCCGCCATCACGATGAGCGGCCACGCGACCCCGCTCCAGAAGAGCATCGCGAAGAAGATGCCGAGGAAGACGATCGCCGTGCCGAGGTCCGGCTGTGCCATGATCAAGAGCCACGGAAGCAGCACGATCAGCGCGGGTTTCCAGAGCCCGAACAGCGTCGTCGGCGCCTTGCGCTGCGTGGCCAGCACGCGCGCCAGCATCACCACGACCGCGATCTTGGCCAGCTCCGACGGCTGCCCCAGGCGCACGCCGCCGATCGCGAGCCAGCTCTTGGTGCTCGCGGCCGTGCCCGCGCCGCTCCCGATGAACAGGAGCAGGAGCAGCAGCGCGCAGGCGCCGGCGTACACCGGCAGCGCCGACCACTCGAGGAAGCGCACCGAGGTGCGGCTGATGGCGTACGCCATGCCGAGTCCGAGCGCGAACCAGACCAGTTGCTGGCGCCAGAGCCCCGCCACGAAGCTCGGCACGTCCGTCTGGCCGGCCGAGTAGACCATCGCGATGCCGAACGCCGTGAGCGCCAGCGCGAGGGCCATGAGCGGCCAGTCGGCGGGGATCGCGCGGCCCTTCAATCGCCCTCCGTCGGCGGCACGGAGATGACCTGCGCGTGCAGGTACCGCTCCATGATGCGCGTGGCGATGCGCGCCGCGCGCGAACCGTGCAGGCCGAACTCGAGCATCACCGCCACGACGATCTGCGGGTCCTCGGCGGGCGCGTAGCCGACGAACCAGGCATGGTCCAGCGTCTGGCTGGCGGAGTTCTGCGCCGTGCCGGTCTTGCCGGCGACGTTGATGCCGCGCAGTCGCGAGCCCGCCGCCGTGCCGCGCCCCACCACGTCAAAGAGCGCCGACTGGATCTCGCGCAACTGCGAGCCGGTGAGCTTGAAGAGTTGCTTGCGCTCGGGCTCGCCACGCACCACCTCCGGGCGCGGCGCGGAGCCGTCCGTCGCCAGCGCCGAGTAGAAGCGCGCCATGTTCACGACGGTCTGCGAGTTCTCACCCTGGCCGATCGAGAGGTTGAGGCTCACCGCCTGCGTCCAGCCGCGCGGGCCGTAGAGCGTGTCGTAGTACGCCTTCGCGGGATCGGTGGGGAACAGCGGCCGCGTCTCCGCCGGGAGGTCGATCCCCGACCGCTCGCGCATGCCTAGGCGGATGCCGCCGGCCACCAGCTTCTGCAGCGAGAGCTTGAGGCCGAGCTGGTAGAAGTAGACGTCGCAGGACTTCTCGATGGCCTGCGCCAGCGTCACGTCGCCGTGGCCCTTGTGGTCCCAGCAGCGGAAGTAGCGATTGCCGAACTGGTAGCCACCCGTGCAGGGCGTCGGCATGCGCTCGTTGATGCGCACGAGGCCCTCCTCCATCGCGACGATGGCGGTGGCGAGCTTCCACGTGGAGGCCGGCGGGTAGGTGCCCTTGATGGCCTTGTTGTAGAGCGGCCGGCGCTTGTCGGCCTGCAGCTCCTGCCAGTAGTCGTAGGGGATGCCGCCGATGAAGCGGTTGGGATCGAAGCTCGGCGCCGAATGCAGCGCCAGCACCTCGCCCGTGCGCGGGTCCATCGCCACCACGCCGCCGATCAGCGAGTCACCGAAGATCTCGGCGGCCGCGAGCTGCAGGTCGAGGTCGATGTTGGTGATGAGCGGCGGCGGTCCCTCGGGGAGCAGGTCCTCGCGCGCGTTCTCGCGCACGACCCGCCCGCGCGCGTCGACCTCGACGAACCGGCTGCCCTCGCGCCCGCGCAGCCGCGACTCGTACTGGCGCTCGATGCCGTCCTTGCCCACCTGCTGGCCGGCCTTGTACGTGCTGAAGCGCTCCTGCCCCAGTTCGCTCTCGCTGACCTCGCCGGTGTAGCCGATGAAGGCCGCCACCGCGGCGCCCGCCGGATAGAAGCGCTTGGGCGCCGACTGGATGATGAGGCCGGGGAACTCGACCCGCCGTTCCTCGAGCACGGACACGAGGTCGAACGCCGCGTCGCCGAAGAGCACAGTCGGGCGCGAAGGCTCGCGGCGATAGCGGCGGACCGCGTTGCCGACCTGCTCGGGCGTCACGCGCATCAGCTCGCCGATGCGGCTCATCGTCACGCGCACCGAGTCCTCGTTGCGCGCCAGCAGGGAGACCGAGTAGCCCGGCAGGTTCTCGGCGATGACCTTGCCGGTGCGGTCGAGGATGACGCCGCGCGGTGCCGGCAGCGGCACCTCGCGCAGCCGGTTCTCCTCGGACTGGGTCACGTAGCGGGCGCTCTGCAGCACCTGCGTGCGGAAGAACGAGCCGAGCAGGAGCACGAACGCGCCGGCGAACACACCCGACGCGATCCGCGCGCGACGCTGGACGTCGTTGGGGTGGAAGCTCATGTGCGCCGTCGCTCGAGGGTGGGGCGCACCAGCGCCAGCACGAAGACGCCGACGAGCGCCGTCAGCGCGGCGCCCAGGGGAGTCCAGATGAGCAGTTGCGCGAGGAGCGCGCCCCCGCCAAGCCGCTGTTCGGCGAGCAGGAAGATGATGTCCGCGGCGCACTTGCCGAGGAAGACGAAGACGACGTTGACGCCGACGTTGTCGGTGAAGAACGCCGCCTTGAGCCGCGACGCCGTGAAGCCGACCACCGTCAACGCGAGCGCGCCCGCGCCGAGCGACTCGGGCGACATCGCATCGGAGACCAGTCCCATCGTGAAGCCGGCGAGCGCCGCGAGGCCGGGCCGCGTGCGCACCGCGAGCACGAGCAGCGCGATCACCAGGAAGTCGATGCCGGCGCGCCAGTCAAGCAGCGGACGGAGCGTGAACTGCAGGGCGATCAGCACCACGATGACGACCGTGACGGACGCGGAGCGGACGTTGATCATGAGCGCGGCACCGTGTCGCCGCGGGCGCGCGCGAGCGAGTCCGCGCGCAGGAGGGAGTCCGCCGCCTTCGCGAGCGACTCCGCGCGCGCCCTCGTCAGCGAATCCGCGCGGACCTTGGCGACCGAGTCTGCCACGAGGCTGTCTCCCGCCGCGATCACCCTGCGCGTCGGCGAGTTGGCAGCGGACCAGACGCTGGCCACGCCCTCGGCATTGCGCTCCGGCTGCAGCACCATCACCTGCGTGACCTCCGCGGGCCGCACCGCCGGCCGCACGAGATATGACCGGGACCACCCCGTCGTCGTACCCATCTCCTCGAGCACCGTGCCGATGAACACGCCGCGCGGGAAGACGCCGCCGAGCCCGGAGCTGACGATCGGCGTGCCGGGCGCGAGCTCCGCCCGGAACGGCACGCCGTGCAGCTCGAGCAGGTAGCGCTCGGCGCCGCTGCCCAGGTGGGCGGAGACGATGCCGAAGGCCCCGCCGTCGGCCGTCGTCGCGCTCACGCGGAAGTCCGGGTGCGGCCAGCTGATCGCGACGCTGGTGCGCTCGTCGACCTGCGTGACCATGCCCACCAGCCCGTCGGCCGCGACGACGGCGCTGAAGCGCTCGACGCCGGCGCGCGAGCCCGCCGTCAGCATGAACGAGTGGTCGTCACCCATGCCCCGCCCCACGATGGCCTCGGCCGGGATGAAGCCCCACCGCAGCGCGCGGCCCAGGCCGAGCAGGCTGCGCAGCCGGGCGTTCTCGGCCTCGAGCGCGTCGAGGCGCTGCGAGCGCATGACGACGCTGTCGGCGGTGCGGGCGATGCTGTCGTTGTTCGCGAAGGAACGGCGCGCCAGCGAGGCGCGGTGCTGCATGGCGACGAGCGGCCCGACGAGGTTGCCACGGACGACGCCCGCCACGCGGTCGCGCGGCGTGGCGGGAAGGATCAGCAGGACGAGGGCGAGCACGACACAGGCCACCGCGACGGCGACGTCCGCCCTCGTGTCAGTCCTGGCACCGCGAGGCACGCGAGGCGCGGCCTCAGGTGCTCAGCACGGACCAGTACTTCTCCTCGTCATCGAGGATGCGCCCGCAGCCGCGCACCACGCAGGTCAGCGGGTCCTCGTCGACGTGGATCGGCAAGCCGGTCTCCTGCGTGAGCAGGACGTCGAGCCCGCGGATCAGCGCGCCGCCTCCGGTCATGACGATGCCGCGGTCGACGATGTCCGAGGCGAGCTCGGGCGGCGTGATCTCGAGCGCCCGGCGCACGGCGTTGACGATCTGCTGGATCGGCTCCTGGATGGCCTCGCGGATCTCGGCGCTGTGCACGCGCACCGTCTTCGGGATGCCCGAGACGAGGTCGCGGCCCTTGACCTCCATCTCGCGCTCCTCGCCCATCGGCGCGGCGGAGCCGATCTGGATTTTGATCTGCTCGGCCGTCGGCTCGCCGATCAGCAGGTTGTAGCTCTTGCGCATGAACTGCACGATGCCGGCGTCGAGCTCGTCGCCGCCGATACGGATCGACGTGTCGGAGACGAGGCCGCTGAGCGCGATGACCGCGATCTCCGTGGTGCCGCCGCCGATGTCGATGACCATGTTGCCGGTGGGCGTCTCGACCGGGAGGCCGACGCCGATGGCCGCGGCCATCGGCTCGGCGACCATGAACACTTCCTTGGCGCCGGCGCCGAGCGCGGAGTCGCGCACCGCGCGGCGCTCCACCTCGGTGATGCCGCTCGGCACGCAGACGATCACGCGCGGCTTCACCTGGAAGATGTGGTTCTTGATGATGAGCTCGAGGAAGAAGCGCAGCATCTTCTCGGTCACGTCGAAGTCGGCGATGACGCCGTCCTTCATCGGTCGCACGGCGAGCACGCCCTCCGGCGTGCGGCCCAGCATGCGCTTGGCCTCGAGGCCGACGCCCTTGATGCGCTTGGACTCGCGATCGATCGCCACGACGGAAGGTTCGTTGAGGACGATGCCCTCACCCTTCACGTAGATCAGCGTGTTCGCCGTCCCGAGGTCGACGGCGATGGCGTTCGCCGCGAGGAATCCACCTTTCTTGAAGAACGGCCAACGCATGATCTATGGTTTCTCGCTCGTCTGGGATGGATAGACGGCTGAGGACACTCGTACGCAACGGGCTCTCTCGCGAGAGAGGAAGCTAGCCCGTAACACGGTCCGAGGGGAGATGTGGGAGGCGACCGGCGCGGCGCGCGGTCGACAAGCGGTCGCGGCTCATACACCGAAGTGCGGCGAATGAGCGAAATGATCCGTGCGGCATCAGATAGTGATTCGCTGGCAGGCCGCAGGGTGCACGAAGCAAGAGGGGCGCGGCCTTTCGGCCGCGCCCCTCACACCTGCCCCGCTTTCGCCTACTTGACGAACTGCTCAGGCTCCACGAAGTCCATCCCGAACGCCTCCGCGACGCCGGCGTAGCACACCTTGCCGTCGACCACGTTGAGGCCCTTCAGCAGGGCCGGGTCGTCGCGCAGCGCCTGCTTCCAGCCCTTGTTCGCCAGCTTGAACGCGTACGGGAAGGTCGCGTTGGTGAGCGCCAGCGTCGACGTGCGCGGCACGCCGCCCGGCATGTTGGCCACGCAATAATGGATCACGCCGTCGACCGTGAAGACCGGGTTCTCGTGCGTCGTGGCCTTGGTCGTCTCCACGCAGCCGCCCTGGTCCACCGCGACGTCCACGATCACCGCGCCCTGCTTCATGAGCTTGAGGTCCTCGCGGCGGATCAGCTTCGGCGCCTTGGCGCCCGGCAGCAGCACGCCACCGACGACGAGGTCCGCGGTCGTGATCTGCTCGAGGATGTTCTGGCGGTTCGAGAAGACCATCTGCACGTTCGCCGGCATCACGTCGGAGAGATAGCGCAGGCGCGGGAGCGAGGTGTCCATGATGGTCACCTTGGCGCCGAGGCCGGCGGCCATCTTCGCCGCGTTCACGCCGACGACGCCGCCGCCGAGGATCACGACCTTGCCGGGCGGCACGCCCGGGACGCCGCCGAGCAGCACGCCCGCGCCGCCGAACAGCTTCTCCAGGTACTTCGCGCCTTCCTGCACCGCCATGCGGCCGGCGACCTCGGACATCGGCGTCAGCAGCGGCAGCTCGTGGCCCGGCAGCTCCACCGTCTCATACGCGATGCAGACGGCGCCGGCATCCATGTGCGCGCGCGTCAGCTTCTCGTCGGCGGCGAAGTGGAAGTAGGTGAAGATCACCTGGCCCTTGCGCAGGCGCGGCCACTCGACGGCGATCGGCTCCTTCACCTTGAGGATCATGTCGCCTTCCTTCCAGACCGCGTCGGCGGTCGGGAGGATCTTGGCGCCGACGGCGGTATACTGGTCGTCGGAGAAGCCGCTTCCTTCACCGGCGCCCTTCTCGACGAACACCTGGTGTCCGGCCGACACGAACGCCTCGGCGCCCGCGGGGACGAGGGAGACGCGGTTCTCGTTCGTCTTGATTTCCTTCGGAATGCCGATCTTCATTTCAAGATGTCAGGTGGGAGGTTGTAGGTGAGGGGAACGGCGATGCGAGGGGCGGCGGTTACCTGCCCCACCTGACACCCGCACGCTGCTCCCTCACGTCCTAACTGCCGGCCCCAGGCGCACGAGCGTCTGGCCGGCCGGCGCGTAGAAGTCTCGGCAAACGGCGCGCACTTCTCCAGTGGTGATGGCGTCGACGCGAGCGAGGACTTCGTCAAGCGGGCGGTAGGGCTCGTCGTAGAGATCCACCGCCGCGGCGCGATACATGCGCGAGGTCACGCTCTCCATCGAGAGCGTGATCTGTCCCTTCAACTGCTGCTTGCCCATCGCCAGCTCATCGTCCGGGATGCCATCCTCGACGATCTTCATCAGCTCGGCGTTGACGGCACGCACCGCTTCGTCCGCGCGCTCGGGCGCGCAGCCGACGTAGATGCCCTGCGAGCCCGCGGTCACGCTGAAGCTCTGGAACGAATGCACCGAGTAGGCGAGGCCGAGCTCCTCGCGCACGCGCTGGAAGAGCCGCGAGCTCATGCCGCCGCCCAAGAGCGTGTTGACCAGCATCAGCGGATGCCGGCGCGCGTCGCCGTAGGGCACGACTGCGTTGCCGAACACGAGGTGCATCTGCTGGGAGTCACGCTCGACGAAACGGTCCGTCGGCGGCGCGGGCACGGCGGCCGGCACGATCAGTCGTGTCGGGTCGCCCGCAGGCAGCGCGAGCCAACCGGTCGCCGCCAGCACGTCGAGCAGCTGCTCGTGCGTGACGTTGCCGGCGGCCGCCACCACCACCTGCGAAGGGCGGTACGCGCGCTCATGCAGCGCGCGCAGGTCCTGCACCTCGAGCGCGGTGACCGTCTCGCGCGTGCCGAGGATCTGGTAGCCGAACGGATGTCCGCCCCAGAGCACCTCGTTGTGGATCTCGAACACGAGGTCGTCGGGCGTGTCGTCGACCATCGAGATCTCCTCGAGGATCACGCCACGCTCGAGCTGCAGGTCGGCATCGCGAAGCGCCGGCCGGAACATCAGGTCGAAGAGCACGTCGGCAGCCTGCGGCAGGTGCTCGTCGAGCACACGCGCCTGGAAGGATGTGTGCTCGCGACCGGTGTATGCGTCGAGCGCGCCGCCGAGCGACTCGAGCGAGAGCGCCAGCTCACGCGCGCTGCGCCGCTCGGACCCCTTGAACACCATGTGCTCGAGGAAGTGCGAGACACCCATCTTCTCGGGTGCCTCGTGCAGGGAGGCGGCGCGAACCCATGCCCCGATAGCGACTGACCGCACTCCCGGCATATGCTCCGAGAGTACGGTCAGTCCATTCGGCAGGACGGTCCGCTGCACGCCGCGCCCTTCGAGGGCAGGCACGGCGCCGGCGACGGACGCGTCGGTCGTCACTCGCGCGAACGGCCTCCACGGCCGCCGCCGCGAGGACGATCACCCCGCGGGCGGTCGCCGCGCGGACGATCACCGGACGACTCGCCGGCCGCGGCATAGCTCGCGGACTCGCCGCCTTCGCCGTTGCCGGCGCCCTCGGCCACCGCCGCGCCTTCCGGCTTCGGCAGCAGCGCCTTCATCGAGAGACGGAGGCGGCCACGCTCGTCACGCTCGACGAGCTTCACCGTCACCTGCTCGCCCTTCTTGACGACGTCCTCGGGCTTCTCGACGCGCGTGTGGCGCATCTCGGAGACGTGGAGGAGGGCCTCGGTGCCCGGCATGATCTCGACGAACGCGCCGAACGCGGTCACGCTCTTGACCGTGCCGACGTACGTTTCGCCGACGACCGGCTCGGCCGTGATCGCCTGCACCATCTGGCGCGCGCGCTCCATCGCCTCGCCACCGACGGCGGCGATGGTGACCAGGCCGGAGTCGTCGACGCTGAGCTCCGCGCCGGTCTCGTCCTGGATGCCGCGGATCGTCTTGCCCTTGGGGCCGATGAGATCGCCGATCTTCTCGGGGTTGATCGTCATCGTCACGATGCGCGGAGCATAGGGCGACAAGTCCGGGCGGACCGTCGGCAGCGCCTTGTCCATCTCGCCGAGGATGTGCATGCGGCCGATCTTCGCCTGCGCCAGCGCCTCGGTCATGATCTTGAGGTCCAGGCCCTGGATCTTGATGTCCATCTGGATGGACGTGATGCCGGCCTTGGTGCCCGCGACCTTGAAGTCCATGTCGCCGAGCGCATCCTCGGTGCCGAGGATGTCCGTGAGGATCGCGTACTTCTTGCCTTCCTTGATCAGGCCCATCGCGACACCGGCGACCGCGCCCTTGAGCGGGATGCCGGCGTCGAAGCAGGCGAGCGAGCCGCCGCAGACCGACGCCATCGACGACGAGCCGTTGGACTCGAGCACGTCGGAGACGATGCGGATGGTGTACGGGAACTCCTCGAACGCCGGCAGCACGGCCTGGATGGCGCGCTCGGCGAGGTTGCCGTGGCCGATCTCGCGACGGCTGGTGCCGCGCATCGGGCGCACTTCACCGGTCGAGAACGGCGGGAAGTTGTAGTGCAGCATGAACGACTTGGTGGTTTCCTTCGCCTCGTCGATGCTGTCGAGGCGCTGGACGTCGTTCGCGGTGCCGAGCGTCGCGGCGACGAGCGCCTGCGTCTGGCCGCGCGTGAAGAGCGCCGAGCCGTGGGCGCGCGGGAGGACCGTCGTGTCGACGGAGATGTCGCGCACCTCGGTCGGCTTGCGGCCGTCGACGCGGAGGCCGGTGTCGAGCACCTGGCCGCGCAGCGCGTTGTACTCGAGGTCGTCGAGCACGCTGCCGACGAACGGCACCTGCTCCGGGAGCAGCGAGGCGGCGAGGTCTTCCTTGACCGCGGACTTCACGGCCGCGATCGCCTGCACGCGCGTCGCCTTGTCCTTCTGGTTGATCGCGGTCTCGATCTTCGCCTTGGCGGACTTGGTGACGGTCTTGAGGACGTCGGCCGGCACTTCGGTCTTGGTCCACTCCATCTTCTCGACCTTCACCTTCTTGAGGAGCTCTTCCTGCATCGAGATGAGCTCCTTGATGCCGCGCTGGGCGATGCCCAGGCCCTCGACGATGTCCTCCTCGGACACCTCGAGCGCTCCGCCCTCGACCATCATGATCGAGTCCTCGGAGCCGGCGACGACCACGTCCATGTCGCTGACCGTCAGCGCCTGGAAGGTCGGGTTGAGCAGCCACTTGCCGTCGACGCGGCCGACGCGCACGCCGGCGATCGGGCCGGCGAACGGGATCTTGGACGCGTTGAGCGCGAACGACGCGGCGATGAGGCCGAGCACGTCGGCGTCATTCTCCTGGTCGGCCGAGATGATGTACAGGTAGACCTGGACTTCGTTCTGGAAGCCTTCCGGGAAGAGCGGCCGGATGGAGCGGTCGATGATGCGCGCCGAGAGGATCTCCTCGTCGCGCGGGCGCCCTTCGCGCTTGATGAAACCGCCCGGGATCTTGCCGGCGGCGTAGGTCTTCTCGCGGTATTCGACGAGGAGCGGGAAGAAGGGCAGCGTGCTCTTCTTGTCGCTGACGGTGACGGCGGCGAGGACCATGGTCTCGCCGAAGGTCACGAGCGCAGAGCCAGCGGCCTGCTTCGCCATCCGCCCAGTCTCGATGGAGAGGGGGCGACCGGCGAAGGTCCGCTCGATACGATGCATCATTTGTGTGTTCTCAATGCTGGTACACGAAGCGCGCGATCCGCTTCAGTGCGGTCGCGCGCTCGTGTGAGGTTAAGCGCTAGTAGCGCAGGCCGAGGTCGGCGATGATCTTGCGGTACGCGTCGATGCTGGTCCGCTTCAGGTAATCGAGGTGCCGACGGCGCTGGCTGACCATGCGGAGGAGACCACGGCGTCCGTGGTGGTCCTTCTTGTGGGTGCGGAAGTGCTCCGTGAGGTAATTGATACGCTCAGTGAGTACCGCGACCTGCACCTGTGACGAGCCCGTGTCGGTCTCGTGTTGGCGATGATTCTCGATCGCCGCCGATTTGACGAACGCCATCCCTGAAGTCCTTGCCTGCGGTGCGCAGTGCGTTTGAAATGCCGATTCCGTTGTAGCACGATAACTTAGGCGGCAAAAACCCACCTGTAAAGGGTTGACCACCCTTTCCCCACCGCGGACGGCCCTATGCGACGCCTCCTGCCGGCCCTCGTTCTCGCCATTTCGTCGGCCGCAGTGGGCCGCGCGGCGGGCGCGCAACAGCTATCCGGGGTCCTGACGCTCCGCGACGGGGCCTCGCCGGCCGGCGGCGTGATCCTGGTGGTCGAGTCGCCCAGGGGAGACAGCGTGCTCTCCCGCTCCATCACGGCCCCCGACGGCCGCTTCGTCGTACGACTCCCCGCCCGCGAGGTGCGCCTGCGCGCGCTGCGGATCGGGCATCGACCCACCTTCCTCGGCACCGTCCATCTCGCAGAGGGCGAGCGCCGGGTGACCGACTTCCGGCTGGCCGACGCCCCGATCGTCCTGACCGCCGTCACGACCCGGGCCGCCGCCCGCTGCGAGCTGGTGGCCGGTGCCGGAGTGCAGGTGGCCGATCTCTTCGAAGAGACCCGGAAGACGCTGCTCGCCTCCCTGCTCACTTCGCCGGACGGGCCGGCGGCGGTTCGCGTGGTGGTATCGGACCAGCTGACCGACCTCTCTGGCGAGAGCCTCGGTCCACCGCGCCGGCGCGTGCGCTCCGGCCTCACGGCAAAGCCGTTCCGCAGCCTGCCGCCCGGACTGCTCGCCGTCGTCGGCTACGTCTCACCAGAGGGCGATTTCACCGTGTATCGCGCGCCGGACGCCGCGGTGATCCTGTCCGAGAGCTTCGCGGCGACGCACTGCCTGCAGGTGGCCGAGGGCCGCGGCGCTCGTGCCGGCATGATCGGACTCAACTTCCGCCCGGTGGGCCGCGCGCAGCGGGACATCATCCGCATTCGCGGCACGCTCTGGATCGAGCGTGCGAGCCTCGAGCTGCAACTGCTCGAGTACGAATACGTCGGCCTGCCCTCCCCACTCGACCGGCTCGGGCTCGGCGGCAATGTGGCCTTCACGCGGCTCGACGACGGCATGGTGTTCGAGAGCGCGTGGGAGATCCGGATGCCCCGCACCGCCCTGCGGGGCGGCAGCGATCGCACGGCGCTCGGGCTCCCGGTCGCGCAGCCGACGCTCGTCGTGGAAGCCATCCAGCGCACCCGCGGCGACGTGCTCTCGATCAGTCGTGGAGAGTCGCCGGTCTACGTCGGCGCGACGGCGCTCGACGACTCGCTGCGCGCAGTTGACCTTGGCGTCAGGGCCGCGACCGGCGCCGACGCCGAATTCCTCTCCGACACGGTCAGCGCGCTCGGGCGATGCGCGGACGAGATCGAGCGATTGGCGGCGCGCTCGGCGGCACCGGAGCCTCGCGCGACGATCTACGGCGTCGTGTCCGAGGCGCCCTCCACTCGCGTGGAGGGCGCGACCGTGAACGCGACCTGGAAGGAGAACTTCAAGCTCGTGGGCGCGACCTGGAGCTGGATCGATCGCGCCCGGTCGGCGGTGACGGCGGAAGACGGCTTCTACGCCCTCTGCGACACGCCCCGCCAGCAGCTCGTGACCCTGCAGGCCACGAAGGGCGATCGACGGTCGAACAAGCTGGCGCTGCGCGTACCGATGGAGCAGGCTCGCGCGCGCGCCGACCTCACCCTCCGAACCACCCCGTGATCAACCGCTTCAGGTCGTTGAACGTCACGGTCACGAACAACAGCAGGATCGCGAAGAGCCCGATGCGCGCGTACCACTCCTTCACCATCGCCGGCAGCGGCCGGCGCCAGGCACCTTCCACCAGCTGAAGCAGGATCTGGCCGCCGTCCAGCAACGGGATCGGCAGCAGGTTCAAGACGGCCAGGTTGATGCTCAGGAATGCGATCAGCGCCCAGACGTTCTCGAGTCCCGACTCGGCTGCCACCACGCTCGACCGAGCGATCTCCAGCGGTCCACCCAGCTGCGTCACCGAGACGCTGCCCCGGAAGAGTCCGCCGAGCACGTTGAGCACGCTGCCGGCCATGTTCCAGGTGGCGTCCCAGCCGGCCACCGTGGCCTCGCCCAGGCCAACGTCCTCGCGTGCGACGGTCGCCCGCGGACCAACGCCGATACGCCCGACGCGCTGGGTCTCGCCGATGGGCGGCACGGGCACGTCCTGCGCCTCCGGCGTGATCAACAGCGTCTGGCGCTCGTCCCCACGGACGACCTCCACCGCGATCTGCCGCTCCGGGGCCGCGGAGACGATCTCCAGCACGTCATCCCACTTGGTGACGGCGCGGCCGTCGGCGACCACGATGCTGTCGCCGACCTGCATCCCCGCGAGAGCGGCCGGCTTGTCCGCCACCACCGTGTCCACGACGGCCGGCAGGTACCCCTTGCCGTACCAGGCGAACACGCCGATGGAGACGATGAGCGCGAGGACGACGTTCATGAAGACGCCCGCCAACATGATCACGAGCCGCTTGTAGAGCGGCTTGGACTCGAACCAGCGGTCGGGCGGGATCGGCAGCGGCCCGTGCGGGATCATCGACTGCTCGTCCCAGTGCTTGGAACGGCCCTCGGGCGAGATGTCGCCCTCGCTGCCGCCCTCAAGCACGCTGGCGGTCTCGTCCTCCTTGGAGGCCATGCGCACATAGCCGCCGATGGGCAGCGCCGAGAGCGCGTACTCCGTCTCGCCGCGGCGGAAGCTCCAGAGCGGCTTGCCCCAGCCGAGCGAGAAGCGCGGCGCGTAGACGCCGGCCCACTTGGCCGCGAGGAAGTGCCCCAATTCGTGCACGAAGATCACCAGCCCCAGCACGAGGAGAGGGGCCAGCCAGCTCAGGTTCGGCATCAGAACTCCTGGACGGTCTGCCTGGCAGCCGCATCGGCCGCGAGGAGGGAACTCTTGTCGTCACCGGGCAAGCCAGCGTGCCGCGAGAGCGCGGCCTCGATGGCGCCGGGTATCATGCTGAAGGGTAGCGACCCGTCCAGCACTCGCGCGACCGCAGACTCGTTCGCGGCATTGAACACCGCGGGCGCCGCGCCGCCGGACTTGCCGGCCGCGATGCCAAGCCCAAGCGTAGGGAACGCGTCGTGCCGCACGGGCTCGAAGGTCAGCGTGCCGCTCGCGACGGGATCGAAGCGAGGAACGCCGTCGTCCTCGAGTCGCTCGGGATACGAGAGCGCGTAGAGCACCGGGAGCTCCATCGACGGCACGCCCATCTGTGCCATCACGCTGCCGTCCTCGAACTCGACCATCGAGTGCACGATGCTCTGTGGGTGCACCACCACCTCGATGCGGTCGTACGGCACGCCGAACAGCACGTGCGCCTCGATGACCTCGAGCGCCTTGTTGGCGAGCGATGCCGAGTCGATGGTGATCTTGCGGCCCATCGACCACGTGGGATGCTGGAGCGCGTCGTCGAGCTTGGCCGCGGCGATGCGCTCGGTGCTCCACGTGCGGAACGGCCCGCCCGACGCTGTGATGATGAGGCGGCGCACGCCGGCGAGCGGGAGCAGGCCCTGGAGCGGCGCGCCGCCTGCCGCGCCTGCCGCGCCCGCCTTCGGCACCCCAATCCGCCCCGCGCAGCACTGGAGCAGCGCCGAGTGCTCGGAGTCCACCGGGATCACCTCGCCGCCATGCTCGCGCACCGCGCGTTGCACGAGGGCGCCGCCCACCACCAGCGACTCCTTGTTGGCCAGCGCGACCCGCTTGCCCTTCTCGAGCGCGGCGAGCGTGGCATCGAGCCCGGCGGCGCCGACGATGGCATTGAGCACGATCGCCGCATCGGGATGCTGGGCGGCCTCGACCAAGCAGCCCGGGCCGGTTCCCCACCCCGCCGGCACCTGCGCACCCGCACCGGCGCGCGAGCGTGGAGTCGGCGACGCGAGCCCGGCGTATGACGGTTTCCACTCGGCCACCGCCTCGGCCAGTCCGTCGAGGTCGCCGTTGGCCGTCATGGCCACGAACCGGAAACGGTCGCGGTGACGGGCCATCACGCGCTGCACGGTGTGCCCGATGGAGCCCGTGGCTCCAAGGAGTGCGACGCCGATGGGGAGAGTGGAGCCGGCGTCGTGGCGCTTGCCGTGAGCCCCGCTCACGCCCCGACCTTGAGCAGTTGATCGAGCAGCACGTACGCCACGGGAATGCTGAAGAGCAGCGAATCCGCGCGGTCGAGCACGCCGCCGTGGCCCGGGATCAGCTTCGAGCTGTCCTTCACGCCGGCCTCGCGCTTGAGCATGCTCTCCACAAGGTCGCCCACCTGCGCGACGACGCTGACCAGCACGCCGAGGACGATCACCGCCGGCAGCGTGAGGCCGAGGCCGGCGCGGGGTCCGAGCAGGAAGTGCACGTACGCCCAGGCGCCAATGGCGCTCGCCGCAAGCCCGCCCACGGCGCCGGCCACCGTCTTGCCGGGACTCACGCTCGGCATGAGCTTGCGCTTGCCGAACGCGCGGCCGATGAAGAACGCGCCGGTGTCGTTGATCCAGGTGAGCGCCACGGGGAAGAACACGAGCAGCGCCCCGGCCTCGTCGCCGACGGCGAAGCGGTGGTAGCGCAGCGCGTACACGAAGCTGAACATGCCGCCCGTGTAGAGCACCCCGAAGATGGTCGTGGCGACGGCTTCGATGGGCTTGCCGGCACTGCCGCGCGTCCAGAGTGCCGCAGTGAGCAGCGTCGGCACCAGCAGCAGCACCAGCGAGACCGGCGGGACCCAGAGCCCGAGCCGCAGCGCGTGCATGCCGAGCGGCACCAAGGCCGCGAGCACGATCAGCCACCCGGTCAGTGGGCGCGCACCGGCGCCTTGGGCGAGGCGTCCGTACTCCCAGGCGGCGAGCGCGGCGGCAATGGACAGCAGGATCGCGAGGGGCGCATCACCGAGATGGAGCACGCCGGCGATGACCGGAATGCCGACCACGGCGACGAGGATACGCTTCGTCAGCTCGCTCATGGCGACGGCGGGCGGGAGGTTTGCTTGCTTTAGGCCGGAACGCGGCCGAAGCGGCGGTCCCGGTGCTGGTACTGCTGGATCGCGCCGAAGAGATCGGCCCGGCCGAAGTCCGGCCAGAGCACGGGCGAGATCACGAGTTCGGTGTAGGCGAGTTGCCAGAGCAGGAAATTGGAGATGCGCTGCTCGCCGGAGGTACGGATGAGCAGGTCCGGATCCGGGCAGTCATGGGTGTAGAGCCGCCGCGCGAACTCGGCCTCGTCCACCTGCTCGGGAGTCAGCTTGCCGGCCGCGACATCCTGCGCGATCAGCCGCGCGGCCCGCACCATCTCGGCGCGCGAGCCATACGAGATGAACAGGTTGAGCGTGAGCGTGTCGTTGTGCGCGGTCTGCGTGACGACGCGGTCCACCGCCGCGCGCGCCGCCGGCGCGAGCCGGTCGATGTCGCCGAGCACCCGCACCCGCACGCCCTGCCCCTCGAGCTCGTCGGACTCCTTCTGGATGAACTCCTCGAGCAGCGTCATCAGCGCCGTGATCTCGAGCGCCGGACGCTGCCAGTTCTCCTGCGAGAACGCGAAGAGCGAGAGCACGCCCACGCCGGCGGCGAGCGCCGCCTCCACCACTTCGCGCACGGACTTCATGCCGCTGCGGTGCCCGAGCGGCCGTGGCAGCATGCGCTCGCGCGCCCACCGTCCATTGCCGTCCATGATGATGGCGATGTGGCGGGGAATCGCGCCGTGGAGGCGGATCTGCGCGAGGAGGTCGTGGGGGCCGGACATGTGACTGGAGGCCGTCAGACCTCCATGATCTCCGCTTCCTTCGACTTCGCGAGGGCGTCGATCCGGCCGACTTCCTCGTCATGCAGCTTCTGCAGATCCTTCTCGGCGTGCTTGACCTCGTCCTCGGAGACGCCGTCGAGCTTCTTGAGCTGGTCGCGCGCGGAAGTGCGCGCGTGGCGCACGGCGATGCGGCCGTCCTCGGCGTACTTGCTGACGACCTTCACGAGTTCCTTGCGGCGCTGTTCGTTCATCGACGGCAGCGGCACGCGGATCACGTTGCCCTGGACGGCGGGGTCGACGCCGAGGTTGGACTCGCGGATGGCCTTCTCGATGGCCTTGATCTGGCCCTTGTCGAACGGCGTGACGACGAGCAGGCGCGGCTCCGGCGCGGAGACGTTGGCGCTCTGGTTCATCGACATCATCTGGCCGTACATCTCGACCTTCACCGAGTCGAGCATGGCGGGACTGGCCTTGCCCGAGCGCACGGAGGAGAACTCGCGCTTGACGGCCTCGACGGCGCGGTCCATCTGAGCCTTGCATTCCTTCAGGATCGGCTGCGTCATGGTCATGAGACGATGGTCCCCACGGTTTCCCCCCGCAGCGCCGCCGCGACGATGCCGGGAGTGTTGATGTTGAGCACGATGAGCGGGAGGTCATTCTCCCGGCAGAGCGTGATCGCGGTCTGGTCCATCACCTGAAGGTCCTTCGTCATCACGTCGCGATACGAGATGGACTCGTACTTCGTGGCGTTCGGGTCCACCTTGGGGTCGGCGGTGTAGACGCCGTCGACACTGGTGGCCTTGATGATGACGCTGGCCTTCATCTGGATGGCGCGGAGGACCGCGGCGGTGTCGGTCGAGAAGTAGGGGTTGCCGGTGCCGGCCGCGAAGATCACGGCGCGGCCCTTCTCGAGATGGCGCTGGGCACGGCGCCGGATGAACGGCTCGGCGACCTCCTCCATGCGGATGGCCGTCATCACGCGGGTGTCGAGCCCCTCGCGCTCCAGGACGTCCTGGAACGCGAGGGCGTTGATGACCGTGCCGAGCATCCCCATGTAGTCGGCGGAGACGCGGTCCATCCCCATCTTGGCGACCTGCGACCCGCGGACGATGTTGCCCCCGCCGATCACCATGCCGATCTGCGCCCCCATGTCGGCGATGCCCTTGATCTGCCGGGCGAAGCCGCGCATGGTGTCGAAGTCGAGCCCGAAGCCCTTCTCCCCGGCGAGAGCCTCGCCGGAGAGCTTGAGCAGTACGCGTGGATACTTCAGGGACATCCCGTTTCCGGCTCCCGTGGCTGCGACGGCGTTGTTCAGGACTCGCCCATCTTGAAACGCACGAAGCGCTTCACGGCGAGCGGCTGTCCGGCTTCCTTCGCGGTGGCCTTCACCAGGTCGCCGATGCTCTGCTTGTCGTCGCGCACCCACGGCTGGCCGAGGAGCGTGACCTCGCCGAAGAGCTTGGCGATGCGACCCTCGGTCATCTTCTTGGCGATTTCCTCGGGCTTGCCGCTCTCCATCGCCTGGGCGACGAAGATGGCGCGCTCGCGCTCGATGAACTCGGCGCTGACGCCGTCCTTGTCGACCGCGACGGCGACCGTCGGCACGCCGGCCGCGACGTGCTCGGCGACGTGCGCGGCGAGCTGCTTCGCGCCGTCGCCATTGCCGCCGGCGACCTCGACGATCACGCCTGCCTTGCCGTTGAAGTGCAGGTAGCTGCCGACCACGCCATCGGACTTGAAGCGCGCGATGCGGCGGAGCTCGACCTTCTCGCCCGTCTTGGCGGACGCGGCCTTCACGACCTCGCCCACGGTGCGCGACTTGTCGGCGAACCAGGGCGTGGTGAGGTAGGCGCCCTCGGCACCGACGGCGACGAGGCCGTCGACCGCGGCGTCCTGCGCGACCTGCTCGGCGAGCTGCTTGGCGAGCGCGATGAACTCTTCGTTGCGGCCGACGAAGTCCGTCTCGCAGTTGACCTCGATGATGGCGCCGACGGTGGCATCGGGGCTCAGCCACGTCACGATCTGGCCTTCCGAGGCGGCGCGGTCGGCGCGCTTGTCGGCCTTCGCGATGCCGCGCTTGCGAAGGATGTCGATGGCGGCGTCCATGTCGCCGCCGGCCTCCTCGAGCGCCTTCTTGCAATCCATCATGCCGGCGCCGGTGCGGGCACGGAGCTCAGCGACGTCCTTCGCGGTGATCTGTGTGGCAGCCATCGGTATCTCTCAATGAAGTAGCGTACTTGTGTGAGATCGCCGCCGGGGAGTGGTGAGACTCATCGGCGGCGACATGAAGTTACTCAGGGAGCGTTCCCTGCACTACCGAGCGCGCACTTACTCGGAAGCGGTGTCCCCACCCTCGGTCGCATCGGCCTCGCCCTCGGGCGCATCGGCACCGCCCTTGAGGCGCGCGGCGATCGCTTCCGGCTTGGCGCGACGGCGACGCGGGCGGCCCTTGGCGCCGCGGCGGCCGCGGTCGTCGGCTTCCTTCTCGGTGCCGCGCTCGGACGACCACGTGGTCGCCTCGCCGGAGTCCTCGACCTCGGCGCGCGTCGGCGCCTCGCGGCGGGCCTCGGCGATGGCGTCGGCGATGGCGCTCGTGATCAGCTCGACCGAGCGGATCGCGTCATCGTTGCCGGCGATCGGCACGGTGATGAGGTCCGGGTCGGAGTTCGTGTCGCAGATGGCGACGATCGGGATGCCGAGCTTGTTGGCCTCGTCGACGGCGATGCGCTCCTTCTTGGCATCGACGACGAACATCAGGCCGGGGATGCGGCCCATCGACTTGATGCCCGAGAGGTTCTTCGAGAGCTTGTCGCGCTGGCGGGTCATCATGAGCTGTTCCTTCTTCGTGTAGTTCTCGAAGGAACCACCCGCCTCGGAGCCCGCCTCGAGCTCCTTGAGCTTCTTGATCTGCTTCTTGACGGTCGCGAAGTTCGTCATCAGGCCGCCGAGCCAGCGCTCGGTGACGTGCATCGCGGAGACACGGTCAGCCTCGGCGGAGACGATCTGCGAGACCTGGCGCTTGGTGCAGACGAAGAGGACGTTCTCGCCGCGCAGGATGACCTCGCGCACGAGCTTCTGCGCGAGCTCGATCTGCCGCAGCGTCTTCTGCAGGTCGATGATGTGGATGCCGTTGCGCTCCGCGAAGATGAAGCGGCGCATCTTGGGGTTCCAACGGCGGGTCTGGTGGCCGAAGTGGACACCGGCCTTGAGGAGATCGTCGAGCGTGGGCTGGGACATCTGGTGATCCTGTCGCGGAGGGTTTTTGACTGCCGTCGCTCCCCGTCACCGCCTTCCACCGCCGCTCCGGAATGGAGTCGGCACCGATGGTCAGCTCGGGGGAGCTGTGAGATGAGAGGAACGGGTCGTAGGTGGCGGGTGAGAGGTGCCGCGATCGAGTTGGACGCTGTCGTGTACCCCTCACCTGCGCCCTGCAACCTGCTACCCCTTGACTGCTATCTCTTGCTGAACTGGAACTTCTTTCGTGCCTTGGGCTGGCCGGGCTTCTTGCGCTCGACCGCACGCGCATCACGCGTGAGGAGGCCGAGGTCGCGAAGTTTGGGGCGGTTTGACTCGTCGATCTTCACCAGCGCGCGGGCGATGGCGAGGCGGAGGGCGCCGGCCTGGCCGGTCTGGCCGCCGCCGTTGAGGTTCGCCATGACGTCGTAGCTGCCGAGCGTGTCGGTGGCGGTGAACGGCTGCTGGATGGCGGCCACGAGCGCCGGGCGCGGGAAGTAATCGCCGAGCGTACGGCCGTTGAGGCTCCACTTGCCCGACCCGGGGGTCAGGAACACGCGGCAGACGGCTTCCTTGCGGCGGCCGATGGTGTGCGTCGTCGTCTCAGCCATTTACTTGGCCTCCGCCTTCGGGAAGGTGATCGTCTCGGGCTGCTGCGCGGCGTGCGGGTGCTTCGCGTCGGCGTAGACGCGGAGCTTGAGCCGCAGCTTCTGGCGCCCGAGGGCCGTCTTGGGCAGCATGCCGAAAACCGCCTTCTCGATCACCCGCTCGGGGTGCTTGGCCAGCATCGTGGCGAACGGGGTGTACATCTCGTGCCCCATGTAGCCCGTGTGGCGGAAATAGTTCTTCTGCTCCGCCTTGCGTCCGGTGACCTGGACCTTCGAGGCGTTGATGACGATGACGTTGTCGCCGGTGTCCATATGGGGCGTGAACATCGCCTTGTGCTTGCCGCGGATGATCCGCGCGACTTCGGTCGCCAGGCGACCGAGGACCATCCCCTCGGCGTCGACCACGAACCACTTGTGTTCGATGTCGGCGGGGGTGGCGGTATACGTGCTGCGCATGGAAGTTGAACTGGAACGGGAGGTGCTGCGCCTCACCGGTGCGGGATGCAACCCGGGTATCGGCCGCCTTTCAGGCGTTTTTGGACAGACACGAAGGATAGGCGCCCTATAGGGGAGAGTCAAGCGAGCCGCACTCGCCGCCACCCCGGACGCACGGTATAGTTGCCTGACATCCTGCGCTTCGTCATGCGTGGGCCGATACTCATCCAGTGACTCTCCGACGCTCCGTCAATTCCGGCTCCTCCTTGCAGGAGTCGCGCCCAGGCCCTGTCGCGATCGCCACGGTCTCGTGGCTGTTGCTCTACACCCTCTGGGGCAGCGTCGCCGGCCCATTCGACACGCGGTGGGAGATGGTGCTGGACGAGGCCGCCTTCGTCCCGTTCCGCCTCGCCATCACGCTGCTGGCCTACGGGCTCTCCAGGGCCCCCGGGATCCCGCAGTCCACGACGATCGGGTGGCGCCTGTTCAGCGCGGCGTTCGCCGCCGCAGCCATCTCGAACATCGTCCGCGTCATCGCCTCACCCGGCGACCCGCTGCCGTCCGTTGTCCGGTTCGCGTTCGCCCTGCCGCACGCGCTCCTCATCGTCGCGGGTCTCTGGAAGCTGGCGCGTTCGCGGCTCGAGACGGGTCGCGCCGCGGACTGGTTCGATGCCGGCGTCATCGTCGTCTCGGGATTCCTCCTCGCCTCGTGGCTGATCGCCGGCGGGAACCCGTTCACGGGCCAGCAACTCGGCGGCATGCGGTGGCTCTTCCTGTTCATGATGTTCATCGACATCGTGGCCCTCTGGTTCTCGGCGACCGCCTGGTTCCGGCGGCCACCGGGCGTGGCGCGCCACGCGCTCGGGCTGCTGACGCTGGGGTTCGCGTCGACCGCGGTCGTGGACCTGCTGTACGTGCAGGAGGTGCAGCGCGGCGCCTCGATGAACGGCGGGATGATCGACATGCTCGTGGCCGTCAGCCTCGTCTTCATCATCCTCGGCCTCGATGTCCAGCGGCAGCAGCGCGTCGTCGTGGCGCCGGAGCGCCGCGCCATGCGCCAGGGGCGTCACATCGTCGCGCCGATCGCGATCATGGCCGCCACGTTGCCGCTGCTGTGGACCGCGTGGACCGACGGGCGCGACACCGACCTGCCCTTCCTCGTCACGGGCATCGTGACGCTCCTCGTGCTCGTGCTCATCCGCCAGCACCTCGCGCGCGTGAACGCGACGCTCTCGGCGCAGGCGCGCGCGGTCGCTGACGCGCGCTTCCGCTCGCTCGTGCAGCGCTCCTCCGACGCGATCTTCCAGATCGCGCCGGACCACACCATCCAGTGGGCGAGCCCGTCGGCGGGCGAGATGACGGGCACCATCCCCTCGCTGCTCGTGGGGCGCCGCATCTCGGAGCTCGCGCACGCGGAGGATCGCGACCGCCTGACGGTGTTCCTCGCCAACGCGGGCGAGCCGTTCGCGCGCAACGCGGTGCTGCGATGGCGGCTCGGGCGCGCGCAGACGTGGCACGAGGTCGAGAGCGTGGTGTCGAACCTGAGCGCCGACGAGTCCGTCGGGGGACTGGTGCTCAACACGCGCGACGTCTCCGAGCGCGTGCGGCTCGAGCAGCAGCTGCGGCAGGCGCAGAAGCTCGAGGCCGTGGGTCGGCTCGCCGGCGGCATCGCGCATGACTTCAACAACATCCTCGCGGCGATCATCACGCACGCGCAGCTCGTGCGCGACGAACTGCCCCCCGGCGACCCGAGCGCCTCCGACCTGCTGGAGATCGAGCAGACGGCGCAGCGCGGCGCGGTGCTCACGCGCCGGTTGCTCTCCTTCAGCCGGCCGGAGGCGGGCGAACTGCGCGCGCAGCCGCTGCGCACGGTCGTGCGCGGCATGGAGCCGATGCTCCGCCGGCTGCTCGTCGGCCAGGTCGAGCTCTGGCTCGAGCTCGAGGACGACGACCTCTGGGTGCGGACGGCGGAGGGCCAGCTCGAGCAGATCCTGATGAACCTCGCCATCAACGCGCGCGACGCGATGCCGGATGGCGGCGTGGTGCACGTGCGCACGCGCGCCTGCATCGTGCGGCCCGGCGACCGTTCGGCCTCGCGAGGCACGCACGCCGGCAACTGGGCCGAGCTCACGGTGCGCGACGAAGGCGTGGGCATGGATGACGACACGCTGGCGAGATTGTTCGAGCCGTTCTTCACGACGAAGCCCAGCGGACTCGGCACCGGGCTCGGCCTCGCGACCGTGCGCGGAATCGTGCGGGCGCTCGGCGGCCATGTCACGGCCGAGAGCGTTAAGGGCAAGGGCAGCACGCTGCGTGTGCTCCTGCCGCTGGTGGCAGCCGAGCCCTTGCTCCCCGCGCAGGAGCAGCTCGGGCTCCCGGCGCCGGCCGTGGGGCGCCCGACGGTGCTGGTGGTGGACGACGAGATCACGCTGCGCCGCGCGATGGAGCGCTACCTCTCGCGCCACGGCTACGACACGCTGGGCGCCCCGTCGGCGCTGGACGCGCTGGCGATGCTCGAGGCGCGCGCATGGGCGGTGGACCTGATCGTCACCGACATGGTGATGCCGCGCATGGGCGGGCGTGAGTTCGTGCGGCGGATCCATGCCCGCGCGCCGCAGATCCCGGTGCTCTGTATCTCGGGCCACATGGAGTGGGAAGCCGAGGATGACGCGGAGCCGGATGCGCCTTGGTCGCGCGACCGGTTGTTGGCGAAGCCGTTCCCGTTCGTGGAGTTCCTGCAGCGTGTGCGTGCGGCGCTCGGCGGGGCGACAGCCGAAGTGCCTTAGGGCTGCGGGCTACGGGATGCCGGGGGGAGGCGGCACGGGGTCCGCGGTGTGATGAGGCATGATGGAGGGATCGAGCTGCGAGGCGAGAGTCCACCGCCGACGACCCCGAGCGGCAGGCGGAGAGTGTCGAGTTCCTTGCCGCCAGTCGCGAGAGAAGGCCTGCCAGTCCCAATAACCGAGCTGCCACTCTCAAGTGTCGTGATGACAACCGCGACTTCCGACCGGTCAGGGAGAACCGATGAGCTACCAGTCACTACGTACGTGCCGCCAGTCGGAACCAACGGCCTGCCAGTCGATTCCGTCGCGCGGCCAGCCTCAACGATCGACCGGCCAGCGCCGACCGACGGGCGTCCAGTCGCAAGTGACGAGCCGCCAGTGCCAACGAACGACCGACCAGTCGCGACCGACGAGCCGCCAACTCGAACGGACGCGCTGCCAGCGGAGACCGACGAGGTGCGAGCGGCATCCGTCGAGGAGCGAGTCGCAACGATCGGCCGGTCAGTCGCAAGCGATGCGCGTGCAGCGGCAACCGACGCACCGGCAGCACGGAGCGACCGGCTGCCAGCGACCGGCGACGAGCATGCAGCCGCGATTTACCAGCGTGCAGTCCCGTCGAACGAGCTACCAGTCGACTTCCGCAGACTTTTCCGGTGTTCCGACGAGCTACCACGCCGCACGACCAGAGTTGGCCGCCCGTGAGGGACGCACGCGGCGGGGTTTCCCCGGGGCCATTGCGTCCGCACACATCCATAGGGAGGGAGGTCGCGATGTACAGGAGACAGTAGCAGGCGATGGACTCGTTCGTGCGGGTGCGCTCGTTCCTCGACGCGAACCCGGCGCCGGGGCGCTGGGGTACGCCAGCGCCCGCGACATGCTCGACGAGGTCGTGCAGCTGTTGCGCACCTACGCCGGCGCGCAGCACTCGCGCCGCGACCTGAGCCGCGCGGCGGTGCGGCGGCAAGCGGACCCGACGAAGGTGCTCGCGGCGCGCGCACCACACCGCGGCCCCCGTACCGCCTCCCCCTCGCATCCCGTAGCCTGCATCAGTGGAACTACTCGAGTTCGACGAGCACGGCTCCCTTCTCCACCGCCCCGCCCGGCGTGACGTGCACGGCCTTCACCGTGCCGGACGCGATGGCACGCAGTTCGTTCTCCATCTTCATCGCTTCCATCACCACGATGCCCTGCCCGGCCTCGACCATGTCACCGACGACGACGCTGACGCGCACGATCATCCCGGGCATGGGCGCGACGACGGGCGCCGGACCGGCCGCCTTGCCCTGAGCCGCCGAGAGGTCGCGGATGGTGCGGGTGCGCTCGTCGAGCGCCTCGACCTCGAACCGCCAACCGTCGATCCAGAGCGAGTAGCGCCCGCGCTGATTGCCGCGCTGCGCGACCACTCGGTGCTGCGCGCCGCCGATCGTCACGAGCCGCACCGGCGTGCCCTCGACGTCGGCGAGGTGGGCCTTCACCTCGGTGCCACCGATCGACACGCCTTCGCCGCCGAGCGTGACCTCGAGCCGTTCTCCGTCGATGTCGACGAGGTACTTCATGCCGCCTCCGGGCGCAGCTCGCAGACCGTCTCGACGTGCGCGGTCTGCGGGAACATGTCGTAGCAGGTAAGGGCGTGCACGCGCCACCCGACCAGGCGCGAGACGTCGCGCGCAAGGGTCGCGGGGTCGCAGCTCACGTAGATGATGGCGCGCGGCGCGGGCTTGCCTTCGGCGGTGCGCAGAGCGGCCGTGACGCGCTCGTCGAGTCCCGCACGCGGCGGGTTCAGCACGACGACGTCCGCCGGCAGCAGGCGCGGCAGCACGTCCTCGACGCGCGCGGCGATGGCGCGCGACCCCTCGGGGAGACGCGCGGCCGTGTATTCAGTCGCCTCCTCGTCGAGCTCGACGGCCACCACGCGCACGCCGCGTTCGGCGAACGCGATGGCCGTCGCACCCGCGCCGCTGTAGCCGTCCACGAGCGAGCTCGGCGCGTGCGCCATGGCGCGGGCGATGACATCGGCATGCACCATCGCCGCGACTTCCTCGTTCACCTGCGCGAACGAGGCGCCCGGCGTGCCAGAGGGCCGGCGGTCGGCCACGAGCCGTCGGCGGCGTCCCTCGGCTTGCCACCAGATGGCGGCGAGCGTGGGCACGGCGGCGAGGAACTGCTGGAGCGCCGGCCACTCGTCGCCGCCCTCGAGTACGAAGAGCGGATGCTCGTCGAGCCAGCGCACCGTGCCGCGCAGGCGATCGCCCGCCGGAAGGTGCTCAGCGGCCGCGACGATGGCGTGCCAGGTGTCGACGATGCGCTCGTCCGTGATCAGGCAGGTGCGCAGGTCGAACACCGCCTCGGGATCGTCGTACGCGCGCAATCCCGCTCGCACGCGGCCCTCGCCGCTACTCTCTTCGCGGCGGATGGCGAGCGTGAGCGCGCGCCGGTATCGCCATGGCGCGCCACCATGGATCTCCGGCAGCGGCACCTCGCGGCGCGCGATGCGCTGGAAGGCGTCGCGCACCATCACGCGCTTGGCCTCACGCTGCGCATCGAGCGTCACGTGCTGCAGCTGGCAGCCGCCGCAGCGGTCGGGCTCCTCGTAGTGCGGGCACGCCGGCTCCACGCGCGCGGCGCCGGCCGACGCCACGCTCCGCAGCCGACCGCGCCCCACGCGACCCTCGACAGAGACCTCGGCGACGACATGATCACCCGGCGCCGTGCGCGGCGTGAACACGACCAATCCATCCGCGCGTGCAACGCCGTCACCACCGGTGGCGATGCCGGTGATCTCGAGCGAGGTGAGGCTCGTCTTCCTGATCATCCGTTCCGCAGCGCTTCGCGCCGCGCGAGTTCTGACCACGACGACGATCTTTCGCCGCTCGCGCCATCGGCTCCCGCGCGCGCGCCCACGCCCTTGCCGTTCGCGCCCGCGGCCTGCCCATTGCTAAATGAGCCACCAGTCCTCGCGCGGCCGCGCTGGTCGCGGTCCGCGAGCAGCGCGGCGGCGATCGCCGCCGCCGCGACGGTCTCCGCTGGCGGACGCTGTGCGAGCAGCTTCGGCAGCCGCTGCTCGAGCCACTGGATGTCCACGCGCCCGGCGCGATAATCCTCGTCGGCCATCACTCGCAGATGGAACTCGCGCGAGGTCTCGACACCGACGATCACCAGCTCGCGGAGCGCCCGCTCCATGCGCGTGATCGCCAGCTCGCGCGTGTGCGCGAAGACGATCAGCTTGGCGAGCATGGGGTCGTACGAGAGGCCGACGACGCTGCCGTTCTCGATGCCGCCGTCCCAGCGCACGCCCGGACCCGAGGGCAGGTGCAGGTAGTCGATGCGCCCCGTCGACGGCAGGAACCCGTTGGCCGGGTCCTCGCTCGTGATGCGGCACTCGATCGCCCAGCCGCGCGGCTCCGGGCTCGTGGTGAACGTCAGTGCCTCGCCGGCCGCGATTCGCAGTTGCCACTGCACGAGGTCGACACCCATGACGAGCTCCGTGACCGGATGCTCGACCTGGATGCGAGTGTTCATCTCGAGGAAGTAGAAGTTCCCCTCCGCGTCGAGCAGGAACTCGCAGGTGCCGGCGTTCACGTAGCCGGCGGCCTTGGCCGCGGCGACGGCGGCGGCGCCCATGCGCTCCCGCAGCTCCGGCGTCACCGCCATGCTCGGCGACTCCTCGATCATCTTCTGGTGCCGGCGCTGGATCGAGCATTCGCGCTCGCCGAGCGAGACGCAGTTGCCGTGCGAATCCGCGAGCACCTGGATCTCGACGTGACGCGGACCCTCGATGTACTTCTCGATGTAGACGGCATCGTCGCCGAAGGCGTTGCGCGCCTCGCGCTGCGCCGAGGCGAGGGCGGACTCGACCTCACTCGCCTCGCGCACGATCCGCATGCCCTTGCCGCCACCGCCCGCGGCCGCCTTGAGCAGCACCGGGAAGCCGAACTCCGTCGCCAGCTTGAGTGCCTCGGCGGTGTCGCGGAGCGGCTCGGTCGTGCCGGGCACCACCGGCGTGCCGGCGGCGATCGCGAGCGTGCGCGCGGCGGTCTTGGAGCCCATCGCGGCGATGGCCTCGGCCGGCGGCCCGATCCACACGAGCCCGGCGTCACGCACCGCGCGGGCGAACCACTCGCGTTCGGCGAGGAAACCGTAGCCGGGGTGGATGGAGTCAGCCCCGACCTCGAGCGCCACGGCGATCAAGTGGTCGCCGCGGAGGTAGCTCTCGGCGGCCGGCGCGGGCCCGATGTTGACGGCCTCGTCAGCCTCGCGCACATGCGGCGCGTGGACGTCCGCATCGGAGTAGACGGCCACCGAGCGGATGCCGAGTTCGCGGCACGCGCGCACGATCCGCAGCGCGATCTCGCCGCGGTTGGCCACGAGCACCTTCCTGAGCGAACGACGGTTGGGCTGCCCGTCGGGCGGGGTCTTCGCGTCGCCGCGACGCCGGTTGAGGACGGTCACAGCGGGATGCAGCCGTGCTTGCGCGCGGGGTTGCGAGTGCGCTTGCCCTTCAGCATCTCGAGCGCGTCGATCAGGCGCGGGCGCGTGTCGCGCGGGTCGATGATGTCGTCCACGTAGCCGCGGCCCGCCGCGATGTACGGGTTGGCGAACTTGTCGGTGTACTCGGCGACGCGGGCATCCATCGCCGCCTTGGGGTCGTCGGAGTCGTTGATCTCCTTCTTGAACAGGATCTCGACCGCGCCCTTCGGTCCCATGACGGCGATCTCCGCCGTCGGCCACGCGAGGTTGATGTCGCCGCGGATGTGCTTGGAGCTCATGACGTCGTACGCGCCGCCGTATGCCTTGCGCGTGATGACCGTGAGCTTGGGCACCGTCGCCTCGCAGTAGGCGTAGAGCAGCTTGGCGCCGTGCCGGATGATGCCGCCGTGCTCCTGCGCGACGCCGGGCAGAAAGCCGGGCACGTCCTCGAAGGTCACGATCGGGATGTTGAACGCGTCGCAGAAACGGATGAAGCGCGCCGCCTTCACGCTGGCGTTGATGTCCAGCACGCCGGCGAGCACGGCCGGTTGGTTGGCCACGATGCCGACGGAGTGGCCGCCCAGGTGCGCGAAGCCGCAGAGGATGTTGCCGGCGAAATCCTTGTGCACCTCGAGGAACTCGCCGTCGTCGACGACGCGACGCAGCACCTCATGCATGTCGTACGGCTTGTTCGCGTTGTCCGGGATGACGTCGAGCAGCGACTCATCGCGGCGGTCGCCGGGGTCGGTGTCGCGTCCGCGCGGGGGAAGGTCGACGTTGTTCGAGGGGATGAAGCGCATCAGCTGGCGGATGCCCTCGAGGCACTCGAGCTCGGTGGCGGTCGTGAAGTGCGAGACGCCGGAGGTGCCGCCGTGCGCGTCGGCGCCGCCCAGCGCGTCCATCGTGACGTCCTCGTGCGTGACCGTCTTCACGACGTTCGGCCCGGTGACGAACATGTACGAGGTGCCACGCACCATGTACACGAAGTCGGTGATGGCGGGCGAGTAGACGGCGCCGCCGGCGCAGGGGCCGAGGATGGCGGAGATCTGCGGCACCACGCCCGAGGAGAGCGTGTTGCGGAGGAAGATGTCCGCATAGCCGCCGAGCGAGACGACGCCTTCCTGGATGCGCGCGCCGCCGGAGTCGTTGAGGCCGATCATCGGCGCGCCGTTCTGCACGGCGAGGTCCATCACCTTGCAGATCTTGCCGGCGTGCGCCTCCGAGAGCGAGCCGCCGAAGACCGTGAAGTCCTGCGAGAATACGTAGACGAGGCGCCCGTCGATGCGGCCGTAACCGGTGACGACGCCGTCGCCGTAGGGGCGCTGGGCGTCGAGGCCGAAGTCGGTGGATCGATGGGTGACGAAGCGGTCCAGTTCGACGAACGTGCCTTCGTCGAGGAGGACATCGAGGCGTTCGCGGGCGGAGAGCTTGCCCTTGTCGTGCTGGGCCTTCAGCCGGGCCGCGCCGCCGCCGAGTTCGGACTCGGCGCGGCGGCGGTCGAGGAGGTCGAGTTTGTCGCGCATGGACATGGGCGGAAACTAGCCGACGCCAGCGTCCGGCGCGACGAGGCCATCGGCACCGGCACGGCCAGCGCAACGATCCCGTCGAGCTCGGCACGCACCATCCGCAGTGCGGCGGCGGAATCGTCGAGGATCCGGTGGCGCAGCGAGGGCTCCGCCGAGTCGTCCGCTTCGAGCAATCGCATGGTGGCCGGGGTGGAAGAGGGCGTGAGCGGCGAGGTCAGAGATCGCCGGACGACAGGAGCCGCCGGGCGACGGTCACGAGCACGACTGGCGACGAGTAGACACCGTCCGCGATGCGCCGGCGCGCCGCGAGGATGCGGGCCGCTTGCGCCGCGTCGGCCCCCACAATGCGAGCTGCTCGCGCGGCGTCCGCGTCCGCCAGAGCGGCGTCGGCGACTGCGAATTGACAAGCCACGGGGTCGGGCACGATCAGCGCCGAAGAGTTGCCGCTATTGTCGATCCTCATGGCTGGTGACTCCTCCTGCGTACCATTGTCGGGCGTCGGCGCGTGGACTTGAGCGGACGACCACAGGTCGCGAGTTGTCGGGACCCCGCGCCGTTGCGCATTATGCTACCCGCGCGCCCGCCCCTCACACGAGATCATGGCCACCATCCTCTACGTGGACGACGAACCGTCCGTCGGTTCGATCATCGCAGACTGCCTCGCGCGCGCCGGCCACCAGGCCCTCGGCGCGACGAGCGTTCCCGAGGCGATGGCCGTGCTCTCGCGCGGGGGGATCGACCTGATCGTCTCCGACTATCGCATGCCCGGGGTGACGGGGCTCGAGTTCCTTGGCGTCCTCGCGCGCGAGGGCATCGATGTCCCCGTCATCATGCTCACGGGGTTCGGCAGCATCGAGCACGCAGTGGCCAGCCTCAAGGCGGGCGCCGTCGACTACATCACCAAGCCGATCCGGCCGCAGCAGTTCGAGCTGGCGATCGACCAGGCGCTCGAACTCGTCCGGCTTCGGCGCGAGAACGCGGACCTGCGCCGTGAGGTCATGGAGTTCCGGAGCGAGCGCCAGATCATCGGCGACTCCCCGTCGATGCGGCGCCTGATGCAGACGGTCTCGATGGCCGCGCCGACGCGCGCCGCGGTGCTGCTGCAGGGCGAGAGCGGCACGGGCAAGGAGCTGTTCGCGCGTGCGCTGCACAACCAGAGCGATCGCGCGAGCGGCCCATTCATCCAGCTGAACTGCGCGGCCCTCCCGGAAGGACTCATCGAGAGCGCGCTGTTCGGCCACGAGCGCGGGGCCTTCACCGGCGCGGTCAAGCGCGTGGCGGGCGCGTTCGAGCGGGCGCACCGCGGCACGCTGCTGCTCGACGAGATCAGCGAGATGCGACTGGACCTGCAGTCCAAGTTGCTGCGCGTGCTGCAGGAGCAGGAATTCGAGCGCGTCGGGGGCACCTCGCCAATTCGCGTCGACGTGCGCGTGATCGCGACCACCAATCGCGACCTCGACGCCGAGGCCGAGGCGGGCACGTTCCGCCGCGACCTCTATTTCCGGCTCGGCGTCATCCCCCTGCTGATCCCGCCGCTGCGCGAACGCCGGGATGACATCTCGCTGCTCGCACAGCGGTTCGCCGAACTGGCGGGCGCGGAACTCGGCAAGGATGTGCGCGGCATCCATCCCGACGCCATTCGCTTCCTGCAGGAACAGGACTGGCCCGGCAACGTGCGCGAGCTGCAGCACGCGGTGGAGCGCGCGGTGATCTTCTCGACCGAATCGGTGTTGCCGCTCGAGGCGTTCGACGCGTCGCGGTTCGGGCTCGCGCCGTCGCGGAGACCGACGCAGGCCGAGCGTCCGTCGGAGGCCATCCCGCCACCGGCTACCCGTTCCGCCCTCGCCGGCGCCCAGGCATCGCGTGTCGCGCTCGCCGTCGAAGGCGATTCCCGCGTCACGCTCGAGACCTTCAACGTCAACGACGCGGAGCGGATCCTGATCACGCGCGCGCTCGAGGCGACGAGCGGGCACCGCGCCAAGGCGGCTGAGTTGCTGGGCATGAGCGTTCGGACATTGCGGAACAAGCTCAACAGCGCCGACGAACTCGAGCAGGAGCAGGATCTCCCGGGGTGAACCCAGAGAAGATATGAATGGCGCACGCCCCCGAGCGGCACTTTCGGCGGTCGATGTCGGCAACTCTTGCCGCCATCGACCTTTTTTCTCCCCCGGCCGCGCCGCGATGTCGCGTCGCCGCCGGACGTGCAGGAGGACGCAACTCGCATCCCCGTAACGCGATAGCCCCTGCCCGAACGCTCGATTCCCGGTGTGGCACCGCCGTTGCCTTAGAGGAGTGTGGAAGGTTCCCCACATCCTCGAGAGCACACCGACCATGCCGGAAGTCACCCCCTGGGCCCGTGCCGGCCGCGGCGACGAGAGCGCCCGCCAGGAACTGCTGCATGAACATCTCGGGCTCGTGCATCACTTGGCCCGCCAGATCTCCCGCGGGCACCTAGACGACATCGAGCTCGACGAGTTGCTCAGCGCCGGGGCCCTCGGCCTGACCAGCGCCGTCGACACCTTCGATGCGGCGCGCGGGCACGCATTCAGCACGTTCGCGACGCCGCGCATCCGCGGCGCGATCCTCGACGAGCTGCGCCGGCAGGACCACGTGCCGCGATCAGTGCGGCGCAAGCGGCGCACGCTGCGCGCAGCCACGGACGAGCTGTGCCGTGGCGGGGAGCGACTCAAGACGCCGGAGCTCGCCGCGCGGGTCGGCGTCGACGTGGAGACGCTCTGGCGCTGGCAGACGGATATCGAGGCCACGGTGCGAGTCTCGTTCGACGACGCGCCGGGCAGTGACGAAGGCGAGCCCACGCACGCGGAGATGTTCGGCGGCGCCACCGAGGGCGGCATCGAGGACGAGATCACGCATGCGCAGGAGGTGCTGGTGCTGCGCGAGGCCGTGGAGGGACTGAAGGAGCAGGAACGCCTCGTGCTCGCGCTCTATTACTACGAGGACCTCAAGCTGCACGAGATCGCGATGGCGATGGGCGTCACCGAATCGCGCGTCTCGCAGATCAGGACCAAGGCGCTGTCCGCGCTGCGCAAGCAGATGGCGCCGATTCGCGCGGAGGCGTGACCCATGAGCCCGCATGATGATGGCCCCCTCGTCGCCGCCCTCACCCAGGCGCTCGTCGAGGAGGAGCGCATTCTCACCGATGTCATCGGCGTGCTGCTGCGGCAGCGCGAAGCCATCGTCTGCGACGATCTCGCCGCGCTGGACGACAGCGTCTTCGCGACACACCGTATCCTCCTGACCCTCAGCGAGGCCCACCGACGGCGGAACGCGCTCAACAACCTGCTGGGCGAAGCCGACGACCTGAGCATGGGTGCGCTCGACGACACGTTCGGCGGCGCGCCACCACCGGCCGTGCAGTCCGCGATGGAGGCGCTCGGGTCGACCGGCGAGGCGCTGCGCCGGGAGCTCGACCTCAACCAGCGGGTCCTGCGCGTCGCGGCCGACCGATCCGCGCAGCTCAGGTCGAGGACGACTCCGCACGGCGGGACGAGTCCAGTGACGGCAGGCTGATCGTCACGGCGGTCCACTCGGACGTGCTGCGCCGAGAGATCGTCGGCGCGGGTCTGGTGTCGCGCAGCAGCCAGGCGGCGGCGTCCATGGCGAGCGCCACGTCGCCGTCGGGCACGCCGCCGGCGGCGCACATCCGCACGGTGCACGAATCCGCGGTGCCCTCTATGTCCACCATCGGCACCTCATCCGCGCGCGCGGCCTCGTGGCAGGTCAGCGCCACCATCACGAGCAGCAGGGCCTGCGTGAGCGCCGTCGGCGCGACCAGCACGGCCGGTGAATGGCCGTTGACGTTCACTGCGACGTCGCGGCTGCGAGAGTCCGCGTGAAGGGCGCGCAGGACCAGCGCCTCGGTCAGCGAGTCGAGCATCAGGGCGGGCACCGGCGTCTCGTGCCCGCAGAGCACGAGCTGCCGGTAACGCATGGTGAGCCCGTCGCAGACATCGATCTCGCGCTCGACCTGCTTGCTGGACTCCTCGTCGAGCGCCTCCCCGGGGGCGGGGACGCTGCGCAGGAACCCGAGCGAGTGGAGCCGGTTGCCCAGGACGTGCGTGACGCCAAGTAGCACGCCAGCCGACAGCCGGGTCCAGGCGTAGCTCGCGGCAAGGGCGCCGGGATCGGCGGTCCACTTTCCCCCCGAAGTCTCGACACTGGGGGCTGAGGCGGTCCTTGGGGCTCCGTTCACCCGGGTATCGACTGAAGCGTGCTTCGCATTATCGGATTGGTGGTCGTGATCGGCACATCAGCGCGGCCGACGCCATTCACTATCTCGAGCCGAAAATTACGCGAGCCTGCGAAGAGCTGCTGCCCCGTCCGCCAAGGGTGATGCGCTGGCGTACGTATAGACCGCGGTCCCGCAGTCGGCGCGCCGCTGCAGCGCGTCGGTGACGCCCAGCGTGTTCTCGGTGCCGCCCAGCACCAGCGCACCGCCGGGCACCAGCTGGCGCGCGATGCGCTCGAGGACGGCCCTCTTCGTCGCCACATCGAAGTAGATCAGGACGTTGCGGAGGAAGATCACGTCGAACTGGCCGAGGTGCGCGCAGGGCGCGAGCAGGTTGTGCTCGATGAAGCGCATGCCGCGGCGCAGCTCGGCGCGCACGGCGAATCCATCGCCCTCGGGCGTGAAGTACTTGAGCAGCAGCTGGATCGGCAAGCCGCGCTGCGCCTCGAACTTGCTGTAGAGTCCCCGGGCCGCACGCGCCAATGTCGTCGTCGAGTAGTCCGTCGCGAGGAACTCGACGGCGGTACCCGCGAGCTTCCGCCGTTCTTCGTCGGTGATGATGGCGAGCGAGTAGACCTCCTGTCCCGTCGAGCAGGCGGCGCTCCAGACCCGCAGCGCCCGCCTTGCCTCGCGCGAGCGTGCGACCGCCTCCGGCAGCAGCGTCTCGCGGAAGACCGTGAATGGCGTCTCGTCGCGAAAGAAGAGAGTCTCCCCGGTCGTCATCGCGTCGCACACGGCCTTCGCCAACGTCGCGTTGCCCGCGCGCAGTTCCCGTACGAGCGCCGGCAGGTCGGCGAGGCCGTGCGCCTCGACTACCGGCGGCAGGCGGCTGTCCACCAGGTACTCCTTGCCCGCCCCGAGCGACAAGCCGCTCTGCGCGCGCAGCAATTCCTGCAGGAACCGATAGTCGTCGGGCCCGATCACCGCAGCACCGCGCCGAGCTGCGCGAGGCGCGGTGCGATCTCGTGGAGCGGCACCACCCAGTCGGCGAGGCCTGCCCGCGCCACCGCTCCCGGCATCCCCCATACCACCGAGGTGGCCTCGTCCTGCGCCATCACGCGGCCGCCGGCTCGGCGGATGGACTCGCAGCCGCGCCGGCCATCGTCTCCCATGCCCGTGAGCACCACGGCCAGTGCGCGCGTGCCGAAGTGCGCGCTCACCGCGCGGAACATCGGGTCGGCCGACGGGCGGCAGTGGTTCTCCGGCGCCGCCTGCGAGAGTCGGAGGCAAGGCGCGCCATCGCGCGTGTCCACCAGCAGGTGGTAGTCGCCCGGCGCGATGTACACATGGTCCTGGAGGAGCGGCGAACCATCGAGCGCCTCCACGCAGCGCCGCCCCGACTCGCGCTGCAGCCGCTCGGCCAGCATCATCGTGAACACCGGCGGCATGTGCTGCGTCACGAGGATCGGCGCGCGCACGGAGGTGGCGAGCCCGCGCAGCACCGAGACCAGCGCGTTGGGGCCGCCGGTGCTCGCCGCGATGGCGATGACGTCGGGCGCGCCGGCCGGCGGGGTGAACCGCGTCGCGCGCGGCGCCCACGCCACCGGGGCGTTCGAGATCGGCGCCTCCGGAGGTTCGCCGCCACGCGCCCTCGCTGGCGCGAGGGCGCGGATCTTCGCCACGATCTGCGCGGCCATCGGCGCCAGTGATTCGGGGCCGGCTCGCGCGGTCGGCTTGGTCACATAATCCGCGGCTCCGATCGCCAGTGCCTCGATCGTCACCTGGGCGCCGCGCCGCGTCAGGCTGCTGGCCATGATCACGCGCACGGAGGGATGCGCCGCCAACAGCAGCGGCAGGGTCGCGAGGCCGTCGAGCTCGGGCATCTCGATGTCCAGCAGCACCACGTCCGGCCGCGCCTGCCCGATCGCTTCCAACCCGAGCCGCCCGTTCGACGCGCCGCCGACCACGCGGATGTCTTCCGTGGCGTCGAGGACGCGGCGCAGCGCCCCCCGGACGGCGGTGCTGTCGTCCACCAGGAAGACGCGGATCGGCGGCGGCACTACTTCACCCCGCAGGCGGCGAGCTTCTCCGTCATGATCGCGCGGTCGAACGGCTTCATGATGTACTCGTTCGCGCCTCGCGAGAGCGCGTCCGAGATGCGCTCGAAGCTGCTGTGCGTGGTGCACATGATCACCGGCGGCTGCGCGAGCGTCCGATCCTTCCGGAGCGTGGAGAGGAACGTCAGCCCGTCCATCACCGGCATGTCGATGTCGCAGATGATCGCACTGAAGCCGGCGTCGACGCGCACGGCGGCCAGCGCGACCGATCCGTCCTGCGCCTCGCTGGCATCGAACCCGAGGGACGCGAGGATCGTCCGGATCGCCTTGCGTATGGCGAGGGAGTCGTCGACCACGAGGATCCGCCGTGCCTGCACCGGCACCTGCGCCTTCGACTGGTCCATCCGAGTGGGGAGCGTCATCGGATCAGGCGACCCGGCGCAGGGCGAGTCGCGCGGCGCCGTCGTCGGCGCCGTCACGGACGGCCGTCGCCTCCGTTCCGCCCGACGACCCGATCGTGAAGCGCGCCACGAGGTTCGTGAGCGTCGCGGCCATCATCGCCAGCTCATGCGCGGCCTGCTGGGCGTTCTGCACGCCCTGGCTCGTGCTCTGCGCCGCCGTTGCCACGCCGGCGATGTTCCCCGCGATCTCCCGCGAGCCGTGCGCGGCCTGCTCCACGTTCCGCCCGATCTCGCCGGTGGTGACGGCCTGCTCCTCCACCGCAGACGCGATCGTGCCGGAGATGTCGTTGAGCTGACGGATGACGCCGGCGATCTCGCCGATGGCCGTCACGGCGCCCTTCGCATCGCCCTGGATCGCCTCGACCTTGCGGGCGATGTCCTCCGTCGCGCGTGCCGTCTCCTTGGCCAGTTCCTTCACCTCGCTGGCGACGACGGCGAAACCCTTGCCCGCCTCGCCGGCCCGCGCGGCCTCGATCGTCGCGTTCAGCGCCAGCAGGTTGGTCTGCTCCGCGATCGACGTGATCACCTTGATGACGGCGCCGATCTCCGCCGACGACACACCGAGCTGGCTCACCGTGCGGTTGGCCGCGTCGGCCGCGCCGACGGCGCCGAGCGCGACCTGTGCCGCCTGCGACGCGTTCTGCGCGATCTCCTTGATCGACGCGCTGATCTCCTCGCCGGCCGCCGCCACGGTCTGCACGCTCTTCGACACCTGCTCGGCCGCGGCGGAGACCATGCCCGCCTGCGCCGATGTCTCCTCGGCGTTCGACCCCATCTGCGTGGACACCGCCGAGAGCTCCTGGGACGCGACGGCGAGCGCCTGGGCGTTGGCCGAAATCGCCACGACGCTCTCATGCATCGCGTCCGCCGCCTGGTTGAGCGCCGCTCCCAGCCGTCCGAGTTCGTCCTTCGTCTGCACGTCGGCCCGCACGGTCAGGTTGCCGGCGGCGACCTGTTCGAGCGCGTCGGCCACCGCGGCGAGCGGCCGCCCGATCTGGCGCGCCACGAAGAAGCCGAGCCCGATCGCCAGCACCACGGCGAGCCCCATCACGATCATCAGGATCAGCGACGACCGGCGGGCGAGCGCGCCGTTCTTCCGCGCGATCTCGTCGGCGCTCGCCCCCAGCCCGCGCGCCAGCTCGTCGATGGCGGACTCGAACACCTTCACGGCGGCGGTGCCCTCGGTGGCCATGAGCCGCCGTGCCTGCGCGCCCCGCCCCGTCGTCGCCATGCTCACGACGCTGTCGCGCACCGGCAGCCAGCCGTCGCGCGCGGCAGAGGCCTGCGCGAGCAGTTCGGCCATCTTGGGGTCGAACTCGTACTTCGCGAGCACCCCCATCGACAGCGAGATGCTCTCGCTCGCTTCCGACAGCCGCTCCGTCGCCTCCTCGAGCTCCGCCGAGCCGCGCGCGCCGAGCAGCTCGAGCATGCTCGTGTGCGTGCGCTGCAGGTACTTGGTGAGGTCGACGATGTCCACGTACGGCGTGACCACCATCTGGTACATGTGCGTGTCGGCCTTGTCGATCGCTTTCAGGTTCCTGATCCCGACGACGCCGACGACGAGCGCGACCGAGGCGACGAGGAAGAAGGAGAGCATGAGCTTCGACTGGATCCGAAGGTTCGCGAACCACCGCATGAAAGTGCTCCGAGGAGTGTGTGGGAAGCGTGCGAGTTCAGGCAGCCGGCGCGACGCAGGCATCGAGCACCCGGTCGACGTCGAGCTGGAGCAGCAGGCGGCCGTCGAGCTTGTAGGCGCCGGGAATCAGGTCGCGCACGGAGGGCGCGAGCGTGCTTGGCGCCGGCTCCCAGGCGTCGGGATCCGCCATCACCACGTCGCCGATCTCGTCGACCAGCAGCGCGACCACGTCGTCGTCCGCGCGCACGATGACGTTCATCGGCGCCGCCTCCGGGCCATGCGCGCCGAGCCCGAGCCGCACTCGCAGGTCGAGCGCCGTGACGATCTGGCCGCGCAGGTTGATCAGCCCGCGCACGACTGCCGGCGCGAGCGGCACGCGCGTCATCGGCATCGGGCGGATGACCTCCTGCACGCGCGTGACGTCCAGCCCGAAGAGGTGCCCGCCGACGAGGAACGTCGAGTATTGGTGGCTCATGCCGCGGCCTCCGTCTCGGCGTCGTCGCCGGCGAGGTGCCCCGCGACGATGCCGTCGAGATCGAGCAGGTCGGTGACGCGCCCCTGGATCACGGTCGTGCCAAGGATGCCGGGGCGCGGCCGCGTCTGGTGGACGACGATCTCCTGGTCGACGATGTCGATGATGCGGTCCACGAGCACCCCGACGGTCCGCCCCGATCTCGTGTGCACCACCACGGGCAGGCGCTCGCGATCCGGCAGGGCCGACGCGTGGCCGAGATGGACCGAGAGCGCCACGAGCGGGATCACGTCGCCGCGATATTGCGCCACCATCCGTTCGCCCGCGTACTCCACCGCGTCGCGGCGGAACTCCTCCAGTCGGTTGACGCTGGCCAGCTCGACGGCGAGGCGCCCACGGGCGCCGCACTGCACGACGAGCAGGCTGCGCACGTCGCCGGCATCTCCGGCTCCCCGCGCCTCGCGCTGCACCGTCTCGCGGGCGTGCCCGTCGTCCGCAACGCGCGACTTCCGGGCCAGCCCGGGCACGTCGAGGATCAGCGCCACGCTGCCGTCGCCCATGATGGTCGCGCCGGAGAATGCGTCGAGCCCCTGCAGGTGGCGCCCCAGCGGCTTCACGACGATCTCCTCCGTGTCGCTGAGGCCATCGACGACGAGCCCGAACGTGCGCCCGTCGGCCTGGAGCACCACGATGTTGAACTGCGCGCGCGACTCATCCGCCGTCTCGCCGAGTTGTTCGCCGAGGAATACGAGTGGCAGCAGGCTCCCGCGGAGGCGGTACACCGGCGCGCCGTGCAGCAACTCGACGCCCTGCGACCCCGGCGCGTCGGAGAGTCGCACGAGCTCAAGCAGGTTCACCTGCGGGATCGCGTAGCGCTGCCGGCCCGAGGTCACGACGAGCGCGGGGATGATCGCCAGCGTGAGCGGGATCTTCACGCGCACGACCGTCCCCTGCCCCTCGGTGCTCTGTAGCTCGACCTGCCCGCCGATGCGCTCGATGTTCGTGCGGACGACATCCATGCCGACACCGCGGCCACTCACGTTGGTGACCCGTTCGGCCGTGGAGAACCCCGGTTCGAAGATGAACCGGAGAACCTGCGCGTCGCTCATCGCGTCCGCCGCCTCGCGCGTGACGAGCCCGCGGTCGATCGCCTTGTTGCGCACGCGCGCGGCCGAGATCCCGGCGCCATCGTCCCTGACCTCGATGATGACGTGGCCACCCTCGTGGTAGGCGTTGAGGCGGATCGTGCCGGCATCGGCCTTGCCGGCCCGGCGCCGCACGTCGCCGGACTCGATGCCGTGGTCGCCCGAGTTGCGCACCATGTGCGTGAGCGGATCGGTGATCGCCTGGAGGATCTGCCGGTCCAGCTCCGTCTCGGCCCCGTGCATCTCGAGCTGGATCTGCTTGCCGCTCGACGCGCCGAGGTCGCGCACGAGACGGGGCAGCTTGGTCCAAGCCCCGCCGATCGGTTGCATGCGCGTGCGCATCACCGCCTCCTGGAGGTCGGAGCTGACGCGATTCAGGTGCTGCACCGTCGAAGTCAAAGCCGGGTCGTCGCGCCCGCCGGTGATCTGCACCAGGCGGTTGCGGTCGAGCACGAGCTCGCCCACGAGCGTCATCAACTTGTCGAGCAGTCCGACGTGGACGCGAAGCGTGCTGTCGCCGACCGCCGAGCGATGCTCCAGGTGGACGTCCGGTGCCGTGTCGGGCACCATCACGTCCGGCGCGCCGCCGCCAAGCCAAGTCTCGAGACGCGCCACCAGCGCAGTGTCGTCGCCGGCGGGCTCGCGTTGCGTGCGTTCGAGCACGTCGAGGATGTGCTTGATGACGTCCACGGCCGCGAGCACGTCCGAGACCAGCGCGCGATCAACCCGCAGTTCGCCTTCGCGCACAGCGTTGAGTACGCTCTCGGCCGCGTGCGCCACGGCCTCGAGCCGGTCGAGGCCGATGAAGCCGCAGGTGCCCTTGATCGTGTGGATGGTGCGGAAGATCCGGTTCACCAGCTCACTGTCGTCCGGATGCTGCTCGAGCGCGACGATGTCCCGGTCCAGCTGCTGCAGGTTCTCGTTGCTCTCGGTCAGGAAATCGTGGAGCAGCTCTTCCATGGCGATGGGCGGTCCGCGAGGGGGTGACTGGCGCGTCGCGCGAGGGCGTGCGCCGGCTTGGACTCTCCCCCCTCATCGTCGGGCCCGGCCCGCGAAACTTGAGTCAGCCGCCTGCGAGCACGGTGCCGGCCGCCGACATGGCGGCGTCCGGCACCGCGCTGGCCCTACCGGATCACTTGTAGACGATCGGCAGCGAGACGATCGAGCGCACCGCTTTCCCTTGCTTCTCGCCCGGCTTGAATTTGATTTCCGGCACCACCGCTCTCGCCGCCTCGGTGAGTTCGGCGGAGGTGGAGTCCAGGATCTTGACGCTCGACGGCTCGACCTTGCCGGTGGCGTCGACCACGAACTCGACGTTCACGGTGCCCGTGACGCCCGCTCGCTTGAGCGCTGCCGGATACGAGCGGGCGAGGAGCCGGGATGTCATCTCGGCGGATGCGAGCTTCGTCGGCACGTCGAGCTGCGGCTGATTGAACGCCGCGCCCTGCGCCTTGGCTGCCAGAGGCAGCGACAGCACAGCCAAGGCGAACGTCGCGACGCGCGCTAGATGGGCTGTAAGGAACGACATGAAGGACTCCGGGTGTCTTTGTGGTGTGATGCCTGACAACCGTGAGTGTCGTCCCCACTGCCCGGTACTTGATGAGTGACCGGGACGCCCGTGCCGTTTTTCTTGGCGGCGGGCTACCGCGTGCCCTTCCGCGCCCGCATCAGCGCTCGGTCAAGCGCGTTGGCGAATGCCTGCTTCTCCTTGGCCCCGTACGCCGCGTGCCCGCCCGTCTGCACGCCGGTGCTGCGCAGCGAGTCCATGAAGTTCCGCACCGAGAGCCGCTCGCCGATGCTCTCGCTCGTGTACTCCTCGCCGCGCGGGTCGATCACCACCACGCCCTTGGGCACCAGCAAGGCTGCCAGCGGGATGTCGGCGGTCACCGCGACATCGCCCTTCACCGCGTGCTCGGCGATGTAGAGGTCCGCGACGTCGGGGCCGCCTTCGACGCGCACGGCTGAGAGGAACGGGTAGCCCACCGGGAGTTGCAGGCGCTGATTCGCCACCAGCACCGTCTCGAGCTTGAGTCGTTCGGAGACGCGGTAGCAGACCTCCTTGACGTCGCGCGGGGCGGCGTCGGCATCGAGCCAGAGCTTCACTTGGGAAGCCGCTTCTTGGCCGCCGTGCTTGACAGCTCCCGGATCACGGTCTTCCCCGTGGCGCGCGCCGTCGCGTCGTCCGATGCGGCGAGTTCCTGCGCGAGCGACTTGACGAAGGGCGCGTCCAGAGCGGCCTTGTCGTGCAGCGCCACGCAGGCGAGCAGGGCGAACGACGCGCGCTTCTGGAACTCGCCGCGCCGGGTGCTCCACTGCTCGATCTCCTTCCACGCGTGCGGCGTCCGGTCCCAGAGCTTGAAGCAGAGCGTATCGACGATCGCCCAGTCGTCGAAGTCCCTCGCCCACGCGTCCATCTGTGCGGCGGTCACGCGGTCCGCCTCGTCGACGAACGCCGTCAACAGCCGCGCCTCGTACCAGCCAGTCTTCCAGAGCTCCAACGCCAGTTCATGGTCGCGCCCGACGCGCTTGGCTATCTGCTGGATGGCCGCCATGCCCACGGCGGACGAGGGCCTTGAGGCGGGCTTCGGGGATGTTGCTTTCATCGTGAGGCTGGTGGCTATTGGAACAGCTCAGCGAGCTCGATGACGAGCGCATCGGGCGCTCCCGCCGGATGCCATGAGATGCGCTCGGAGTCGACCGATGGGAAGATGGAGTCGGGATGCCAACTCTCAACCAGTCGCTGTTCCATGTCGACCAGCCAGACCGTTTCGACCGCCTGCTCCTGGTACAATTTGCGCTTCGCGAACCGATCATGTCGGGAGGTGGACGGACTGAGCACCTCGACCACGAGCCTGAGCGTCCGCACGGACGTCCAGTCTGCTCCACCCGACTCGGCGGGCGCTACGACGAACACATCGGGCTGCACTAGCGTGTCTTCACTCCAGGAGATATCCGCTGGGCTGACAAGAGCCTCGCCGAGCGCGTCGCGGCGACAGAATGTTCCGAGCCGAATGATCAGCTCGGTCACGACGCGCTGGTGCGGTCGTCCCGGCGAGGGAGTCACGAGCAATTCGCCGTGCACGACCTCGTAGCGACTCCCGTCGTCGGGAATCGCTCGCACCATCTCGGCCGTGTGATACGGGAATGCCAGCGACATGACCACAGGGTACGCTCGGCGGACGCGGGGACGCAAGAGAACACGCAGGCAGCGTACGGTCTCGCGCGCGGAGCTCAGCACCGTGGCATTTCAGAATATGCCTTTCCGATGCGGAGTGGTGCGGACGCCGTCAGGCCTCGCACAGCCGGCTCAGTCTTCCGTCGCAGCGACCTCCGCGGCAACCTGGAACGAGTTCGAGATCACGAAGACCTCCTCCGCGAGGTTGTTCGGAAAGTGCAGGAAACGAAAACGGATGCGGTACGTCCCCTCCGCTTCGGGAACAGACACGGGCCATGTGATCTTGTCCCCCGGCCGGAGCACGTAGCCGATGGCGATACACCCTCCGCTGGTGCCGTCCTGCACCGCGGTCCACGCACCTTCCTCGCGCCGGTCGAAGGCGTAGGGGCAGGCGCCGTAATCCCAGTTCTTGACCGAGGCGTTGGTGAGGACGAGCGGCATCGTCGCGCCGGGCAGTACACGCGAGAAGACAGTCTCTGCGCGTGGCGCGCTTTCCAAGCCGCGGATGATGCCGTCACCGGAGCATGCGCCCGCCAGCAGGACGACTGCGGTGATGACAATCCGCCTTCCTGCCGACCCATTCGACCTTCGAGCCATCGTCTCTGCTCCTGGGTGATTGATTGCCCCGCACTAGCTGCGCTGTCGCGGCGACGTCACGACGCGACGGCCGGAATCGAGAACGCCCCGGCAGACTGGCTGCCGGGGCGTTCTCTCTGCTCAACTGCCAACTCCTACTCGTCGATCGCCGCGTCGAGGTCCGCCGGAATCGCTGCCAGCTCGTCCTCGGTGTGCACCTTGGACGGCTCGGCCGGACGCTCCTGGCCTTCCGGGATGTTCTCGACGCCGAGCACGATGCGGCGGTGGATCGGGTCCACCTCGAGGATGCGGACGTTCATCTGCATCCCTTCCCACGCCACGTCGGCCGGGCTGGCGATCTGCGCGCCACCCTGGCTCAGGTGCGAGATCGGCACGAAGCCTTCGATGTCGTTGCCGACGTCGACCACCACGCCCTTGTCCATCAGGCGGGCGACCTTGCCCGGGAGCTCGGTGCCGACCGGGTAGGTCTCACCGATGCGCAGCCACGGATCCTCGCTGGCCTGCTTCAGACCGAGCGAGATGCGCTTGTTGTCGGAATCGATGTTGAGGATGACCACGTCCACCGCGTCGCCCTTCTTCACCACTTCCGACGGATGCTGCACGCGCTTGGTCCAGCTCATGTCGCTGATGTGGATCAGGCCGTCGATGCCCGGCTCGATCTCGACGAAGGCGCCGAACGAGGTCAGGTTGCGGACCTTGCCGTTCAAACGGGTCCCGACGGGATACTTCAACGGGAGGACCATCCACGGATCCTGCTCGGTCTGCTTCATGCCGAGCGAGATCTTCTCCTCGGACGGGTCGACCTTGAGCACCACCGCCTCGATCGTCTCGCCGATGCTGACGAGCTTCGAGGGATGACGGACGTTGCGCGTCCAGCTCATCTCGCTGATGTGGACGAGGCCTTCGATGCCCGGCTGCAGCTCGATGAACGCGCCGTAGTTGGTGATCGAGACGACCTTGCCCGAGATGCGCGTGCCGACGGGGAACTTCTCGGCGACGTCCTTCCACGGGTACGCCTGGAGCTGCTTGAGGCCGAGCGAGATGCGCTCGCGCTCCCAATCGATGTCCAGGACCTTGACCTCGAGCTCGCCACCGATGGTGACCATCTCGCTGGGGTGCGAGATGCGGCCCCACGACATGTCGGTGATGTGCAGCAGGCCGTCGACGCCACCGAGGTCGATGAAGGCACCGAAGTCGGTGATGTTCTTGACGATGCCTTTGCGCACCTGATCCTTCTCGAGCTCCTTCATCAACTTCTCGCGCTTGCCGGCACGCTCGTTCTCGAGGATCACACGACGCGAGACGACGATGTTGCGGCGGCGCTTATTGAGCTTGATGATCTTGAACTCGAACTTCTGGCCGAGCAGCTCGTCGATGTTCGGCACGCGCCGGAGCGCGATCTGCGAGCCGGGAAGGAACGCGTCCACGCCCATGAGGTCCACGACCACGCCGCCCTTGATCTTCTTGACGAGCGTGCCCTCGACGGGCTGGTCGTTCTCGTAGGCGAGGCGGATCTTCTCCCACACCCGCATGAAATCGGCCTTCTTCTTCGACAGGACGACCGAGCCCTCCTGGTCCTCCAGGTGCTCGAGCAGGACCTCGACCTCGTCGCCTTCCTTGAGGTCGGGCATGTCCTTGAACTCCTCGAGCGGCACCGTCCCCTCGGACTTGAAGCCGATGTCGAGCACGACGAGGTTCTCGCGGACCTCCATGACCCGGGCCTTCACGATCTCCCCCTCTTCGATGGAGGCCATCG
>DATLLD010000108.1:0-6043 GCA_035538035.1 Gemmatimonadaceae bacterium | reverse complement strand
GTCGTCGAGCTCGACGTGCGTGACGACCTCCGCAACGGACGCGAACCCTTCTCGCGCATCATGGCGACCGTCGGCGAGCTGGCCGAGGATGCGGTGCTTCATCTCCGGGCCACGTTCGAGCCCGTGCCGCTCTTCAAGGCGCTGGGGAAGCGTGGCTTCCTCAACGAGGCCGTCGCGCACGCGGCGGACGACTGGTCGGTCTGGTTCTGGAGGCCGGCGGCTACAGCCACGCCGCTCCCAGTCGTGATCGACGTGCGCGGCCTCGAGCCGCCCGAGCCGCTCATGCGCACGCTGGCCGCGCTGGAGACGCTGCTGCCCGGGCAGGAGCTCGTGCACGTCAACGAGCGTGTGCCGCAGTTGCTGTTCCCGATGCTCGCCGAACGAGGCTTTGCCTGCGACGTGGATGAGTCACAGGCGGACCGCGTCGTCGTGCGCATCTGGCGCTCCGCCTGAGCGCCACGCTCCACCGACGCGATCGCGTCACCTTCACCCTCCTGAGGAACCTGCATCATGAACGGCCAGACCATCGAGCTCGACGTCCGCGTCATCCAGCCGCGCGACAAGCACCCCACGATCTTCCGCGCCCTGGACAGCCTCACCTCCGGACAGGCGCTGCTCCTCGTGAATGACCACGACCCGCGTCCGCTCCGCTACCAGATCAACGCCGAGCGGCCGGAGACCTTCGATTGGCAGTACGAGAAGGAAGGCCCGAGCGTCTGGCAGGTTCGCATCAGCCGCCGCTGAACGCCGGAGGCCGCACGGGACCTCGATCTACCGCCCGAAGCTTCGCGTGAACTTCACCAGCACTCCGGCGGCAGCGGTGGCCGGCACACGCGGAGAGAGTCGGTCGCGATCGAGGTTCTCGTGATGGCCATACACGATCCACAGGTCGTCTCCCTCGCGCACGTTGTAGCGCAACCGCACGTTGCCCGTTGCGAGGTTGGCCAGGCTGTTCGCCTGAAGCACCGCGCTCAACGAGAGCTGCGGACTCGCCGAGGCCATCACGCGCAGTCGTGCGAGTCGTGACCACTCGCGCTGGCCGCGCTCGGGGAAGTCGAGCCGGGCAACCTGCGCCTCGGCCGCCACGCGCAGGTGCGCCGAGGCCCGCCACTCCGGGCTGAGCACGAGCGAGTAGAGCTGCCCATCGAAGTACTCGCCCGCCCGCACGCTCCCGCCGATCACCGTGCGCGGTCCGGTCGATGACGTCAGCGCGAGTTCCGCGTACGCCGCCGTGTGACGCCCCGCGGGAACCGTGGTGCCCGGCGTCGGCGAGAACGGCGTCAACAGGTCGTCATCCTGGCGCGCGGCCCTGAGCGTCCATGTGCCGCCGCTTGGATTCTCCAGCATGAGGACCGCGGCCGCGTGCGATCCCTCGAACGACGCGGCGGCGTTGTGCCACGCCGCCGACGTCACCACGCTCGTTCGCACGACGTGGCCGGCGTTCGAGACCACGCGTCCGTAGCCGAGCTTGGCGTTCGGCCTGATGGCATCGCTTCGTTCCACGTAGCCGAGCGCGGGCGTGTACTGCGCGCCAGTGGTCGAGACTCCCACGCGATACCATAGATCGCGATTGCGGCGCCGCTCCATCGACACGCGCATGGCGCCGCGCGGCAGCACGCCGCGATTCGACACGAGAGCCGCAGAGGGACCCCCTACACCCGCATCACCGGCGAGCACCGCCACGCCGAAGCTCAGGTAGTCGTCCCCGCCGAGGTAGACGTCGCCGTCCGCGCCGAACGCCGCCTGGCCGGAATCCGCGGCGATGCGCGAGGTCACCATCATGCCGATCCACGATCGCTGGTTGAGCACGCCACGCCGCACGCGCAGCACGCCGAGGTTCTCGCGCGCGAGCGCCCGCGACTGCTCCGTCTGCGCATCGAACAGCCCGATGTCCCAGCCGCGCACCTGGCCCACGATGCGCGCACCACCGAGGATGCGCACCGGTTCGCCGGTCGGCGTCAGGCCGACGCGGCGACTGTTGAACAGCAGATCCGTCTCGCCCGTGCGCACCTCGAACGTGCCCGCGCGCTCGACGAAGAACGGGCGCCGCTCGGGATACAGCAGCGGGAACCTCGTCAGGTTGACGCGCTGGTCGTCGACCTCCGTCTCGGCGAAGTCGGTGTTCGCCGTCAGGTCGAGGGTGACGTAAGGCGTCAGCGCCATCTTCAGGTCGGCGCCGATCTCGGTGACCTCGTTGCGTGCCCACGGCGAGATGCCCGGGTCGGGCGCGCGCGCTCCCTCGAGCCCGGCCACGACGTACGGCGTGAGGCGAACGCTGCGCGTCGCGGCGATGCCCTCGACAGACACGCGCTGCCAGCGCGATGGCTTCCAGAGCGCCATCGGCGCGGAAGGTTCGATGTCGGGGAAGGTGACGCGTTCGTTGGAGTGCGCGGTCAGGCGATTCAGGCTCATGCCGAACTCCACCCGACCCTCGGCCGTCGTCTTGAAGCGAAGCGTCGAGAAGGGTATCCGGAACTCGGCGTGCCACCCCGCGTCATCGCGCCGCGTCGCGACGTCCCACACGCCGTTCCATGCCGGGCTCAGTGAAGAGCCGTTCTGCGCGTCGTTGCTGATGGACCAGTCGTTGCGCTGCCCACCCGGCGTGGTGGAGAACGACAAGGCGTTCTGGCGGTCGCCGAACATGTCGAGCGTGACATTGACGAAGTCGCCCGGCGCGTCGTCGTCGCGGATCATCGAGCTCGCGCGCACGCCGCCTGCGTGCGCCTCCCAGGCATCGACCATCACGTACAGCGCGTCGTCGTCGTACGCGATCCTGGCCACCGTGCGTTCGGTCGGCTCGCTGCCGTAGTTGGGCAGGTGCACCGTGAGTGGCACCGGCGGCACGGCCTGCCAGGCGGCATCATCGCTCCGTCCGTCGATTACCACGGGACCGGTGAGGCGCGGAAGCGCCGTGACTGCCTGCTGCGCCTGGGCGGTTCCGAACCCGGCAGCGACGATCACCATCGCGACGGCAGCCGACTTCGCGAGTCGCAGGACCGTCCCGCTCGATGCCGCGCCGGAACTCGCCCTGCGCATCAGCCACGCGCCGGCGACGCAGAGCGCCCCGCCGAGTATCGCCAACGGCGCGACATGCTCGCCTCGCACCAGCACGCCGAGCAGCAGCGCGACCGGCGGGATCAGGAACGCGCTCGCCGACGCGCGCGTGGCGCCGAGTCGGCCCGACGCGGTCGTCATCACCACGTGCGCGACACCGGTGCCGAGCGCGCCGAGCGCGAGCAGCGAGAGGAGCGGCGTTGGTGACCACCGTGCCTGCAACACGTCGCGGAATCCGAACGGCAGCATCAGGACCAGCGCGACCATCTGCGCGCGCCAGATCACGGGCAGCGCGCCGTACTTCAGTTGCAGCGGCCGCGCGATGTTCGGTGCGAATCCGTACGAGACGCATGCCACGGCCACCATCAACACGCCCGCCGCGCTGCTCGCGTCGCCGAGGTTCGGCAGCGCCATCAACACCACGCCGACGAGTCCGACGGCCAGCCCGACCATCACCCCGCGCACGGGAAGGCGCCGCGCCAGCAGCGACGCGATCACGGCCGCCGAGAGTGGCACCGCACCGTTGAGCATCCCCGCGAGCGCCGACGAGATGCGCTGCTCCGCGAACGGGAACATGCTGAGCGGGAACGCCATCCAGAGCACGCCGAGCCAGGCCACGTTCGGCCAGTCGGCCCTCTCGATCGGGCGCCACGACGCGCGGAAGAAGGCGAGCGCCGCGAAGCCCACGGCGATGCGCACGAGCGTCACGCCCATGGGACCGACGGCGTGCAGTCCTTCGGCGATGAAGAGGAATGACGCGCCCCAGATTACGCCGGGGATGGCGATCAGCGACCAGTCGGCAGCTCCTGAAGCTGGCGCTGCGGTCGGCGTGGCTCGTGGCACTATGTCCTCATCGGGTAGTTCGGTGTGTTCTGGCGATCCTTGACAGGAGCCGAAGCTACCCGGATTTTGGTAAGCCCTGAAGTGCCAGTCATGGAGCAAGAATCTTGACCAGTTTGACGAAAGGCGAACGCGCGGACCCGCCCCGGCAAGAGGGCCGAGATCAGGGCAAGAACCAGCCGCTCGACCTCCTGATCTCCGTCGCGCGCGGAGGTTCGCGCACGCTCGGGCGACAGATCGAGGACCAGCTGCGCGCCAAGATCCGGGACCGCGTGCTGCGTCCCGGTTCGCAGGTACCGTCCACGCGGGACCTCGCCACCGAACTCGGCGTGTCGCGGCCGATCGTCGTCGACGCCTACGCGCAGCTCGCCGCCGAAGGATTCCTCGTGCTGCGACAGGGCGCGCGGCCGCGCGTGGCGAGCGTGGTGTGCGAGTCGAGCATGCTGGCCGCGGAATCCGCCGCGCCCGAGCCGCTCCCGGTGTACGACTTCAGGCCGGGCATGCCGGATCTCTCGGCGTTCCCTCGCGCCACCTGGCTGCGTTCCACGCGCGAGGCGCTGCGCACGATGCCCGACGCCGCACTGGGCTACACCGATCCGCACGGCAGCGACGTGCTGCGCGTGGCGCTCAGCGATTATCTCGGTCGCGTGCGCGGCGTCGTCTCCGACCCATCACGCGTGATCGTGACGAGCGGGTGGGCGCAGGGCAGGACGCTCGTCTGCCGGGCGCTCGCGAACGCCGGAGCGCGACGGATCGCCGTCGAGGATCCGTGCTTCGTCGAAGCGTGGGAATCAACCGCGCGAACCGGACTCGAACGCGTGCCGATTCCCGTCGACGACCATGGCATCCAACTCGACGCGCTCGAACGCGCGGCGCCGGACGCGATCATCGTCACGCCCGCGCACCAGTATCCGACCGGTGCGGTGCTCTCCGGCGAGCGGCGCGCGGGCTTGCTCGAGTGGCTGCGCCGCAATGACGCCATCGCCGTCGAGGACGACTACGACGCCGAGTATCGATATGACCGGGCGCCGGTGGGCGCGCTGCAGGCGCTCGATCCGGACCGGATCGTGTACGCGGGAACGGCCAGCAAGACGCTCGCGCCGGCGCTCAGGCTGGGATGGCTGGTCGTCCCGCCTCGACTGCTCGCTCGCGTCTCCGAGGCGCAGCGGATGGCTGATAACGGTGGCCCACGGATCGAGCAGCATGCGTTCGCCGAGTTCCTCCGCCGCGGCGAGATGGACCGGCATCTTCGCCGCATGCGCAGCCGCTATCGCGCGCGGCGCGATGCCCTTGTCGAGGCGCTCGGGAAGTGGCTGCCGGAGGCGGGCATCTGCGGCATCGCGGCGGGGCTGCACGCCGTCATCGAGTTGCCGGAGGGACACGACGAGTCGGCGATTCGCGATGAGGCGGCGCGTCGCGGGATCGCGCTGTCCACGATGAGCTCGTATCAGATGACGACGCGCGGTGGCCCGCCGAGGCTGCTGCTCGGCTACGCGCGCTACACCGAGGATGCCATTCACGCCGGCGTGCGCGAGCTGGCGGCGGCGATCCGTGCCACGCGCGTGGCGCGACGCCAGCCGCGACGTCAGTCGCGCTGAGCCTTCACCGGCCAGTAGACGTCCGTGCGCGGCGGCGTTGGATCATCGCTCCAGTATTCCTCCCACATCGAGTTCTCGGGATGCTTGCCGTTCTCGTCCATCCATCGCTGGATGGCGGCGTATGCATCCGCGAGGCGGTCGTAGCTGCCGACATGCATCGTCGCCGCCGCGTCGCACGCCGGCAGTTCGGCCGGCATCACCTCACCGTCCCCGGAGATGGGTGACGGCACGACGAATCCCGCCGCGACGTCGAAGGAGTCCTTGCTGATCGGCACGTAGTGCGCGACGGCCGGACCCTGGAATGCGATGCCCGCGTGGGTGAGGTGCTTGCTGACGGCAGCGAACGCCTGGTCGAGCTTCCCGCCGAGCTCGCCCAGCTTCGCGTGGAACTTCACGACTGCGAGATCACGGCGCGGCACGTGCCGGCACGAACCATGGCGCCGGCGGCGGGTAGGCAAGTCATGGAACCCTCCTACGAGATCGAGCTGAGACACGTGCCGCGCCGTGATCTCGCAGTCGTGAAGTTCCACGCGAAGCTGGGCGAGCTCGGC
>DATLLD010000107.1:0-31097 GCA_035538035.1 Gemmatimonadaceae bacterium | reverse complement strand
TGCTTCTCCAGCGTGTGTCCCGTGCCGAGGTGCGGGTGGAAGGCCGCGTCACCGGAAGCATCACCCGCGGCTTCCTGCTGCTGGTGGGCTTCACTGGCACGGACACAGAGTCGCAGGTGACGTGGATGGCCGACAAGGTCCAGGGCTTGCGCCTCTTCGGCGACGCCGACGGCAAGATGAACCTCTCGCTCGAGGACGTCGGCGGCGAGCTGCTGGTGGTGAGCCAATTCACGCTCTATGGCAACGCGGAGAAGGGGCGGCGCCCCAGCTTCATCGACGCGGCGCGGCCCGAGGTGGCGATACCGCTCTATGAACGGTTCGTCGCGGCATTGCGCGAGCGTGGGCTGACGGTGGCCACCGGCGAGTTCGGCGCGATGATGGATGTGGAACTCGTCAACGATGGTCCCGTCACCCTTTGGCTCGAGCGATGACCGTTCCGCACCCGCACGTGATCCTTGCCTCGCAGTCGCCGCGCCGGCGCGAACTGCTCACGCTGGTCGGCATCGCGCACACGGTGCGTCCGGCCGACATCGACGAGACCTGGAACGCGGGCGAACTGCCGGTGCCGCACGCCGAGCGGCTGGCGCGCGAGAAAGCGCACGTGATCGCGGTGCGCGAGCCGGGCGCGGTGGTGATCGCCGCCGACACGATCGTGGTGCTCGACGGCGAGATCCTCGGCAAGCCGCACGACGGCGCCGAGGCGAGGGCGACGATCCGGCGACTCTCCGGCCGCACGCATACTGTGTGCACGGCGATGGCGGTCGCGCGCGGCGGGCAGACGGTGAGCGCGGTGGAGATGGTACAGGTGACCTTCCGCGAGCTCGGCGACGAGGAGATCGCGGCGTACGTGCGCACCGGCGAGCCGATGGACAAGGCGGGCGCGTACGGCATCCAGGGCTACGGCGCCACGATCGTGGACCGCATCGAGGGAGACTACTTCAGCGTGATGGGACTCGGCCTGCGCCGTCTCGTCGCGCTGCTGGAGCAGGTGGGGCTGCGCTACGACTTCCAGTCGGGCGTCAGCGCTGTTGCGGCAGCTCCTTCCCCGGCTGTGCCGGCCGACTGACCTTCTTCTTGTTGACCGGACTGGCGTCCATCGTGCGCCAGATACCGATGACGAAGAAGGCGCCGGCGACGGCCGAGAGCGTGCCGCCCACGCCGAGCAGCCACGCGGCCGCAGACACGGCGCCTTGGATGCGCGCGACGAACCCCGCCACCATGCCGGCGAGACCGGCCTGCGCGAGCCAGAACTGCCACTCGGCGAGCCGCCGGTGCACGAGCGGTTGGCCGAAGAACCGCGGCACCACGTGCAGCGCGACGCCATAGATCATCTGCGTCACGAAGCCGAGCAGCGCCATGTGCATGTGCGCGGTGCGGTAGACGGTCAGTGTCGGCACGAGCGCCATGGCGACGGCGACGAGGACGCTGAGGGCGAACCAGACGAGGCTCGCCTTGAGGAAGTACTTCACGAACCAATCGATCATCGGGGTTCTCTTTCTCTTCGTTCGTAGATCAGGGGAGGAGCAGCTGCGCGAGCTCGCGCGGGCGCTTCGTGAGGTCGGCGAGCGTGCGCCGGTCGAGCACCTCGAAGAAGGCGTCGAGCGCGGCGCCGAGCGTCGGTGCGAGCAGGCACGCGGGCGCGATCGGGCACTGGTTCGTCACCGGGTCGAAGCACTCGACGAGCGTCAGGTTGTCCTCGGTGGCGCGCACGACGTCACCGACGACGATGTCGGCCGGGTCACGCGCGAGCCGCACGCCGCCGACGCGTCCCCGGGTCGTCTCGACGTATCCGAGGGCGGCGAGCCTGGCGACGACCTTGGCGACATGGTCGCTCGGCATTCCCATGCGTCGCGCGATGTCGGCGATGCGGGCGGGCTCGCCGTCATGGATGGCGAGGAAGCTCAGGGTGCGGAGCGCGTAATCGGTGTGGCGGGTGAGCCTCATGGGGATTCCCTGACGAGCGGTGGGACATCACCGGACGCCGATTCGGGACTTTGCCGACTTCGAAATGATGCAGACAACCTGCACCTTATCAACGTCGCGCCGCAAGTGGCGTGGCCGGCGCGCGGCGGCCGGGTCCGTCGACCGCACCACCTTTCGCCTCATGAGGCGTATGTCTCTCTCCACACGATCCCGATTAGTGCTCGGCGCCGGCATAGTCGCGCTCGGCGGACTCACCTATTCGTGCGGAGGCAGTCGCTCCGCATCTCTCGCCGGCACTGGCGACAACGCGCAGCGCGTGTACGTCGCGCCGGGCGAGTATGACGAACTGTATGCGTTCCTCTCCGGCGGCTTCAGCGGCCAGGTCGTCGTGTACGGCCTTCCATCGGGCCGCCTGCTCAAGACGGTGCCGGTCTTCTCCCAGCATGCGGAGAACGGCTGGGGCTACAGCGAGGAGACCAAGCCGATGCTGGAGACGTCCTACGGTTTCATCCCGTGGGACGACCTCCATCACACCGCGCTCTCGCAGACCAAGGGCGAGGACGACGGCCGCTGGCTGTTCGTGAACGGCAACAACACGCCGCGCGTCGCCCGCGTCGACCTCACGCTGTTCGAGACCAGCGAGATCCTCGAGATCCCGCACGCGAGCGGCAACCACGCGTCCCCCTTCGTGACGCCGAGCACCGAGTACATCGTCTCGTCGACGCGCTTCAGCATCCCGGTGCCGAACCGCGACGTGCCGATCGCCGACTACAAGAAGGCGTTCAAGGGGCAGATCTCGTTCATCACGGCGGACCAGCCGGGCAAGATGGACATCGCGTTCCAGCTGATCGTGCCGGGCTTCAACTACGACCTTGCGCGGGCCGGCAAGGGTCCGTCGGCCGGCTGGATGTTCTTCACGTCGTACAACTCCGAGCAGGCCAACACGATGCTCGAGGTCAACGCATCGCAGGCGGACAAGGACTACATCGCCGCGGTGGACTACAAGGCGGCCGAGGCGTGCATGAAGGCCGGCAAGGGCAAGCGCGCGCCGGCCGACTACCGCCACAACTACATGCCGCCGGGCAGCGGCACCGCCATCTCCGAGCGCAAGACGAGCGTCCTGCAGATCTTGCCGGCGGATTGCCCAGGGGTGATGTACTTCCTGCCGACGCCCAAGTCGCCACACGGCGCGGACGTGGACCCCACCGGTGAGTTCGTCGTCGCGGGTGGCAAGCTCGCGACGGTGATCCCGGTGCACAGCACCATCAAGATGCTGAAGGCGATCAAGGACAAGGAGTTCGAGGGCGAACTCGAGGGCATCCCGGTGCTGAAGTACGCGTCGACGCTCGCCGGCGAGGTGCAGGAGCCGGGGCTCGGCCCCCTTCACACCGAGTTCGACGGCAAGGGCTACGCTTACACCTCGATGTTCATCTCGTCGGAGATCGTGAAGTGGAAGCTGGGCACCTGGGAGGTCGTGGACCGCGCGCCGACGTTCTACTCGGTCGGTCACCTCATGATCCCCGGCGGCGGCACCTCCAAGCCGTACGGCAAGTACGCCCTGGCGATGAACAAGATCACCAAGGACCGCTACCTGCCCACCGGGCCGGAGCTCGCGCACTCGGCGCAGCTGTACGACATCAGCGGCGAGAAGATGAGGCTGCTGCTGGACTTCCCGACATCGGGCGAGCCGCACTACGCCAACGCGATCGCGGCGGACCTGATCAAGGACAAGCAGGTGAAGTTCTTCAGGCTGGCGGAGAACCAGCACCCGCAGGTATCGCGCAGCGAGCGCGAGACCGGCATCGAGCGTCGCGGCAAGACGGTGCATGTGCGCATGACCGCCATCCGCTCGCACTTCTCCCCGGACAACATCGAGGGCGTGATGGTGGGTGACACGGTGCTCTTCCACGTCACCAACCTCGAGCAGGACTGGGACATCCCGCACGGGTTCGCGGTGCTCGGTGCGACCAACGCCGAACTGCTCGTGATGCCGGGCGAGACCCGGACGCTCAAGTGGGTGCCCATGAAGGCCGGCGTGTACCCGATCTACTGCACCGACTTCTGCTCGGCGCTCCACCAGGAGATGTCGGGATACGTTCGCGTGTCGCCGGCGGGATCGACGGTGGCACTGACGTCCAACTCATCAAAGGGGCCGAGCGGCCCCGGACAGGAGTGAGAGCGAGATGACATCCCGGGCCCGATGGCTGGTTGCGGCGGCAGTGGTGCTGCTCGCGTCCGCGTACGTGTTGCCCCTGTGGCGCGTCGACCTGATCGCGCCGCAGTATCCGGAGGGCCTCGGGATGCTCATCCGCATCAACGGAGTCGAAGGACTGAAGGAGTATGACCTGCAGAGCATCAATGGGTTGAACCACTACATCGGGATGAAGGCGATCGAGCCGGACGCGATCCCCGAACTCAAGTGGATGCCGTGGATCCTCGCCGGCCTCGTGGCCGGCGGGATCGCGGCGGCGACGATGGGGCGCAGGGGGATGCTGAACGCCTGGGCCGTGGTGCTCGTCGTGGTGTTATCGGTCGGACTCTGGGACTACGCGCGCTGGGGATACGACTACGGTCACGACATCGACCGTGAGCACGCGATCATCAAGATCCCCGGCATGACCTACTCGCCCCCGGTGCTCGGGCGGAAGAAGCTGCTCAACTTCACGGCGACGTCGTGGCCGGCGTCCGGCGGCATCGCGATGGCGGTGGCGGCGGCGCTCGTGGCCGCTGCGGTGGCCGACTCGACGCTGGCGAAGCGGCGGAAGCTGACGTGAGCAACGCGAGGGAAGCCGGCGTGATGCGCGGCCTGGACGCGAGCTTCGCGAGGAGGGCGTGGATCATCATGCTGAGCTTCGCGACCGCGCTGGTCCTGAGCGGCTGCGCACCGGCCGGACCGCGCGCCCTGGCTGCGGGCGATCAGTGCGACTACTGCCGCATGGAGATCTCCGATGAACGCTTCGCGTCGCAGGTGGTGACTCGCACCGGCAAGACGCACCTATTCGACTCGGTGGAGTGCCTCGCCGGCTATCTGGCCGGCGCCGAGCCGGGGACGGTCCGTTCGACCTGGATGAAGGACGCCGAGACCGAGGGCGGCGGGGAATGGGTGAGCGCCGAGTCGGCGGGATACCTGGTGGACGCCTCGCTGCGCGCGCCGATGGGCCGCGTGACCGCGTTCGCGACGCCGACCGCAGCCGCCGCGGCGCAGGCCAGGCTTGGCGGCGTCACCGCGAGCTGGCAGGCGGTCCGGAGCGACAGCGCCGGCATCGTGTCCCATACTGGGCACCGATGATGATCATGCCACGCGGACTGAGGGTGCCTGCGCCGCTTCTCGCGCTGGCTCTCGCGCTGGCTCTCCTGCTGGCGCTCCCGCTCGCTCCGGTGCGCGCGCAGGAACTCGTGGTGAGCCCGGCGGGCCCGTACGCCACGCTCGGTGCGGCGTTGCAGGTCGCGACGCCCGGCGCCACGATCCGCGTGCGCCCCGGCACTTACCGCGAGCCGACGATCGTCGTGCGTGTGCCGCGCGTCACGATCGTCGGTGAGCAGTGGCCGCAGTTCGACGGCGAAGGGGAACGCGAGGTGCTCGTCATCCGCGCCGACGAGGTCACGGTGCGCGGGCTCGCCTTCGCGAACACCGGCGTGAGCCACATGGAGGACCGCGCCGCGTTGCGCGTGGTGGAGTCGGCTCGCTGCCTGATCGACGGCAACCGGTTTACGAACGCGCTGTTCGCGATCTACCTCCAGAAGTCGGTCGGCTGCGAGGTGCGCGGCAACGACATCACGGGCGCCGGTTCGGTCGAGTCGAGCAACGGCAATGGCGTCCATCTCTGGTACTCGCCGGGCACGAAGGTGATCGGCAACCGCATCAGCGCCCAGCGCGACGGCATCTACTTCGAGTTCTCGCGCGGCTCCGTCGCCGAGGGCAACGTGAGCGAGGGGAACCGTCGGTACGGCCTGCACTTCATGTTCTCCGACTCGTGCCACTACGAGCGCAACACCTTCCGGGCCAACGGCGCGGGCGTCGCGGTGATGTACAGCAAGGGCGTGGTGATGCGCGGCAACGGGTTCCTCGACTCGAAGGGGAGCGCGGCCTATGCGCTGCTGCTCAAGGACATCACCGATGGCGAGATCTCCGGCAACCGGTTCGAAGGCAGCACCACCGGGCTCTACATGGAGAGCTCGTCCCGGCTGGCCATCGCCGACAACGATTTCACCGGCAACGGCTGGGCGATCCGGTTGATGGCCAACGCCGAGGACAGCCGGTTCACCGGAAACACATTCCGCGGGAATGCGTTCGATGTCGCTACCAACAGCCGCACCATGCGCAGCACGTTCGAGGGCAACTGGTGGGACGCGTACACCGGCTACGACCTCGACCGCGATGGCTCGGGCGACGTGCCTTTCCACCCGGTGCGCCTCTTCGCCCTCGTCGTCGAGCGACACCCCGAGGCGCTGGTGCTCCTGCGAAGTCCCGTCCTCACGGTGCTCGACGCGGCCGAACGGGTGTTCCCGGTGCTGACGCCGTCGCTCGCCGATCCCAAACCCCTGATGAGACCTCCGCGATGATCTCAGTCGACGGCATCCGAAAGGCCTACGGCACGCGTTCCGTGCTGGACGGCATCTCGGTCGCGCTACTGCCGGGCCGCGTGACCGCGCTCGTCGGGCCCAACGGGTCGGGCAAGACGACGCTGATCAAGTTGATCCTCGGCCTCGCGCGTCCGGACGCCGGCCGCATCCTGCTCGATGGCGAGCCGATCGACCCGGAAGGCCGCTACCGCGCCCGCATCGGATACGCGCCGCAGGCACCGCGCTTTCCGGACAACCTGGCGGTCGGTGAGGTCTTCGCGATGTTGCGCGCGCTGCGTCCCGGTGCGACTGTCGACGAGTCGTTGCTCGGGGCCTTCGGATTGCGGGCCGAGTGGGAGACGAAGGTGCGGGCGCTCTCCGGTGGCTGGCGCCAGAAGCTCAGTAGCGCCTGCGCATTCCTGTTCATGCCGGATGTGTTGATCCTCGATGAACCGACGGCCGGTCTCGATCCGATCGCGGCGGGGCTGCTGAAGTCGGAGATCCGCGCAGCGCGCGAGGAGGGCAAGACGATCCTCGTCACGTCGCACATCCTCAGCGAACTCGAGGAACTGGCCGACGACATCGCATTCCTGTCGGACGGGCGGCTGCGGTTCGGCGGGCCGGTGGCGACGCTGCTCGAGGAGACCGGGATGCGTCGTCTCGAGCCGGCGATCGCGGCGCTGTTGCGCGGACTGCGGGTCGATTCCGGCGGCGCCGCTGGTCGCCCAGGCAACTGCACTGCCGGCGGGAGGAGTCGCGCATGAACCCGCTCATGCTCGTGCTCAAGGCCGGCGTGCGCGACCTCGCGCGCAACCGCTGGCTGCTGGCCTACGGCATCGTGCTGGCCGTGATCACCGAGGCGCTCTTCTTCTTCGGCGGCACGGGTCACCAGGTGGTGCTGAGCCTTCTCAATGCGACGCTGCTGCTGGTGCCGCTCGTCGCGCTCGTGTTCGGCGCGATGCACGTGTATGCGTCGCGGGAGTTCATCGAGTTGCTGCTGGCGCAGCCGTTGTCACGCGCCGCGGTGTTCACCGGACTCTATCTCGGCCTCGCGATCCCGCTCGCGGGCGCGTTCCTCGCCGGCATCGGCCTGCCGATGCTGATTCACGGCATCCGCGGCGGGGCACCCATGCTCGCGCTCACCTTCCTCGCGCTGGGCGGGGCGCTGCTGACCGCGGCGTTCGCGGCGCTGGCGATGGCGATCGCGCTGCGCACCGACGACCGACTGCGCGGCATGGCGATGGCGCTCGGCGCGTGGTTCCTGTTCACCATCGGCTATGACGGCGCGGTGCTCGCAGTCGTCTCCGCGTTCGGCGACTGGCCGCTCGAACGGCCGCTGCTGGCGCTGATGCTCGGAAACCCAGTGGACGTGGCGCGGGTGCTGGTGCTCACCTCGCTCGACGCCTCGGCGCTGCTGGGATATACCGGGGCACTTTTTCGGCGCGCCTTCGGGACCGGCATCGGACCCGCGATCGCGCTCGTCACCCTCACGCTTTGGGCGGTGATCCCCGTCGTGTTCGCCCGCCGGCGCTTCCTGCGCCGCGATTTCTGATCTCCATCCCAAGAATCCGCTTACCCCGCCAGGAGCACCAATGATGCCAGTGACGTCCACGCACCGCCTCCGCAACTTCCTCGGTCTTTCTTTTGCCGCGCTCCTGGTCGCAACGGTCTCGTGCGGCGGCGAGAAGTCCGCGTCCGACACTCCGGCTGCGGGCGCGCCGGCGGGTGGCGCTCCGGCAGGTGCATCGGCCACCACCGCGGCCGCCGGTGAGAAGATGTACCAGCAGCGCTGCATGAGCTGCCATCAGGCGGACGGCAATGGCACTCCCGGCGTCTACCCGCCGCTCGCCGGCTCGGAATACGCGACCTCCGCGAACGCGGGTGTGCCCATCCGCATCGCGATCTACGGCCTGCAGGGACCGATCGAGGTGAAGGGCGCGCAGTTCAACAGCCTCATGCCCGCCTACGGCCTCGGCATCGTGATGTCGGACGCGGACGTCGCCGCGGTGCTGACCTATATCCGCTCGTCGTGGGGCAACAAGGCCAGTGCGGTCACCGCCAACGATGTCCACGAGGTGCGCGAGGAGACCGAGGGCCACACGGGCGCCATGAGTGCCGAGCTGCTCAAGCCCCTGATGAGGAACTGACCGGGCGCTCGCTCGCGTAGACGCTGCGCCAACGCTCGACCTTGTCCAACACCTGCTGGACCGTGATGCGCGGCATGCGGTCCAGCCGGTTCTCCATCGAAAGCGGATAGTCCTCGCCCGGGTCGCCGTACGCGTCGATCATCAGGTCGCGGAACTTGCGATACGGCCCGACGCGCTTGGGGTTGGAGTAGCCGATGAGGCTCACGACCGGCCGATCGAGCGCGACGGTCATGTGCAGCGGGCCGGTGTCCGGCGAAAGCACGAGCGCGGAGCCGTCGATGATGCCGACGAGCCCGCGCAGCCCGCCGTTGCCGAGCGCGCTGAATGGCTTCACCCGCGTGCGCTCGAGGATCACGCGCTCGGCGTGTTCCTCGCGCGGCGAGCGGCCGCCGACGAGCACGGGCTGCAGGCCGAAGTCGTGCCAGAGCGCATCGCTCACCTCCGCCCAGCGCTCCGGCATCCAGTCCTTCTGCGGCTTGCTCGTGGCCACGACGATCGGCGCCACCGGGCGGTCGAAGCGCGCGAAGAAGTCGCGCTGCCACGCGCGCTCCTTCTCGCCCCACGGCCCGAGGTTCCATGTCACCGGCTCATACGGCACTCCGAGCCAGTCGGCGAACTCGAGATACTGGTCCTGCACATGCTGCATGGGGCGCGCGGGAACGCGGTCCGTGGTGAAGAGCCAGTTGGCGTCGCGCGCACGGGCGCGGTCGAAGCCGAGCTTGACGGGCGCGCGCGTGAACCCGGTGATGATGCCGGCCTTGAAGTAGACCTGCAGGTTGATCACGAGGTCGAACCGCCGCGACCGCAGCTCGCGGCGGATGTCCGCAAAGCCGCGCCATCCCTTGGTGCGGTCGAAGATCAGGATCTCGTCGACGTCGGGATGGCCGCGCACGACCGACGCCGGCCCCGCCTGCAGCACCCAGGTCACGTGCATCGCTGGATGATGGCGCTTGAGCGCCGTCAGCAGCGGCAGCACGTGCACGACGTCGCCGACGGCCGACATCATGACGATGCAGACGCGGTCCATGCGCACGCGGCTCGCGGGCGCGCGACCGGCGACCGGCGGCATCGAAGCGCCGCTCATCGCCGACCACCTGCGGCCGCGTGCAGCATGGCTATCTGTGAATCACTCATCAACAGCCCCTCGCGCTGCCGCCACTTGAGCAGCGACCTCCGGAGGCGCGCGGCGTTGCCCGCGCCGGCAAGCGCGTCCTCGGGAGCGAGGAACTGCACGCGGTCGACGTCGAGCACCCACGCGCGCCAGGTGCCGCGCTCGGTGCGCGCCAGGTAGATGTTCTTGGCATTCAAGTCCGGATGATGCGCGCCGACGCGCTGCATCTGCTCCAGCAGCGAGGCGACGGCGTCGAGTTGGTCATCGTGCTCCTCGATCGGCCCGCGGCGCCATGCGGCGGGAAAGTCCTCGCCCGGCGGAAGTCGGCGCGTCGCGACGTCGGCACGGCAGAATCCGAGCCCCGCCGGGTACACGAGGTACGCGACGACCTCGGGTGTCGAGACGCCCTCCTCGCGCAGGCGCAGCGAGGTGCCGAGTTCCCACGGCGCACGGCTCGGGCTCAGGAAGAGATCGCCGGTGAGCGGGGCCAGCAGCCCGCCGTGCTGCGAATGCCGGACGACGACGTCGATGTCGCTGTGCGGCACCCGCGCGCCCCACGCCGTCGCGCGGCCCTGGTAGGCGGTGGCGGAGGGCAGCGTCGAAGCCCACGCGTGCAGCGTGCGGCAGACGCTGAGCGCCTCACGGAGGCCCGGCACCGCTTCGCGCAGCGCGACGACGGTGGAGTCGCCGACCATGACACGCTCGTACCCCGGCGGCACATGCGCCGCCGCGCCGCGAAGGCTCACCGCTTTACGCGGAACACGGGAAGCGCCTGGCTCTTGCCCTTGAGCTCCATCGGCGGCAGCGTGTCGAGCGGCGGCGCCGATCCAAGTGCGGCGCGGAACGGCGCGGAGAGCAGGATCTCGCCGGCGGCCGCGGCGCCGCAGAGGCGGCTCGAGACGTTCACGGGATCGCCGATCACGGTGTACTCGAGGCGGCGGTCGCTGCCGATGTTGCCGGCGAACACATCGCCGACGTTGAGCCCGATGCCGATGGCCAGCGTCGGCCGGCCTTCCGACTGCCAGCGCACATTGAGGCGGTCGAGCTCGGCCATCATGTCGAGTGCGGCGTTCATCGCGCGGTCGCAGTCGTCGGGCTCGCCCAGCGGCGCGCCCCACTGCGCCATCACCGAGTCGCCGATGAACTTGTCGAGCGTGCCGCCGTGCCGGAACACGCACTCCACCATCTCGGTGAAGTACTCGGTCAGCAGCTTCGCCATCGCATCCGGGTTCATCGTCTCGGAGAGCGCGGTGAAGCCGCGGATGTCGCTGAAGAGCACGGCGACGCGACGCTTGTCGCCGCCGAGCTTGATGGCATCCGGGCTCGACGCGATGCGCGCCGCCAGCGCCGGCGTGAAGAACCGCTCGAAGTTGCTGCGGGCCAATGCCTCGCGGCGGATGCGCTCGGCGAACTGCCCGTTCTCCAGTGCCACCGCGGCGATGCCGGAGAACGCGATCAGGAAGTCGAGGTCGGTCTCGCCGAAGCGCTTGAGCGAGAAGTTGTCGACGTAGAGCACGCCCAGCGCGCGGTTTTCGCTGCCGATCAGCGGCACGCACATCGCCGACCGCACCTTCTGCAGCAGCACCGACTGGCCGGTGAAGCGCTCGTCCTCGCCGGCGTCGTCGGAGAGCACGGCGACCTTGTCGTTGACCGCCGTCAGCGCGATCGACTGCGGGATCTCGGCCGACGCCTCGGTGCCGCGGCGGTCGCGCGAGATCTTGGATTGCAGCGTACCCGTCTCGTCCATCAGGAGGATCGCGCAGCGGTCCGCCTCGAGCGTCTGGAAGGCGTACTCCGCGATCTTGACGAGCAGTGCGTGCACGTCCGTGGCGCGGGTGAGTCCCTTGGAGACCTCGAGCAGGATGGCGAGCTTGCGCCGATCCTTCTCCGCCGGGTCGGCCGCGCCGGCAAGCCGCGAGTTGACGCTGGTGCCGAGGGAACCGGACTCGGCAACCTTGGGGATCTGCCGCACGATCGTCGCGCCGGCGCGCGGGGCGCCGACCGTAGGCGGCCTTTCCTTGGCGGGGTCCAGCGTATCTGCGGGCTGCTCGGACTGATGGTCGGGGGCCCGGCCGGACGGCCGGGCCCCCGGCAGTGGCGTCACTTGCGCTGGCATGGAAGCCATCGGTGTTGCGGTCGATTCCACGCGGAAGACGACCTTGCCGAAGGTGAGCTCGTCGCCCGAGACCACGACCGATTGCTGCACCTGCACGCCGTTCACGAAGGTGCCGTTGCTCGACCCCGCGTCCGTGACCTCGACGCCACCGGGCACCAGTCGCAGTTCGGCATGCTTGCGCGAGATGGTCGGATCGACCACGGGGCAGTCGTTCGTCACGGCCCGTCCGACGCTCAGCGGCTCACCGCCGCGGAGGTCGAAGTTGAACGCATTGTCGATGCCGACGAGACGGAATGCCATGCGCGGAAAATACGCCCGTGGCAGCCGTCACGCGACCGTGGCCGCCCGCACTCGCCCGATGGCGGTCAGCATCGCCCGTGCCTTGTTCTCGGTCTCCGCCCATTCGCTCGCCGGGTCGGAGTCCGCCACGATGCCGGCCCCGGCCTGCACCGAAGCCGTGTCGCCCGTGAGCATGCAGGTGCGGATGGTGATCGCGAGATCCATGCGACGGTCACCCCAGGCGATGTAGCCGAGCGCGCCCGCATAGGGTCCACGGCGCTCCGGCTCGAGCTCGTCGATGATCTCCATCGCGCGGACCTTGGGTGCGCCGGTCATGGTGCCGGCGGGGAAGGTCGCCTTGAAGACGTCGATGGCCGAGAGTCCGCCGCGCAGCCGGCCTTCCACCTGGCTCACGATGTGAAGCACGTGCGAGTAGCGCTCCACCTTCATGAGCTCCGTGACCTCCACCGAGCCGTACTCGGCCACGCGCCCGACGTCGTTGCGGCCAAGGTCCACCAGCATGATGTGCTCGGCGCGCTCCTTCTCGTCGGCGAGCAGCTCGGCCGACCGCGCGTCATCCTCGGCGGCGGTGGCGGCGCGCGGACGCGTGCCGGCTATGGGCCGCACGACCACCTTGCCGTCGGCGACGCGCACCAGCAACTCCGGAGAGCTGCCGACGAGTTCCATCTCCCCGAGCACGAGGTGGAACATGTAGGGCGACGGATTCAGCACGCGGATGGCGCGGTAGAGCGACGTGCCGTCGAAGTCGCGGGGCACGGAGATGCGCCGCGCGATGAGACCCTGGAAGATGTCGCCGGCGACGATGTGTTCCTTGATGCGCATGACGTCGGCCATGAACTTCTCGCGGCCGTAGTTCGACATGCCCTCGGCCGGCGCCGCGCCCGGGTCCAGCTCGAGCGGCGGCAGCGCGGGTCCCGTGCGCAGGCGGAGGATCGTCTCGTCCATCTCGCGCTGTGCGTCGTCCCACGCGCGGCGACAGGCCGCTTCGTCGGGGAGGTCCGGCACCACCACGCCGACCACGACGCGCGCCTGCGCGCGGAGGTTGTCGACGATCACCACGGCGCCGGTCAGCAGGAAGAGCGCGTCCGGCGCGTCGGTGGTGCGCGGCGGCGGGTTCTCGAGCCGCTCGATGTGCCGGACGGCGTCGTACGAGAAGTAGCCGACGGCGCCGCCCCAGAAGGCGCCGAGCTCCGGCACCTCCGCGGGTGGATGTGCATCGAGGATCGCCTGCAGGTCGGCGAACGGGTCGGCGGGCGTGCGCGCGCCGTGCCAGCCGAGCGCGGGCGTCCAGTCCTCGACGCGATCGTCCACCAGCCGCCAGGCGGCGCGCGGTGCGGTGCCGAGGAAGGTGTAGCGCGCCCACGTCTCGCCGCCTGCCGGTGCGGACTCGAGCAGGAACGCGAACGGCTGCTGCCGCAGGCGATGGAAGGCGGAGACGGCGGTGTCGCTGTCGAGCAGGCAGTCGCGCCAGACGGGTACCAGTGCGCCCGCGCCATGCGCGCGAGCCCGGTCCATGAATGCGTCGAAGCTCATGCGAAAATGACCGGCATGCGGTCGAACGGCGTTGTCCCCGGCAAGTCCAACCGCGATCTTCCGTCCATGCGTCCCTTGCGCGCGGTCCTGTCGAGCGCCGCGATCCTGTGTGTGTTGAACGTGTCGCTGACGCCGCGCGCGGTGGCGGCGCAGGAGACCTGGAACGACGAGCGCACCAAGGCGCTCGTGAGCGCGGCCATCCAGCGCCGCGCCGTCCAGCTCGCCGACACGGGGCTCGCCGACTACACCGCGCGGGCCCACGGCTACCTGACCTTCCTGGCGCAGCTCGGCGAAGGATTCCCCGAGCCGCCCAAGCTCATCAAGTCCGATGAGCTCGTGGTCGAAGTCTATTGGGGCGCGCCCGACCGGAGCAAGCAACGCGTCGTCGGCCGCCGCGATACGCTCCTGCTCCCGACCGACATCAAGTACCACCGCGACCACCTCGGCGTGGTGCAGAACAACTTTCCCGAGATCATCCGGCTCGGCGACGGCGATGAGGTGCGCGACGTGCCGCACCCGCTCTCGGCGCGCGGGCTCCAGACGTACGACTACGCCATCTCCGACTCGCTCGCGATCCGCACGAGCGACCGCGCGATCGACGTGATGATGGTGAAGGTGCGTCCGAAGGACGACGGCGCCGCGGCCGCGGTCGGCGCGGTCTACATCGACCGGGTCACGGGCAGCGTGGTGCGCATGACGCTCTCGTTCACGCGCGCCGCGCTCAAGGACAAGCAGCTCGAGGACGTCTCGGTGATCCTCGAGAACGGGCTCGTGGACGGCCGCTTCTGGCTGCCGCGCCGCCAGGAGATCGAGATCCGCCGCTCCGCGAGCTGGATGGATTTTCCGGCGCGCGGCATCATCCGCGGCCGCTGGGAGATCTGCTGCGTGCGGACGAACGTCGGGTTGCCGCCGGCGACCTTCATCGGCGCGGAGATCAGCGAGGCGCCGCTCGAGGCGCAGCGCGCGTATCCGTTCGAGGGAACGATCCTGGGGACCCTGCCCGATGAGGTGCGCGCGCTGGACGCGGAGGAGGTGCGACGCGTGCAGGACGAAGCGCGTGACCTCGTGCGCGCCGGTGCGCTGGCACGCGCGCGCAGCACGTCGCCGGCCACGCGCGGCATCTCCGACGTGGTGCGGGTGAATCGCGCCGAGGGGTTCGCGCTGGGGGCGGGCATCACGCAGCGGCTCGGGCGCGGGTTCTCCGCGCGCGCGGCGGCGCGCTACGGCTCGTCGGACGACGACGCCAAGTTGCGCGGGGAAGTGGAGTGGCGGTCGCGCGCGCGGTTCGCGGTGACCGTCGGCGGCTTCGATGATTTCATGGAGGCGGGGGACGCGCGCGAGGTGAGCGGCCTGCGAAACTCGATCGCCGCGCAGGAGTTCGGCTCGGACTGGACCGACCCGTACGGCGCGCGCGGCGCGTTCGTGCGAGTCGAGCGCACGCTTTCGGGCGCGTCGGCCCCGCGTCTCTCGCTCGAACTCGGCCGGCAGAGCGATCGCCCTCTCGCGGTGCGGGCGCGTCCGGCTACGGGGCGGTATGAGCAGACCATCGCGGCCGACTCCGTCCACCTCTGGCGCGCGACCCTCGGCTGGTCGCACGCGCGTGCGGTCACCGCTTCGGCCACGCGATGGGAAGTGTCGGCCCGCCTCACGGGCGCGCGAGTGGCGTGGCAGGGCGGGGCGGTGGAGACGGGCGACCACCTTCGCGCGTCCTTCGATACAGAGGGGCAGCTCGCGGCAGGCAACGGGCAGCTGGTCTGGCGTACCGTTGCGGCGGCGGTCTCGAGCGGCGCGCCCGAGCAGTCCGCGGTGTTCTTCGGCGGGCCGGTGACCGGACCGGGGTACGACTTCCATTCGTTGCGCGGCCGAGTCGGAGTCAGTCAGCGAATCGAATGGCAGTCGCGTATCCCGTTCGTGGCGCTGGACTTAGGTAGGTTCGGCAAGGTTCCGTCGACGTTGACGCTGGCGCCGTGGGTGCACGCCGTTTGGATCGATGGTCGTGGCCCGACGACGGGCCCGGGCCCGGGCTCCCTGAACCGCACTAGCGGTGGATGGTGGCCTTCCGCTGGCGTCGGCGTGCTCGGTCTCTTCGACCTGCTGCGGCTCGACGTGGGCAAGGCGACTCGCGGTGGCTGGCTCGTCTCCATCGACGTCGCGCGCGACCTGTGGCCGGTGCTTTGATATGTTTCCCAGCTCATTCCCTTCCGCGTTCCCCATGAGGAGTCGACCCGGTTAAATGGGCAGTCCAGTCAAGCAGGCGCGGGACGAATGGATCTTGCCGACCCTCCAGGGGCTCCTCAGCGACGAGCAGCTGGAGGCGATCCGGGCGCAGGCGCCGCTGAGCGTCTGGGAAGAGGTCGTCCAGCGCGGCTACCTGGCGGACGACGCGGTCGTGGCCGCGGTCGCGGCGCGGTTCCGCATGAAGGTCGCGAACCTTTCCACCGTCTCGCAGCAGGCTCGCGAGTTGGTGCCGGAGACGCTCGCGCGGCGGTACATGATCGTCCCGCTGACGGTCTCCGACTCGGCGATCGAGATCGCGACGGCGAACCCGCTCGACCTCGATTGCGAGCGCACGATCGCGTTCGCGCTCGGCCGCACGGTGCGCATGCTGATCGCCGCGCCGCGCCGGCTCGCAGAGCGCATCGACGAGCTCTACCGGCCCGACGACATCTTCGACAAGATCCTCGAGAACGTGCAGGGCACGTACGACGTCGAGAACATCGCGGAGACCGCGGACGAGGCCGACGTCGACATCGCCGCCAATCGCGCGGGCGACCGTCCGGTGATCCAGCTGGTGGATAGCATCATCGCGCGCGGCATCCAGTCCCGCGCGTCGGACATCCACCTCGAGCCGGAGGAGAGCGGCGTCGCCGTGCGCTACCGCATCGACGGCGTGCTGCGGCAGGAGATGGTGCTCCCCAAGCCGGCGGGCATCCCGCTGGTGTCGCGCATCAAGATCATGGCGCAGCTCGACATCGCCGACCGCCTGCGGCCGCAAGACGGCCGCGCGCGCGTGGCGGTGAGCGGCAACCGGGTGGACCTCCGCGTCTCGACGCTGCCGGCGTCGCAGGGCGAGAAGGTCGTCATCCGCATCCTCGACCAGCGCTCGACCGTGCTCTCGCTCGACGCGCTGGGGCTGCTGCCGGACGAGCATCAGCGCATCATGGAATTGCTGCAGGCGCGCGAGGGCATCGTGCTCGTCACCGGCCCCACGGGCTCGGGCAAGACGACGACGCTCTACTCGATGCTGCGCTCGGTGCAGGGTCGCGGCGTGAACATCGTGACGGTCGAGGACCCGGTGGAGTACCGGCTCGCCGGCATCGTGCAGGTGCAGGTGAACGAGAAGGCGGGGCTGACCTTCCCGGCCGCGCTGCGGTCGATCCTGCGACAGGACCCGGACGTGATCCTCGTCGGCGAGATCCGCGACAAGGAGACGGCGAACATCGCCATCCAGGCGTCGCTCACGGGCCACCTCGTGCTCTCGACGCTGCACACCAACGATGCCGCGAGTTCCGTCACGCGCCTCGTCGACATCGGCATCGAGAGCTACAAGATCGCGGCGGCACTCAAGGGCGTGGTGGCGCAGCGCCTGATGCGCCGCATCTGCCCGCACTGCCGCGAGATCGCCGTGGGACAGGTGCCCGAGCGGCTCACGCGCTTCTTCCCCGAGCAGGGCTCGCTCTACCGCGCCGTCGGCTGCGCGGAGTGCGCGATGACGGGCTACCGCGGCCGGCTCGCCATCGAGGAGGTGCTGTACGCCACCGACGAGGTGGAGCGCCGCATCGCGGGCAACGAGAGCGTCGAGCGCATCAACGACGCCGCGCGCGAGGGCGGCATGCGATCGCTCTGGGAGTCCGGCGTGCAGCACGTGCGCCAGGGCGAGACCACCATCGAGGAGCTCCTGCGCGTACTCGAGATGCCGGTCGACCAGGCGCAGCAGCGAGCGGCGGCACAGCAGTCACAGCAGCAGCGCGACGCACGGGACGATGCCGAGCCGCCGCGCCCCAGCGCGATGACGGCGCCGCGCCTCGACGACGAACAGGGCCCCGGCACCACGACCGCGCGACGCTCGGGGGGCCGGCATACGCCGGTGGCGACCTTCACCGGGGACTCGTTCGAGCTCGTCGACGACAGCAAGCACCGGAAGGTCGTGGCCAAGCGCGTGCTGCTGGTGGAGGATGAGGAGTCGCTGCGCCGCGTGATGAAGGACCTGCTCGAGCGCGAGGGATTCGTCGTCTTCGAGGCCGCCGACGGAGTGATCGCGCTCGACGAGGTGGACCGCCTCGCTCCCGACCTGGTGGTTCTCGACCTCAACCTGCCGCGGCTCGATGGCTACGGCGTGCTGAGTCACCTGCGGGCGCGGCCGGCGACGCAGAAGCTCCCGGTGATCGTGCTCACCGCCAAGGGTGATGAGGACAGCGAGGTGCGCGTGTTCGAGTACGGCGCGAGCGACTACCTGACCAAGCCATTCCGCGCGCGCGCTCTCTCGGCGCGCATCCACTCGCTCCTCGACCGCAAGGCGAAGTCCGCTCCATGACCGGCATCCCGGCGGTCGAACTCGGCGTCGTCGACGTGGTCGTCTTCCGTCCCGTCGCGCGCGGCTGGCTCGTCCTGGCGCTGCAGCGCGCCGAGGGCACGCGCTGTCCCGGCTCGTGGGAGATCGTGCACGGCAAGATCGACCCGGGCGAGGCGTTCGAGGCCGCCGCGCTGCGCGAACTGCGCGAGGAGACGGGGCTCGAGGCCGAGCGGCTCTACTCGATCGGCATGCACTCGTTCTACCTGTTGCCGGCGCGCACGGTGCAGCTGGCGGCGGTGTTCGCGGCCGTCGTGGCCCCCGAGGGTGCGGTCAAGCTCGGCGAGGAGCACCGGAAGTTCGCCTGGCTCACCCCGAGCCAGGCGCGCCGTCGCCTGAGCTGGCCGATGGAACAACGCTCGCTCGACGACGCGCGGGCGTTGATGCGCGAGAAGACCGTCCACGACGTGATCGAGCTGAAGCTCTAGCGCATCTCGCGTCTCATCGCCTCGCCGCGCGCCGCTCGTGCGCGACGAGGTCCGCCATGCGCGCGAGGTGGGTGTAGACGTGGTCGAAGAGCAGTCCCTGCGGGAACGCGCCGTCCATCGAGCGGTAGCGCCCGATCACCCGGATCATCCGGCCGACGGTCGACGCCCCTTCCTCGTGCACGAAGCTGAGCAGTGGCGTGGCCGTCGCGAACAGCAGCAGCGACACCGCGACCATCGATTGGAACGCGCGCTCGCTCCCCACGCCGGCGGCCTGGATGGTGACGATGAGCGCGCCGCCGAGCACCGGCGCGATGGACTCCGACACGCCGTTCACGGCGCCGAACGTCGCGAGGTATGAGGGACGCGCATCGTCGGGTGCGATCTTGAGGATCAGGTTGTTCAGGCTGAGATGGTAGGCGCCCCAGCCGAAGCCCGCGAGCAGCTGGATCACGATGATCAGCCATGTGCCGGCGCCGCCGACGAGGAGCCAGAGCGCGGGCACCAGCGTGATGATGTAGGTGCCGGTCCGCAGCACGGTCTTCGCGCCGAAGCGGTCGCCGAGCCGGCCCCAGAAGAGCTGCATCAACGACATCGTGGCGCCGGTGATGGTGGTGAGCACGGTCACCGTGAGCAGCGACAGCCCGAGGTCCTGCAGCATGTACACGGTGAAGAACGGCGCGATGAGGCCGCCGGCGAACCCCCACCACGCGACGAACACCAGCAACCGGCGGTAGTTGGCGTCGCGCGTGGGGCGAAGCAGCGTCTCGGCGACGCGCGGCGCGGCGGCGCGCGTGCGCTGGCGTCGCGAGTCCGGGATGCGCCGCAGGAAGAGCAGGCCGGCGAGCCCGATGAGCCCGCCGGCGCCGAACATCCAGCCGAAGGGCGCGACATCGCCGGAGCCTCGCTGCACGCGCTGCAGCACGAACGCCGCCGCGATCCCCATCGCCAGCGCGGTGAGCCCCGACAGGCGGCCGCGACGGCCCCAGAACTCGCCGCGGCGCTCGGCCGGTATCAGCTCCGCCATCCAGGTGAGGAACCCCAGCTCGAAGATCGTGGCGCCGAGCGCGAACAGCGCGATGATCACGGTGAGCGCGATGGCGCCCGCCGGCGCCCCGTACAGCAGCGTCGCGCCAGCCGGCACGAACGCCGCGAAGAGCAGCGCACCGCGCCCGAGCGCACCGCCACGGAACGCCGTGTGGCGCCAATGCCCCAGCCGCTCGATGCGCCACGAGAGATAGAGTTGCGAGAGCTTCATGAAGAACGGCAGCGCCGCGATCACGCCGATCAAGAACGCACCCGCACCAAGTGCGAGCGCGTACGCCGTCAGGAACACGCCGCCGGAGAGCTGCACCATGATGGTCTGCGCGATGTTGTGCATGTCGACGCGCCGCCCCACCTCACCGATCGTCGGGGCGGGCGCCGCGGCGGGCGCATCATGGAGGACCGGTGGATGACGGCGCCGGCGTTCCGAGGAACCAACGGCCATGGGGGATGGTTGAGCGATGAAAGTTGAACCGCTTCCCAGGGGGGCATCCATTGCGCATCGCCGTCGTGCGCGCGTTGCAACTCGGAGACATGCTCTGCGCCGTGCCGGCGTTGCGAGCGATTCGCGCCGCCTGGCCCGAGGCGCACATCACGCTGGTCGGCTTGCCATGGGCGAAGGAGTTCGCCGCGCGATTCTCACGATACCTCGACGCATTCATCGAGTTCCCCGGCTTCCCGGGCTTGCCCGAGCAGCAGTCGTCGCCGCGCCGCATCGTCGAGTTCCTGCGCGACGTGCAGGACGGGCAGTTCGACCTCGCGGTGCAGTTGCATGGCAGCGGCTCGCACGTCAACGAACTCGTGGCCCTGATGGGCGCGCGGCGCACGGCCGGGTTCTACAGGGCCGGTGATTTCATCCCCGAGCCCGGAAGCTTCGTGCCTTGGCCCGCGGCCGGGCTCGAGCCGCACCGGCTGTTGCGCATCGTCGACGCGCTGGGAATAGCGCCGCAGGGAGATGCGCTCGAGTTCCCCGTGATGGATGCGGACCGCGGGGAGCTCGACCGCGTCCCGGAGCTGCGCGCACTCATGTCCGGCGGTAGGCCGTACTGTCTCGTTCACCCTGGCGCACGCATGCGTTCGCGGCGCTGGCTCGCGTCCCGGTTCGCAGCGGTGGCCGATGCGCTCGTGCACGCCGGCGCGGAGGTGATCCTCACCGGCGTACAGGACGAAGCCCCGCTGGCCGCGGCGGTGCGCCACGCCATGTCGACACGACGCAGGTGCACCGACCTCACCGGGCGTCTCTCACTCGGCGCGCTGGCGGCGCTTCTGGCCGACGCGCGAGTGCTCGTCTGCAACGACACCGGCGTCTCGCACATCGCCGCCGCGCTCGGGACCCCGAGCGTCGTGGTCGCGAGTGGCTCCGATGTCCGGCGGTGGGCGCCGGCGGATGCAGGCCGCCATCGCGTGCTCTGGCACGACGTACCGTGCCGTCCGTGCATGCATGCCGATTGTCCCACCGGGCATGAATGCGCCGCCGGGGTCGGTGAACGGGAGGTCGCGGACGCGGCGCTCGCATTGTTCGCCGGGAGCAGGCACGAGGCGCATGCGATCTGACCGAAGCGTCCGCCGGCGATTGCGCGTGTTCACGTGGCACGTGCATGGCAACTATCTCTGGTACCTCTCGCAGGCGCCGCACGACTTCTTCGTGCCGTTCCTTCCCGGGCGCACCGACGGGTATGGAGGCCGCTCAGGAAGCTTCCCGTGGCCCGCGAACCTGCACGAGGTCCCCGCGGCCGAAGTGGCGCGCCGGCCGTTCGACGTGATCCTCTTCCAGACGCGCCGCAACTGGCTCGAGGATCAGCACCGCATTCTCTCGCCGCCGCAGCGAGCGCTGCCGCGGATCTTCCTCGAGCACGATCCGCCGCTCGACCACCCGACGGACCAGCGCCATCCCGTGGACGATCCCTCCGTGCTGGTGGTGCATGTCACGCACTTCAACGCGCTCGCGTGGGACACCGGGCGGTCGCCGGTGCGCGTCATCGAGCACGGAGTGCTCGTGCCGCCGGACGTGCACTACACGGGGGAACTCGAGCGCGGAATCGTCGTCATCAACAACCTCCGCTCGCGCGGTCGCCGCCTCGGCGTCGATCTCTTCCTTCGCGCGCGCGCGACCGTGCCGCTCGATCTCATCGGGATGGATGCCGAATCGCTCGGCGGGCTCGGTGAGGTCGACCCACCGGCGCTGCGCGCGGTCGAGGCGCGCTACCGGTTCCTCTTCCACCCGTCACGGTGGAGCAGCCTCGGGCTCGCGGTGATCGAGGCGATGTCGATCGGCATGCCGGTCGTCGCGCTCGCCACGACGGAGATGTCGACGGTGCTCGTCGACGGCGAGACCGGGTTCGTGGACACCGACCTGGGGCGCCTTTGCGCAAACATGCGCGCGCTGCTTCGCGACCGCGCGGCCGCGCGCGAGATGGGAGAGCGTGCCAGGAAGCAGGCGATCGAGCGCTTCGGCATCGGACGGTTCATCGCCGACTGGGATGCCGCGTTCAATCTCGTCGCCGGTCGCCGACGTTCCTTCTCCGCGCTGGCCATCCCCGCCACAAGTCATGGGAGGGTGCACCATGCCCAATCGAATCGCGCTGATCAGTGACCACGCCTCGCCGCTCGCGGCGCTCGGCGGGGTCGATTGCGGCGGACAGAACGTGTATGTGGCGGAGGTCGCGCGCCGGCTGGCCGCGGCCGGCGACGAGGTGGATGTCTTCACGCGCCGCGACCGCGACGACGCTCCCGCCGTGGAGGAATGGTCGCATGGGGTGCGGGTGGTGAACGTCCCCGCCGGTCCGCCGATGTTCGTGCCCAAGGAGGAGTTGCTGCCGCACATGGGCGAGTTCGCCGAGAACATCGTCCGCTTCTCGGAGAGCCGCGCGCGCCCCTATGACGTGAGCCATGCGAACTTCTTCATGTCCGGCCTCGCCTCGTTGGCGATGCGCGTGGCGCACGGCACGCCGTTCGTGATGACCTTCCACGCGCTGGGACGCGTGCGCCGGCTCCATCAGGCCGATGCGGACCGCTTTCCGCCGGAGCGCGGTGCGATCGAGGAGCGGCTGGTGGCCGAGGCGGACCGCGTGATCGCGGAATGTCCCGAGGACCGGCAGCACCTGATTGCGCTCTACGGCGCCCACGACGAGCGGCTACGGCTCGTGCCGTGCGGCGTGGATCCGCTCGTCTTCCACGCCGTCCCGCGACACCGGGCGCGCTCCGCACTGGGCCTGGCCGACGGTGACTTCGTCGTGCTGCAGCTCGGCAGGTTGGTGCCGCGCAAGGGTGTGGACGACGCGATTCGCGCGGTGGCGCAGGCGCGCCGGTCGCACGGCGTGCCGGCGCAGCTCGTGATCGTCGGCGGTGAAAGCGAGCAGCCCGATCCGGCGGTCACGCCGGAGATCGCGCGGTTGCGCGCGATCGCGCGGGAGGAGGGCATCGACGACGCGGTGACGTTCACGGGCCGGCGCGACATGCGCCTGCTCCGTCTCTACTACAGCGCGGCGGACGTGTTCGTCACGCTGCCGTGGTACGAACCCTTCGGGATGACGCCGCTGGAGGCGATGGCGTGCGGCACGCCGGTCGTCGGGTCGGCGGTCGGTGGCCTCCTCTACACCGTGCGCGACGGCGAGACGGGGTTCCTCGTGCCGCCGCACGCGCCGGAGATGGCCGCGGAGCGGATCGCGCGGTTGCACGCCGCACCGTCGATGGCCGCGGCGCTCGGCCGCGCGGGCGTACGGAGAGCGCGCGAACTCTTCAGCTGGGACACGGTCGTGGATGCGCTCGCGCGCGTGTACGACGAGCTCTGCGCGCACCGTGATCCCGAGCTTGAGCCCCTCCTCGCGGGGCACCGCTGATGAGCGGCTCGCGCCGGTTCGCGTTCCTCGACAAGGACGGCACGCTGGTGGATGACGTCCCGTACAACGTGGACCCCACGCGAATCGCGCTCGCGCGCGGTGCCGATGCGCTGTGCGGCCTGCGCGACGCCGGCTTTCGCTTCGCCGTGATCTCCAACCAGCCGGGCGTCGCGCTCGGGCTCTTTCCCGAGCACGCGCTCGTCGCGGTGGAACGGCGCCTGCGCGCACTCCTCGGCGAGCTCGGCGTGTCGCTCGAGGACTTCCTGTACTGCCCGCACCATCCTGAAGGCGTGCGAGCGGAGTACTCGCGCGCGTGCGACTGCCGAAAGCCGGCGCCCGGCCTCCTATACAAGGCGCGCGACGGACTGGGGGCCGACCTGCGGGGGTCATGGATGATCGGCGATACGCTCGATGACGTCGAGGCCGCGCACCGCGCGGGCTGCCGCGCCGCGTTCGTGGACAACGGAGGGGAGACGGAGTGGGTGGCGTTGTTTTCACCGTTGCGGCGGCCGGACGTGGTCGCGACGGACCTCGGCGAGGCAGTGCGCTTGATCCTCGCGCACCACGAGTGAGGCACCGCATGGATGATGCTCTCCTCCGCTGGCGCAGTGCGCGCGACGTGCTCTGCGTGCGCCTGGACACCATCGGCGACGTCCTCATGACGACGCCGGCGCTGCGGGCCGTGCGTGGCACGCCGCGCGCACGGCGCGTCACGCTGCTGACCTCCGGCGCCGGCGCGGCGATCGCGCGACTCGTCCCCGAGGTCGACGAGGTGATCGCCTACGATGCGCCCTGGCTCAAGCATGGCGCCGCATGCCGCGCCGACGACGGCTTCGCCGATCGCGAGATGATCGCGCGGCTGCGCGCGCGCCGCTTCGACGCGGCGGTGATCTTCACGGTGTACAGCCAGAGCGCCTTGCCGGCGGCCATGATGTGCCACCTTGCCGGCATCCCGCTGCGCGCGGCGCATTGTCGCGAGAACCCATACCGGCTGCTCACCGACCGGGTGCCCGAATCGGAGCCGGAACAGGGCGTGCGGCACGAAGTGCGGCGCCAGCTCGATCTCGCGGCCGCGCTGGGCTTCCGCACTGCGGACGAGCGGCTCTCACTCGCACTGCCGCCCGGCGCGGTCGCCCACGTGCGGGCGCTGCTGCGGTCGCTGGGCATCGAGCCGGGACGGCCGTGGGTCATCGTGCACCCCGGCGCGACGGCGCCGTCGCGCCGCTATCCCGCCGGGCAGTTCGCCAAGGCCGCGCGGCTGCTCATGGAGCGCACCGGCTGCAAGGTCGTCGTGACGGGCGATGACTCCGAGCGCGCGCTCGCCGCTGAGGTGTGCGAGGGGGTCGTCGGCGCGACCTCGGTGGCCGGCCAAGAAAAGATCGACCTCGCCGCCCTCGCCGCGCTCATCGGCGCGGCACCGCTCCTCATCACCAACAACACCGGCCCGGCGCACATCGCGGCGGCACTCGGCACGCCGGTGGTGGACCTCTACGCGCTGACGAATCCGCAGCACACGCCGTGGATGGTCGCGCACCGGACGCTCTCGTTCGACGTGCCGTGCAAATACTGCTACAGCAGCATTTGCCTCGAGGGACATCACGATTGCCTGCGGCGCATCGGGCCCGAGGAGGTCGTGGACGCCGCATGCGAGCTCCTCGAGTCGCGTGCCCACACGCGGCCCGTGGCGGAGGGCGCCGGCGCATGACGTATTCGCTCGGCATCAACGCCGCCTTTCATGATTCCGCCGCCTGCCTCGTCCGCGATGGCGCGGTCGTCGCCGCGGTCGAGGAGGAACGCTTCACGCGCATCAAGCACGGCAAGCGGGCGGTCCCGTTCTCCGCGTGGGAGCTGCCGTTCCATTCCATCCATCACTGCCTCGCGAAGGCGGGCATCGATCTCCGCGACGTGGATCATGTCGCCTACTCGTTCGACCCAGCGCAGTTGCTCGGCAAGCGAATAAAGGACGCCACGATCACCATCCCGCTCGCAGGCGGTGAGCATGGTTCGAAGCGGGCCCACGACGACTGGGACTCGCTCTTCCTCGCATCGATCGTCAACGCGCCGGGCCAGCTGGCCGACGGCGCACCACATCATCTCGCGAGCCGGTTCCGCGGATGCAGTGCCGGCGGGCCATTCCGGTGGCACTACGTGGATCATCATCTCGCGCATGCCGCGAGCGCGTTCCTGCCGTCGCCGTTCGCCGATGCCGCCGTCCTCTGCCTGGATGGGCGCGGCGAGCGAGCGACGACCACCTATTGGCGGGCCGAGGGCTCGTCCCTCGAGCGCATCGGCGCGGTGGAACTGCCGCACTCGCTCGGCCTGCTCTACGAGGAGGTGACCGCCCACCTCGGGTTCCTGCGGTCGTCGGATGAGTACAAGGTCATGGCGCTGGCGTCCTATGGCGAGCCGCGGTTCCTCGCCGAGTTCCGGGAGATGGTTCGCGTCGGCGGTGACGGCGCATACGAAGTCTGTGCGGGAGCACTCGAGACGCGCCTTGGCGAGGCGCGCGAGCGCGGCGGGCCGGTCGAGCAGCGACACTTCGACATCGCCAGGTCGCTGCAGGTGGTGACGGAGGAATCAGTGATCGCCCTGGCGCGCTGGCTGCGCGGGGCCGCCGGATCGACACGGCTCTGCATGGCGGGCGGAGTGGCCCTCAACTGCGTGCTCAACGCGCGGCTGCGCGATGCGCGGATCTTCGACGAAATCTGGGTGCAGCCCGCCGCGGGAGACGCCGGCACCGCGCTCGGCGCCGCGCTCTGGACCGACTCGCGAGAGCGAGAAGCAGAAGGCGCCCCGCGCGGCTGGCGCATGGACCATGCGTTCCTTGGGCCGTCGTACACGGACGAGGAGATCGAGCAATTCCTCAAGTGGGCGAAGCTGCCCATCCGCCGGCTGCGCGACGTCGCCGCGGAGACAGCGGAACTGCTCGCCGCCGACAAGGTGATCGGCTGGTTCCAGGGCGCGATGGAGTTCGGGCCGCGTGCGCTCGGTGCGAGGTCGATCCTGGCGTCGCCGATCCATGCGGAGATGCAGGCGCGGCTCAACGACATCAAGGACCGAGAGGACTTCCGCCCGGTCGCGCCCGTCGTGCTGGAGGAGGAGGCTGGCGAGTGGTTCCGGGATGCGTGCGTGTCGCCGTTCATGTTGTTCGTGCACGACGTCCGGGAAGGGAAGGCGCACCGCATCCCGGCCGTGCGGCACGTTGACGGCACGGCACGCATCCAGACCATCCGCCGCGACCAGCACGAGCGCTACTACGACCTCCTCCGGGCCTTCCACGCGCGCACGGGCGTCCCCGTCCTGATCAACACCTCGTTCAACACGCGGGGCGAGCCCATCGTCTGCACGCCGCGCGACGCGGTGGAGAGCTTCTGGAGCACGCCACTCGACGCGCTGGTGATCGGCTCGTTCCTGCTCGAGAAGGAGGCGGGGGGCGGTGCCCCATGAAGTGCTCCGTCGTGGTTCCCACTTGCGAGCGCGCCGCCACGCTCGAGCGGCTGCTCGCAGCGCTCGTCGTGCAGGATCTCTCGCCGCAGGAATATGAGATCATCATCAGCGACGACGGCGCGAGCGAGGGGACACGCGCCCAAGTGGAGCGGTGGACGTCGTCAGCGAGCGTCCCCGTGCGCTACGTGTCACAGGGCACACCGCGGCAGGGGCCGGCGGCCGCGAGGAACCTTGGCTGGATGGCGGCCCGCGCGCCCGTGATCGCCTTCACCGACGACGACACGATTCCGGCCCCCGACTGGCTGCGGCAGGGACTCGCTGCCCTCCACGATGGCGCGCAGGCTGCCGCTGGCCGCGTCGTCGTGCCGCTCGGCGCCGCGCCGACCGACTACCAGTTCGACGCGGCGCGACTCGGCACGGCTGGCTTCGTGACCGCGAACTGCTTCTGCCGGCGCGGCGCACTCGAGGCGATCGGTGGGTACGACAGTCGCTTCAAGGTCGCCTGGCGCGAGGACAGCGATCTCCACTTCTCGCTGCTCGATCGCGGGTTCACGGTGGTGGACGCTCCCGCGGCCGTAGTCGAGCACCCCGTGCGGCCGGCGCGCTGGGGAGAGTGCCTGCGCGCCGAGCACAAGCACCTCTACGACGCGTTGCTCCTCAAGCGCCATCCGGCGAATTTCCGGCGGTTCATCGGCCATGAGTCCCCGCCGCTCTACTATACGATCATCGGTGCGGCGCTTGTCACCGCCGTTGGACTCTTCGCGCGCTCGGCGCCGGTGATCGCTGGTGGAGTCTTGGCGTGGGGAGCGCTCACGGGTCTGCTGGCCGCGCGCCGGCTGCGGAGCACGGCGCGCGACCCGGCGCACGTGGCGGAGATGGTCATCACCTCCGTCGCGTTGCCGTTCCTCTCGGTCTACTGGCGCGTACGCGGCGGCATCGCGTTCAGGACCGCGTTCTGGTGAGGGACGTCAGACCGACTGCGGCTGCATCGTGCCGTGCTGCCTGCCCCAGTTCCTGAGCCGGAGCCCGAAAGCGACCTCGAGGACGCCCGTGACGACCGCGAAGGCGCCGATATAGACGATCATCGCGAGCGCGCCGACGCCGGGGCGCATGATCAGGACCGCGCCGAACGCCACGGCCAGGAGCCCGGTGAGCACGAACATCCACTCGCCCGTGATCTCCTTGCGGAGCCGGATCGCGGCCACGATCTCGGCGATGCCGATGATGATGGCCCAGATGGCGATCATGGCGAGCAGTGCGACGGCCGTGATGCCTGGCCTGAACAGCGTCATCGCGCCGATCGCGATGCCGAGGATGCCGCCGAGTATCAACGTGCCCCAGCGCGGCTGATTGCGGCGATTCGCGATCGCCGAGAAGATCATGAACGCGCCGTCCACGATCGCGAATACTCCGAACAGCAAAACGAGCGTCGCGAGCGTGGTGCCCGGGTTGAAGAGCGCCAGCAGGCCGAAGATGATGGCGATCACGCCGCGGCTCACCATCACTCCCCAGTTGCGAGTGAGCATCTCGACCATGGTGCCTCCTCCTCGTTGAGTGGAGCCGGAGGCGTCCGGCAAGAGCACCGCGGCGCTCCCCGGCACGGTGTGAACGACCGGTCGCCCGCGGACGTTCCGGCACCGTGCCCCAAAAAACGACCGCGACTCAGCGCGCGAGCGCAAGGTTCGAGAAGGCAGGCTCGTCCGTGACCTCGCGCACGACCTGGCGCGCGAGCCAGGCGGGGAACGCGACATCGGTCTCGCTCGACGGCAGTTCCACCTCGGCGAGCACGAGCTGCTTCTTTCGGTCGGTGAATTCGTCGATCGACCAAGTGAGTTCGCCGTCGCGCACGTCGTGCCGGCGCTTGCGGACGCGGCGACCCTTGGTGAGCGTCCAGAGCGCAGCGAAGAGCGCGGGGCTGCAGGCTTCCTCGACCTCGATGCGCGCGACCCCGCGCCCCGCCTTCATCGTACGGAAGTACTGCACCCGGGGGCCCGTGCGCACGCGGCGCACGCGCTCCACGATCCGCTCTCCGGGAACGTATCCCTGGTCGATCCGATGCGCGGTGCCGCGCGGCATCCTCGGAGGGAGGCGATGCAGCAGGTATTTCCGCTCGACCTCCATCCCCTCGCGGCCGCGTGCGGCGAGCCCGTCGGCCAGCGCGCCGAGCGCAGTGAAGAGCGCAGGTTCCCCCGTGAGCCAGTCGGCTTTCAGCTTGCTGAACCGCTCGGCGCCCCGCTGCTCCGCCCGCACCGCGATGGCCTCGAGCCCTTGGCGCACCGCGGCGCGCGGGGCGGTGGCGATCGCCTCGCGCACCGCGCCCATCCACAGGTGCGCGTCGTTATGGTCGCCGAGCACGTCCTGCAGGGCCTTGAGCCGGGTCACGCAGGCTTTCGCCCCCGGAGTGACGGCGGCGACGGCATCGAGCTGGTAGCGCACCTGCTTGGCCGCGATGCGAGCGCTGTGGATCGTCGTGTCGTCCTCGGGTCCCTGCACGGCGCGCAGGCGGCGACGCAGGCGGGCAGTACCCGCGCGCACGAGCCCGGATAGCGCCGTGGCGAACGGGACGGCGAGCGAACCCCGCGCTACGTCATGCGATACGACGTATCGTGCCAACTGGCGCTCGAGCAGCGAGCCGGCGCGGTCGAGGTCGCGCTCGACTTCCTCACTCAGCGAACGCTCGACCCGCTCGCGGTGCCGGGTCACACGCGAGAGGAGCCAGTCGGCCGCCGCGCGGTTCCGGGTCGCGAGGGTGTCGCGTTCGGCGCTGAGCCATTCGGCGAACACCTCGTCGTCGCGGCTCTGGTTCGTCGCCTTGGCAAGCCGGCGCAGCAGGCGCCGCACGCGCCGCGACTCCAGGCGCCGCGGCAACACGCGTCGCACCTCGAGCCAGCTGCGCAGGCGGCGCACCGCCACGCGGAAGTCGTGCAGCGCCGACTTGTCTTCGGTATCGGCGAGTCGCGTCCGTTCCGCGCGGACGCGGTCCAGCAGCCCGAGTGCGACGATGCGCGCGCCGCGCTGCGCGTCGTCGTCGAGATCGGGGGCGGGTGTCTTAGACTTGCCGGTCGGTGCTCGTCCGGAGCCGGTCATGCGCGGATTCCGGCGCGTTCGGCTTCACCCGCACGCTCTTGGCCGGGATGCCGACGTTGACGTGGTAGGAGCGCACGTCCTTGGTCGCGACGGCCACCGCGCCCACCATGCCCTGTTCGCCGACATGCACGCCCGCCAGCACCGTCGCGTGGTAGGTGATGCGCACCCCGTCGCCCAGTACCGTCATCGAGTTGGTGACATCCACCTGCTCGACGATGCTGTGCGTGTGCGAGTAGATGTTGGCGTAGTCGCTGATCGAGACCTTGTTGCCCAGCGTGATGCCGCCGCGGTCGTCCAGCAGGACGTGACGGTGCACCACGCAGTCGTCGCCGACCTCGAGGTTGTAGCCGAACGAGAACTCGACGTGCTGGAAGCACTTGAAGTTCTTGCCGACGCGCTTGAAGATGTGCGGCGCCAGGAGGCGACGGAGCTTCACGCCGAGGTCCACGTTCTGCCCGCCGATGGGCAGCCGGTCGAACGAGTACCAGAGCCAGAGCAGGGGCTTCACCCGCTGGAACTTCTCCTGGTCACAATCGCCGTAGTACTCAGGCTCGAGCGTGACGTTCCGCGGGTCGAGCGCGGAGAGGGCGAGGCGCGTGCCGAGCGCGATCGTCTCGTCCTGCAGGGCTTCCTCGACGCGGCCGGCGAAGCGCGGGAAGGAGAGCTCCACCAGCGTGTCGCGACAGAGGTCGGAGCGGTCGATGGCGGGGTCCGCGAGCTTCTCCTCGAGCCGCGCGAGCCAGGCGTCGGCAAGGGCGTGCGCGGGACGCGCGGGCAGTTGGCGCAGCGGGATCTTGGGCATGTGCGGAAGATAGGGTTTTACCCCTAGGGCTGTGAGGCGGTCCCCTCATTTCGCGGCTCGCCGGGCTGCATCGACGCCTGAGGCTCGCCAGCCTCCGCCGCCTGCGCCAGCAGCGACACCAGCGCTTCCGCCAGCTCGTCGCGCCCCGTGCCGTCCACCGCGCTGAACGCGATCATCTGCTCCTCATCGA